>CAYZAE010000283.1:0-6363 GCA_964476125.1 uncultured Verrucomicrobiota bacterium | reverse complement strand
GGAGGTTTAAGGACGTCGCGCGGGATGGAAAGCGGCAGAGGGCAGCCGCACTCCAAAGGCGAGGAGGTATGGAGTGCGGCAGCCCTCTGCCGCTTTGCTCGACCGGAGGAAGGAAACCCGCGCCGGCAACGGCCCGACCCCAAGTGCCGAAGCGGGATCTGCGAATGGGGGGGGGAAGGGAAGGCGGAGGTTTAAGGACGTCGCGCGGGATGGAAAGCGGCAGAGGGCAGCCGCACTCCAGAGCCGGAAGACCCGGCGCCGGCATCGGCCCGGAAAACCATTTGTCAAAATCAGCGATCTGACCCCAATTGGCGGCGTGAGATTCCCATCGCTCGCTTTCTGGTCCCTCGCGGTGCTCCTTTCGACCGGGTTCGTTCGTGGCGCGGACTCGTCCCTCGCTCCGGTCAAGGTCTTCATTCTCGCCGGCCAATCCAACATGGAGGGCCAGGCCGTGGTGGATCTGGAGGGGCGGGATTACAACGAGGGCCGCGGCACACTCGCCACGTTGCTGCGGGATCCGGCCAAGGCCGCACTGCTGGGGCATCTGCGGGGTGCGGACGGGCAGTGGACGGTTCGTGACGACGTTTGGGTGCGTTATCAGCGGGAGGGACAGCCATTGCTCTCCGGTCCCCTGGGCGTTGGCTTCGCGGTCTATGGCGGCAAGCACCACTTCGGCCCGGAACTCCAGTTTGGCCATGTCGTGGGCGATGCGCTTGAGAACCCGGTGCTGCTGATCAAGACCGCCTGGGGTGGGAAGAGTCTCTTCAGGGATTTCCGTCCGCCGTCCTCGGGCGGCGAGGTGGGCAGGTATTACACCCGGATGATCACCGAGGTTCGGGAGGCTCTCGCCAACCTGGAGAAGGAGTTTCCGGCAGCCAAGGGACGCGGCCATGAACTCGCCGGATTGGTCTGGTACCACGGCTGGAACGACGGTGTGGATCCGCGGACAGCGATTCCCGAGTACGAACAGAACCTGGTGAATCTGATCCAGGATGTCCGCCGGGACCTCGAAGCGCCGGCGCTTCCGGTGGTGATCGGAGAACTCACCGGGCCCTGGGTGGAGGCACCTCCGGAGTGGACGAAACTGCGCGAGGCGCAAAAAACCGCCGCCTCCCGACCGGAGTTGGGCGCCAACGTGATCTTTGTTCCGACCCATGAGTTCGTGCGCAAGCCGGAGGATTCACCGAACCCGGGCCATGGCCACCACGAGTTCGGCAACGCGGAGACGTACTTCCTGGTGGGCGACGCGCTGGGGAAGGGGATGCTGAAGGTGCTTTCGAATCCGATCCGGGAAGGGGAGATGGCCGGCTATCTCATCGTGCCGAAGGAGAAGGTGCCGGAAACGTTCGATGCGGGGTTCTCCATGTACGTGTCCGCCTGGCCTCTGCTGAAGCAATACCCGGGCAATCGTTTCCAGACGGGGCTTTTTGGGACCTGGATGTTCGCCCAGTACGCCGGCAGCGCTCCCACGAATCTGTATTCGGACATCGAAGGAGGTCTGGGATGGTGGCGGGACACGCGCTTCGCCACGGAAACGCCGAAATTCATCATGGGCGGTGTGGCTCCGAATTTCACGGAATGGGCCAACGGGCCGGGAGCCGGACAGGGACGGGATTGGGACCGGCCCAAGGGCAAGTACGGGGTCGCGCAGTTGAGTCCTTGGGTGCTCTGGCCGCCGGATGGATTGAATCTGAAACAGGGGACCTGCGGCGAATTGTTCGGATACGGCTATCTGCCTCTGCCGCTCACGACCGCAAAACCCCGTACCGCGGGAAGTGATATTCCCACCGGGGACCAGTCCTGGACCCTCTTTCTCAACACCGGGAACTTCAAAGGACCCGTGGCCTTTTTCACGCCGTTCTTCTGGTCGCACACGGCCGTGGACGAACCGCGCATGGCGGGACAGTTGCTGGACAGCCGGCCCTCCCAGCCCAACCGCGCCCTCCAGATGGAAACCCAGTACGTGCCGGCCATGCAGTCGGTGGACGCGAAGGGGGACACGTACGCGCGGATTGCGGAGACCTCGTTTCCCGCGGGGCCGGGTGGCGATTCGCCGGTGGTGCACCGGGTGATGTCCTACCAGCGGAAGGCGCTCTGGGACGCGGTGAAAGCTTGGTTCGAGGGCGGTCCGGAAGCCGCTGGGGCCATCGACGCTTCGGCGGCGGTCGTGCACCGGTTCGCGCCGGGAGGTCGTGCCACCTGGAAAATCTACACACCCGAGGTGGGGTCGAAGGCCAGGGTCCCGATGGCCTGGAGTTCGCTGGCGACGCCGGTTGTTCTTGAGGAAGACACCTTTGGCTACCGCTGGAGCGGTCCGCCGATCACCCGGCAGGACTCGAAAGAATGTCCGCGTGTCACCCTGCCCGAGTTCTATCGCCTGGTGACCAACGGGGTTCGGAAGGCCGAATGGATCGCGGTCAAGCCCGAGGAAGTGCCTTCGGAGACCGGATTGGTGAGGGCCCGCTTTCTCAAGCCCCGGGACGAACCGTCGGAGCCCTATGTCACTCCGGACGTTCCGGGCAGTTCCTGGAAGAAGCCCGGCCCGGTGGCGGGGCCGTTCCAGTCGAACCTCGGCGATGGCAGCGTGGTGACCTATTTCTGGTACCGGTTCGCGGATCAACCGGCCCTGCTCAACGCGGATCTCACGGATCAGGAACGTGAAAACCTCCAGGCGCGGGTGGAGAAGCTGCACCGGGTCTGGAAGAAGGATCGGGAGTACCTGCCCGCCCCGCGAATTGGGAAGCTGGCCGAGTTGGATCCGGCCGTGCTCGTCACGCCGCCCGCGGGTCTGGAGGTGGGATATGTGCCGATCGTCACCCGCCAGGAGAAGCGGGTGAAGTGAGCTGGGAGTAGGGAGGAGGGAGTGGGGAGTGGAAGGCCATAACCCACTTGCGGCGGCCAGGACTCTCGACTACATCCGAGGCTGCCATGGAGCAGACGGATCTGCGCTTTGTTTGTGGGTCGGGTTCACGGCGCCTGGGTGGCGTCCGAATTCTTTTTGCCCTGGCGCTCGCCAGCGCCCTTTCCGCCGCGGGCCAGTCCGCTGACGAGGATCCTTTGCCACCGCTGCCGCCGGTGGATCCCAACCGGGAAATGCCGGTCGACTGGTCGGGGTGGCTGGGGGTGCCGAGGCTCCTGGGGGTGTCCCAGGTGGACTACCGATCCAGCTGGTCGTATTCCAGCGACCTGAATCAGGAGCGGGGGTCCGAACAGAACCACACGACGGTCTTCATGGAGTTGGAGTTTCCTCCCCCGCAGCAGTTTTTTCCCGGATCCACGGTTTGGTGGAGGGTGGTTTCGGCCAATGCCTCCGCTTCGATCCTGTCGAGCTACTCCTCCTACGCCCTGGGGGGAGGCGTGTGGGCGGGCGGCGAGGGTGTTCTTCAGGGATCGTACTCGGGTCCCCTGAGTCTGCGCATTGAACCCGACCTGAGGTTTTCACTCAGCGATGGCACGGGCCAGTTCGTGACCCTTCGCGAACCGGCGGCGCCCTGGGGCGCGAATTCCGTCGGCTCAGTGACGCAATGGACCCTCGATGGGCCGGTCACCCGGAACTTCAGTGAAGTCGAGATGCAACGGGGCTTCCTCGAGTATTTGCCGGTGAATTTCACGGCACCCAAGGCGGTGGGACCCTTCTCAGGGCGCTCGGTCGTCGAAGGCCCTTCGGGGGACGGCAGCGGTCGGGGGGAGGGAAGCTTTAGGCGCACGGCTTCCTTTCAGTTCTGGCCCGACTGGAACGATCTGGAGGTGCGCGTGGAGATCGAGGATGCCACCCAACCCGGGACCTCGTATGCGGAGTGGCGGCCGGAGGGGAATCTGGAGACGCCGGACCAGGGGGGGCCGCGTCCCCTGCGGTTGAAGGCGACGCTTCGGCCGAAGGCGGAATCGCCGACGCCGCAGCAATTGGCGGCCATCCCGCCCGTGCGCCGGTTTCGATTCGAGCTGTCGGACATCTCGCGCGAACCGGGCGTGTGCCTGAACTGGCCCCTGCCTCCGGGCACCAATGCGCCCCCGGACGATCCCGAGTTCGACCTGCGCTTCATCGCCACGATTCCCCAGGCCATGGTTCTTTCCCCGAAGAAATCCAAGGCGGGCGTGATCCCCATGCCGGGCGAGGACCCGAATCTGCCAAGCTCGTGGGTTCTGCTGGAGTGCTTTGATTTCGGGGCCCACGCCAACCTCCAGGTGTACGCCGATCTCGCGGATGGGCGGGAGATCGTGGGCCACCTGAAGGTCGGGGAGGAGAAGCGTTATCTCATCCCGATTCCGGATCGGGATCCCGGAACCCTGGTGGCCAGGAAATGGCGGGAGGACAACAAGGTGAGGGCGGGCGATGAGGACGATCTCGATGATCAGCCGACCGGTGATGGACAGAAGGGGGATGGGTTTTGTGTGTACGAGGAGTACCGGGGTTTTCGCGTCAATGGGAAGCACGTCACCCTGGATCCAGCGGTGAAGGATCTCTTCGTGCGCAACTACAACGGCGGTCCGGTGGCCGCGGCCTGTCGCTTGCTGGAGGTGAAAACCCGGGAAGGCGACCGCAAGGGACTCAAGGTCCATTACGAACTGGAATCGGACGAATGGCATGACTCGCGGGTCATGAATCCCAACCGGAACGCGAATTCTCCGAAATCATCCAACGAGCCCCAGCACGGCCTGGCAGTGGTGCCCAGCACCGCCTCCGGGGACGCCATCATCTCCTTCGCGGACATCAAACGCGAACCGTGGCGTCCCAAGAACACCGAGCGGGTGGTCATTCATCCCAAGGACAACACCGTGGAGACCGTCATCCATGAGATCGCCCATGCCATCGGGGTGGAACATCACGGCAACGTCGATTACCACGCCCAGTGGCTGGTGTTGGAGGTGACTTCGGCCAATGGGACGAAGCTCCGCCGGTTCTTCGAACAGGAGATGACTTCCGACCCCAAGACCGGGACCTTGACCCCCACCGGAGTTCCCGGGCTCATCCGCGTGTTCCGGGAGGGAGCATCGCGGGAGACGCTCCCCGACCAATCCACCAACGCGCCACCGCCGGCCCCGACCCGCAAATACATTGCCCGGCGCGGAGGCCAGCATTCCGGAATGGAAAAGTGCTTCATGCGTTACGATTGCGCCGGGGCCTATGTTCCGGCGGGACGTCCCCTCGACCGGATCACCTTCCAGCGAGCCGACTTGGTCGACTTCTCGGAAGGCGAAATCTTTTCGTTCTGCAAGAATTGCCAGGGCACGGGCGTGAACCCCGCGCGTTTCGGACATGCCACGGCTGGCCATTGTTTCTCGCAGCTTTGTGTGCGCGACAGCGCACCGGCGCGACCCGTGACCACGGGCAAATGCCCGAACACTCCCTGATCTCCATCCCATGAACCTACGTGCCTTCCTTCTCGGTTTGGGATGCCTGCTGGGCTTTGCGACGAAGCTCGCGGCGCAGGATTCGGACTCCGGTGTTCTCATCGCCGATCTCGTCGGGGAGAAACCCCTGGCGAAGCGCGGGTGGCCCGTGCACTTCTACTGGTACGCGCTGCGCCGGGTGCCGGTGGATGACACCCTGGTGCTGACCGGGAGCGGCGGGGTGGTCTTGAACGTTCGCGCCCTGACCCCGGGGCATTGGTGGCTGTCGCCCGAACAGACGCGGGATTTCCCTCTGGGCGCGGCCGGCGCTCGGGTGGGGCAGGTGACCTTGCCGCTGCGCTTCGTCGAACCTCCGCCGCCACCCCTCGCCGAGGATCAGGACATGGCGCGACGTCGGGGTTTCATCGAGTACAACCTCGCGATCGGTCGACTTCCCGAGGCGCGCCGGGAGGCCGAGGAATGGGTGGCTCTCAAGCCCGCGGCGCCGCTGCCCAGGGCCCTGCTGGCGGATGTGCTGGCGGCTGAAGGGCGTGGGTCGGAGGCGCTGGAGGTGTACGAGGCGGCCTATGAGCGCACCCCCTGGTTCGATCGGCCTCCCGAAGCCCTGCTGCGCAAGGTCAACAACGTCTACGACGACTGGCTGGCCCAGCTTCCCCTGGCCGATCCCGAACCGCCGGAGCCTCCCGAACCCCTCACGCTTGAGGAACAGGAGCGTGTCTATGGCGCCGACACCAATGGCCAGTGGGCGGCCACCGCCACCGCGAGCAGCGAGTACCGGACCTCGGGCGACTACTCCGCGTCCCGGGCGACCGGGGCTCCTGACGTCCCCCGTTACGGCGACAGCCCGAGAGCGTGGGCCAGTCGGTTGGCGGATTCGGGACCGGAATGGCTCGATCTCACCTTCACCAACGCGGTGGTGGCGAACGCGGTGCGCGTGCGCCAGGTGTTCAATCCGGGCGCCATCAATCGCGTCGAGATCTACGATGCCGCGGGCGTGGCCTCGACGGTCTT
>CAYZAE010000282.1:0-6382 GCA_964476125.1 uncultured Verrucomicrobiota bacterium | reverse complement strand
AGCCTTTTCACAAAGGGACAGGCAAATTGAGTACAAAGGCTCAAGCAGACCAAGGGACAGGCTATTTGAGACGTTCGCCTGGCCGTTGGTGTGGCTGCCGCCCTTCGGCTCCGCATAAAGAGTCTGTCCCGTAGTTTGGGGAACGGACCGTCGAATGGCGCGGAACACCAGAAAGCCTGTCCCCCAGTCGCCACGGATCTCTGATTCCAAAATGTCTGTCCCTTGGTTGGCGCCATTCGAATCCGGGGGGATGGCTTGCGCGTCTTTTTCCCTACCGAACAATTTCCAGGCGGCCGGAAGGCCTACGAGGGGTGAGGTCAGGAAGAGGGGGCTTTACCTGGAAGGCGTGGGGAGGAGGCGGAACCAACGCGTCGTACGATCCGGCGGAATTGGATCGAGATACCGGGACACGGCCGCGACCGGGCGGAGGCGGGCGAGGAGCGCCCAAGTTCGGAGGTCATCGGACCATTGCAAGTCGTAGGTTCGGCCCGGACCGCCATAAACCTGAAGTTCGAAGGAGGTATCTTCAGGATTTGGGATGGCGCGCAGTCCTTCACGGAGAATCTGGACTCGGCTGAAGGCGATCGGCAGGTCGCCCACGGAGAGGCGTAGGTCAGCCCCACCGTTCTGGCGGTTAAGGAATCGGGCGGCTGGCAGGCGCAAGGTCGCGGTGCGCCAAACCCCGGAACCCGAGAGTGCGATGGAATCGCTCGGGGAATAGGCGCCTGCGAAGGGTGCGGCAAGGTCGCTGCCGTCGTACTCAACGCGCAGGGTGCCCCGGCCCGCATCCAGGTAATCCACCACCAGCAGGACCTCCATGGTCTCCGCCCATTTGAAGCTCTCCTCGATGCGGAAGTAGACGAAACGCCCGCCGTGGAGGGTTGGCGCGGCGATGCGGCAGGCGCGCCCCTGCTCGGTGGAAGCCCGAGTAAGGCCGTCGGCGGACTCAAACTGGATCAGGCCGGAGGTGGTGTTCGTGGGGCCAAGGGAGATTTCGATCAGCCGGGATCCAGTGAAGGCGCCGGGTTCGGGAGGAGGGACATAGCCGGCCTTGAAGAGGTCGGCGTACTTCCGATTCAGCCGGATATAGTCGCGTCCATACTGGCGCGAAGCCGCGATGTCGGTGCCTTCATGGTATTCGTTCCAGGTCTCGATCATGACCAAGCGCGAAGGGCGGCGGAGAAAGGCGAGCCAGTTGCGCTCGAAGAAGGTGCCCTGTTCGCGTGGCACGATCAGTGGCTCGCGGCCGGGGACGGCGGAATGGTCGTATCCGGGGCCGAGCGAGGCGGTGCCCGGATTTTTGAGCCCGAGGGCGCCTCCCCAGGCGTAGACCTGATCGGTTTCGGCCTGCCACGAGATCTCCCGCACGATGTAGGGTTTTCGTCCGCCGAAGTCCCGGGCGAAGGACGAGGTCAGGAAATCGATGCACCGCTGATCGTGGGCGACGGCAAAGGCGGCGGAATAAAGGAAGATCACCGGCCGGCCATCGATCATGGCCCAGTGTCGGGGCGGCACGAGCGAGAAGAAGTCGCGGACGCTTTCGTAGAACCAGGCCTGCCCTCGTGCCGTGGTGAGATCGATGCGTTCCCCGGCCGCGTTGAACTGGAGGGTGCTGGTGTCGTAGAAAAGGCCGATTCGAGGTGGGTGCTTTCCTTCGGCAACCAACCCGTCTCGTGCCTGAACCAGCGGCGGAATTCCCGCGAAACTCCAGGTTTGGTCGGAAACCGGCTTGCCCGGTAATCGCTGGGAAGGTTCCCCCCAATAGACCGGAAGCAGGACGTCGATGCCTGCTTCGGTCATGTCGATCAGCTGCGTCCTGTGCCAGGCCGGGGATCGCCAGGAGAATCCGGTCAGCGTGGGCGGATGATCCGTCAACGCGTCCGATCCGTCGCTGTTGGTGAGATGGGCCCCGGTGAACGCATCGTACCAGTAGAAGTAAGGGGTTAGGACAAGCCGGTCCTGCGTGGTGTAGGTGGTCGCGTTGGAAAAATCCGCGGCCTGAAGGCCGGTGAAGGGACCGATTGGCGGATGAAAGAACGGGGCACCTTCCTGGGCGGCGTGGAGGATGGCGATGGGACTGTGGGCAAGGAGCAGGAGAATCCAAACGGCCGGCAGTTTCCGAAACCCGCTTGCGCGGGGGGCGGACGGGGGAACGGGAGCGGTTTCGGCGCAGGGTTGGTGCGTCCTGCGGCGCTTCTCGGACATGGGGCAAGAGTCGCGGAATGGTCTTCGCTGTCAGCATATTTGCGGTCGCCACGAGGCATGGAAGCCGTTACCAAGGAGCGTTCCCTCCGTTTACCCATGAAAGCGTTCCATTCATTGTCGGGCGCTCTTTGCTGCCTGACGTTCATGATCCATGCCCTGACGACGGCTTCGATGGCCGCGACGGGTCCGTTTCCAGATAACGACTGGCCGGCGAGCAAGGATCCCACCAAGACCGTTCACTATGTCACGATCGGAGGTGCCTTGTCGGCGCCCGGTGCGACGTGGTTGCCCAGCCTGAACATTCTGTCCGGCGGCGATCAGATCACGCAGGACATCTCGATCGGAGGCTATGCGGGCAAGAAGGTGACCGGTTCCTATCTGAACGTGGCGGATGACGAGTTTTCGGCATGGGCCGACGCGGAGTTCATCGACATCCTGGTCCAGGCCTACGGAGATGCCGCCCTGCTCAATGCCCAGGGGGCACCGCGCAATTTCAACTTTCTGATTGGCACTCTCCCGGAGCTTGCGGCTCCGAACGGCGGCCAGGTCCCGGTGGAGGCGAAAAACAAGAAGTGGAACTGGATTCTGTTCCGAATTCCCAACGGCACACGCGGTTCGGATGGCAGCCGCTTCGTCGGATCGATTCCGGCCAACGCTCAGGGATCCTCGGCCAAGGGCGGTGTGAACGGAGGCACCATCCGGTTTGAGTCGGTCGGAAACCTGATCGTGCGGACGGTGGCCTTTGGCCAGGAAGGGGCGTTCGGAACGCCGGAGGACATCAACAAGTTCCTGCCCGCGGACGCCTGCGAACCCGAACCGAACACCAACGTGGCGGGCATCGACGTCAACGCGAACACCACGGACAAAATCCAGATCCTCAACGACCGCGATCAAACCGTTACCTATCAGACCGGGGTTGGACCGGCGGGCGACAAGCGTCGGGCCGTGGTTCCGAATGGATCGTTCCTGAATTTCGGCATTCTGGGGAACCATCTGGGTCGGGCGTGCAACGAGCCGCACGCGGTCAAGGTGTGCGTGGAGTTCTACGATGACCCGTCGTTTGCGGGCGCGGACGTCCGCTTCGGGCCGGAGGCTTATGCCACCGATGAGACCACGGGGGTTGGAGTTCTTCCTGCCGGGGTGCGGCCGGTGCTTCAGGGGACGGGCAAGTGGATCCGGCGTTCGTGGGTGGTGCCAGCCGTGAATCTGCGCGGTGTGAATGCCGGGGCGCTGACGGCGGGTCCGCGCTTCCTCTCCGAAAACGGCGCGGTGGCGGTTTCGAGTTTCCGGATCGGCGTTCTGCGTTCGGGCACGCACCCCCTCGCCGGCCAGGATCCGCTGGCCGACTGCTTCGCCGATCCCCTGATCTGCACCGACGCCTACGGCAGCTTTGCCGAACTCGATCTGGCCAAGGAAATCAAGAATGGCCTCGACGTCGGCAGCAGTGGTGGCGATCAGCAGATGATCGTGGCGGAGGCCGGTCCGGCGAATGATCGCCGTCAGGCGGTCCGTCCGGCTTTCGACGACGGCACGGCCGGCGCGCCGCATCAGTACCTGAACTTCGCCATCACCGGTGAGGCGCTTGGGCCGAGTTCGCAGCCGCCCGCGCAGATCTCCATTGTGGCGACCTACTACGACGATCCCGAACTGGTCGGGAAGACTCTGCGCCCGGAGGTGTACGCCACCGAACGCAATGGTTCGGGTACCCTCGGTTTCACGCCGGCCTCGTTCGCGGTGGCGCTCGAGGGCACGGGCACCTGGAAGGACGCGTACTGGGAGATCTCCGACGTCAAGTTCGACGGGGTGAACCAGGGGCCTCAGGCCGCGGCGCGGTTCGTGCTGAACGGGAAAATCTTCGTCACCCGCCTCCGTTACGCGGTGATCCGTCCCTGTGGTGCGAACGCCGGCAAGAACCTGCTCGAGTCCTTCAAGCCGCGCACCGACGTCAGCCTGGCGGTGGGGCGGACCGCCGACGGCCGTGTGCGACTGAGCTGGCCTGCCAACGCGGACGGATTTGTTCTGCAATCGACCGCCGTTCTCGGGGGAACCTGGGACGCGGTGGCCGATGCTCCGGCGGTGGAAGGGGAGTCGCTCTCGGTGGTGGTGCCTGCCAGCGGCAGCCGGTTCTACCGGTTGGCGAAACCTTGAATGGTTTTGTGCGCTGACCCGGTCCCGGGCTGGTCAAGTCCACCGGGGCCGGGCAGGGTTTCGCGGTGACGGATTTTCAGCACGAGACCCGGGCGGTGATCTTCGATCTGGACGGCGTGATCGTGGACAGCGAGCCGCTGCATCAGATGGCCTTTCGCCGGTTGCTGGACGAGTTGGGCCTGCGTGATGTGTGGATCGAAGACTGGCATCGTTACATCGGCACGGCGGACCGGCCGGTGATGATCGAACTCACCCGGGATTACCGCGGGCCGCTGACGTTGGACCAGTTGCTGGACCGGAAGTCCGAGCATTTCCTGGATCTTCTGCGCGAAAAGGAACCTCTCTACCCCTCGATTCCCGAACTCGTCGCCGACATGGGGGTTCGTTATGCGTTGGCCGTGGCCTCGGGTTCGATGCGGGTGGCCATCGCGGGCGTGCTGCAAATCCGCGGTCTGCGAAAGCATTTCCGCGAGACGTTCTCGGTGCAGGACGTGGGCGGAAAGGGCAAGCCGGCTCCCGACCTGTTCCTGCGCGCCTCCGAGGCTCTGGGAATTCCGCCTGCGAACTGCGTGGTGATCGAGGATTCGGTGCCGGGGGTGACCGCGGCCCGGGCCGCCGGCATGCGCGTCATCGCCATCACCAACACCACCTCCGCCGACAAACTTCATGCCGCCGCTGCGGATGCTGTGGTCGGGGATTACGCCGAGGTTCGCCGGCTGTTGCTGAAGTAGGGAGTTGGAGGTTGGAGTGGGGAGTGGGGAGTGGGGAGTGGGGAGTTCGGGGGTGCGGAGGCTCGGTCGATCCCGCAGGGATCGCCTGGAGTTTGGCTTTTTTCGCCTACGCCCAGAAGTCGCGGAGCGACAGGAAGATGGTAGCCAGGGGCTTCAGCCCCTGGACCCGGTGTGAGTTTCGGGTGCGTCGCGGCGCGACGCGGGATTCGTTTCCCTGAACGATCTTCACGAATCCCTCGATCCATCTACGCCTCCCTACCGTTCGTGCGTCGCTCCGCGACGCCAATCCAAAACCCATGCAAACCGTGGGCAACGCCCACGGCTACCATCGTCCTGTCGCTCCGCGACCTCTGGGCGACGGGCGACAATGGCAAAACTCCAGGCTTCCATGAGGGAACAAGGCCTTCTCCCCTCTCTCCACTCTCCCAACTCCCAACTCCCTCATTTTCCTGCGGCCTCACGGATGAGGCCCTCGCGGTGGGCGGGGGCGAGAGAGCCCCAGTCGATGAGCAGTTGTCGGTCGGATGGGGAGAGTGGCAGGGGGAAATCGCGCCGCATCCAACGCACGCGCTTGCCGGGTTCTCCGTCGCTCCACGGGGCTGGAACCGCATCCGGCTTCACGCCTTCCCCGCGGCTGTCGGGGTGGAGCACATGCATCACCACGGAATGTGAAGGCGAAATCACGGGGCTGCCGGGCAGCCCGCTGACGACGTGCCGTCGCAGCTTCAACTGCGTTGGGGAAAGCGAGGCTTCGATGTCGAGGTGCTGGCGTGTCTCGACGAGCAGTTGGGCGCGGATCGCGGCGCGGGCGACCAGGATTCCGCCGACGACCAGGGCCAGGCTCGTTCCCACCGTGATCACGAGAATGCGGAACTGCTGTCGAAGGATCCGGCCCGGGGCGTGGGCGGGTTGGGCGAAGTTGCGCCAGCAGAGCAGCAGGGCAACGAGCGGCATGAGGTGGAAGGCCGAGATGGACTGGAGTTGGGCGGAGAGATCGCGGACGTCGGGATATCCTGAGCCAGGACGGACAAACGAGGACAGCCAGCGGGCCCGATCCAGTTCGGTGGCCGACAGGCGGGTGACTTCGGCGATCCAGGCTCCCGGGTTGTGCAGTTGATCCTTGTAGGTCAGCCCCGACAACAGCGTGTGGGAGTAGGGCCCCACAGAGGTGCCGAGCATCGAGATCATCCAAACCGCCAGCCCGAGGAGGGTACTGGAGAGCAGGGCCCGCAGGGCGTGGGATGCGCCGGAGGACGCGTGCAGACAGAAGCAGAATCCGGCCGTGCCGAGGAGGACGG
>CAYZAE010000281.1:0-6410 GCA_964476125.1 uncultured Verrucomicrobiota bacterium | reverse complement strand
GTTCGTCTATCGGTTAGGACACGGCCCTCTCAAGGCTGAAAGACGGGTTCGATTCCCGTACGCGCTACCAATCTTCGGACTCTTCCGATTTCACCACCATCCCTCCGTATTCTCTTCGGGGTGCTTCTCAACACACGCTTGATCAGGAACGAGGATGGCTCCGCACGGGCGCCCGCACTCAAGCAGTCGCCACGTTCGCGGCCTCGAGCTCCGAACGCCCCAGCCAATAGCACGCGAACGGGGCGGGGATCTTGAGTAGAGGAGAAACCGATGCTCCGCGCATAGTACCGCGTGTAGACGTGCTTGAAGAAGGCGGTCTCGACCGCGCGTCCCAAGGCGTCCGGATCTTCGAGCAGGGACTTCCCGCGCAACAGGACGCTGGGCGCGATGGCGGCGTCCGCGAGGTAAACTTTCGGACGGGCGCGCAGGACCTGCTTGCCGTTCTCGCTGGGCATCCATGGGAGTCGCCCTTGCGCGTAACCCCGTTCGAGGGACCTCGAAATGGTTTCCTTTCCAGCAGGCCCTCCTCTCCACCGAGATCGGGAATCCATCGACCCTCACGCCAAATGCTGAAATCCAATTGTGTTTAGGCAAACAGTACGCCAAAAACCAATGGTCTATGAAGCGCAAGGCGGAGCAATTCCTCTCCAACTGGCTCGGGCGACCCCATCGCAAGCCGCTGGTGTTGAAGGGCGCTCGGCAAGTCGGGAAATCGTACCTCGTCGAGGACTGGGGGAGGCGGCATTTCAAGTCGGTTCTGACCGTGGACCTGGAGCGCGAGCGCGAACTCCACAGCCTTTTCTCCAAGTCCGACCCGGCCCGTCTCCTGGAGGAGTTGGCGCTCCTCAAGCGGCTCCCCCTGGTGCCTGGCGAGACCCTGCTCTTCCTGGACGAAATCCAAGCGTGCCCTCCCGCCCTGGCAGCGCTGCGGTACTTCTTCGAACGCATCCCTGAACTGCACGTCGTGGCGGCGGGTTCACTCCTGGACTTCTCGCTCCGCGAGTTATCGCACTCGATGCCGGTGGGGCGGATCGAATTCCTTCACCTCCATCCGATGTCCTTCGAGGAATTCCTGGAAGCCGTGGAAGGTGCGCCCCTCGTCGAGTACCTCGGCAAACGGACACTGAGCGATCCGCCGACGGAGGCGATGGAGGGAAGGCTCCGCGAATTGCTGCGGCGCTACTTCTTTGTGGGTGGCATGCCGGAGGCGGTGCGGGCGTACGTCGAACGCAACGATTTGTTGGAGGTCCAGCGTATCCAGACGGCCTTGGTGCAGACGGTCCAGGAGGATTTCGCCAAGTACGGTCCGCGCCGGCTTCAGGAGCTGATGCGCCGGACGTACCGTCACGTGGCGACGAACGTCGGGCGGAAGCTCAAGTTCGTGAACGTGAGCCGTGAGGACCGCGCCATCGACGTTCGGGCGGCGCTGGAGATGCTCGCGCTAAGTCGGGTGGTGAATGTGGTCCACCACACGTCGGCCAATGGACTCCCCTTGGGCGCGGAACAGGACGACCGCCAGTTCAAGCCGCTCTTCCTCGACATCGGTCTGGTCAACCGACTTTGCGGCTTGGACCTCGTGGGGGAGGAAGAACTGATCACGGTGAACGAGGGGACCCTGGCGGAACAGTTCATCGGGCAGGAACTCATCGCCGCCTCGCCGGCCTTCGAGGATCCCCGGCTGTTCTACTGGGCACGTGAGGCTCGAAACGCGAATGCCGAACTAGACTACGTGATCAGCCGGGGCCAGGACGTCCTGCCCGTCGAAGTGAAAGCCGGCAAGACCGGCACCCTGAAGTCACTCCTGCAGTTTCTGGGCGAGAAAAGACGCCAACGCGCGGTCCGATTTTATCTCGGCCGACCTTCGCTCGAGGAAGTCGCCTTGCCCGGAGATGAGCCTGCCAAGGGCCAGCTCTTGTCGCTGCCGCTCTATCTCGCGGGCCAGTTGGATCGATTCCTGGCTGAGGCCTTCGGCTCCCGCGCCGCTCCTGCGGCGACGAGGTGGAAATCGTCGGGCGAGTGAGTCGAAGGGAAGTCCAGATCGATCCAAGGAGGCAAATGCCTCCTGCTCCCGGGAGGCATTTGCCTGTCTGGGAGGGATCCGCTGGATCTCGTTAGAGTGAGACAAGGAGGCCGGCTTCGGGTTGTTGCCTTCCTTGAATCAATCCCCCTTCCAACCATGACTCCCCTGAGATCACTACGGATTGCCTTGTGGGCTTTCTTCCAACTCTCCTGCCTGCAACTTCGCGGGCAGGCTCCGCTGGCGGACCCACTCAATCCGGGCGCCGACGGAGTCATCCATGCGCTCGCCGTGCAGAGTGACGGCAGGATCCTGGTCGGGGGCAGCTTCCGTACGCTCGGAGGCCAGCCGCGGAGGAGCCTCGGGCGACTTCATCCGGACGGCAGTCTGGATCTGGGATTCGATCCCGGCGTCAACGGCACGGTGAATGCCATTCAAATCCAGGCGGACGGCGGGATTCTGGTGGGGGGAGAATTAGAAACCCTGGGCGGACAGTTCGTCGGGAACCTGGGACGGCTGCACCCCGACGGGACGGTCGACACCCAGTTCGGCTCCGGGGGTGGTTTCGGTGGTTTGAGCAGTGTTTATGCCCTGGGAATTCAGGCGGACGGCAAAATCGTGGTGGGAGGAGATACCCGCGGCGGAGGCTTCGAGCCCCAGCAGAATCTGATACGCCTCCACGCCGACGGAACATGGGATGACAGCCTTCGCGTCAAGTTCCGGGGCGGAGTGGAGACCCTCGCCATTCAGGCCGATGGCTCGATTCTCGCCGGAGGCCAGTTCATGGTGCAGCAGGTGGACAGAGACGGAGATACGATCGCCTATTTCAACCTCATCCGGGTGGGTCCAGGCGGGGCCCTGGATCAGAATTTCTACCCGGACCCGGACGGAGGCGTTTCCTGTCTCGCCGTGCAGCAGGATGGTCGGATCCTTCTGAGTGGGTCTTTCAGCAAGTTGGACGTGGGGAACAGTGACATCGCCCGCCGCGGTCTGGGGCGGATCGACCGCAACGGCAATGTCGACACCAGCTTCAACCCGGCCCTCGATGGCTCGGTGAACTCCATGGTGGTGCAGACCGACGGCAGGATTCTTCTGGGGGGCTACTTCAATCGACTGGGCGGACAACCCCGCAGCCGCATCGGCCGGCTCAACGCCAATGGAACGGCCGACACCACCTTCAACCCGGGTGCGGACGGGACCGTGCAATCGCTGGCGGTTCAGACCGACGGAAGAATCCTGGTGGGAGGCGATTTCGCGACGTTGGGGGGCCAGGGCCGAAGCAGGATCGGTCGGATCCAGAACACCACTCCGGCGGCCGAGAGTTTGAACTTCGCGGGCTCGACCATCACCTGGCTGCGCGGGGACACCAGCCCGGAGGTCAGTCGTCCCACATTCGAGTACACCACCGACGGCGTCCGATGGACGAGCGTGGCCGCCACACGGATCACGGGTGGCTGGCAGCGTACGGGTGTGTCCGTGCCGGTGGGCACCCCGATCCGGGCCCGGGGCTACGTGGCCGGTGGCCTCTCGGGAAGCTCGGGTTGGATCGTGGAAAGTCACTATGGCCGGCCCAGCTTTGTCCTCCAGCCCGCCAGCCGCACCAATGACCTGGGCAGTCTCGCCACGTTGCGCGCCGTGGTGTCCGGGGCCTCGGGCTTTCGATGGCTGAAAAATGGCAACTCCCTGCAGGACCAGGGGAATGTCTCCGGAACCGCCACTCCCACCCTCGCCTTGAGTTCGGTGTCCAAGGCGGACGAGGGCGCTTACCGGCTGGTGCTGACCAACCGCTTCGGCAGCGTGACCAGCGTGGTCGCGACACTGTCCGTGCGGGACCCGTACATCCGTTCGCAGCCGGCCAACGCGAGCCGGGATGTCGGGCAGAGCGTGACGTTCAGCGTCGACGCCTCGGGTTCGACCGCGTTGGGCTACCAGTGGCATCAGAACGGGAAGCCCCTGCCTGGGGCCGTGGGCCCGTCGCTCACGCTCGCTGCGGTGTCCGCGGCGGATGCCGGCAGCTACACGGTGGTGGTCAGCAGTTCCGTGGGCACCCTCACCAGCACCCCAGCCTGGCTGACGGTCAATACCGCGACCCTGGAGGTCGACTTCCATCCCGCTGCCAGTGCCCAGCACGTGAACGCCCTGGCGGTGCAGACCGACGGAAAGATTCTGGTCGGGGGTCGCTTCGCCCTCCTGGGCAACGCTCGCCGCAATTACTTCGGCCGCCTGAATGCGGATGGCTCCATCGACAGGGACTTCGATGTCGGGGCGGATCAACAGGTCAACTCCGTGGCCCTGCAGATGGACGGCAAAATCCTGGTCGGCGGATTCTTTACCACCCTGGGCGGCCAACCGCGAAGTCGCCTGGCCCGGGTGAATGCGGACGGGACGGTCGATGCGAGCTTCAATCCCGTGGCCCGAGGCGAATTTGTCTCCGCCCTGGCTGTGCAAGCCGATGGCCGGATTCTCGTGGGAGGATCCTTCACCAACCTGGGCGGACAACCGCGCCAGAGCATTGGCCGGCTCAACACGAACGGAACGATTGACGCCACCTTCAATCCCGGCACCGGCGGCTGGTTGAACTCTCTCGCCGTTCAGACCGATGGCCGGATCCTGCTGGGCGGATTCTTCACCAACCTGGGCGGACAACCGGTCCGAGGTCTCGTAAGACTCAACGCGAATGGGACGATCGACAGCGCCTTCAATCCCGTGCCCGAAGGCGAAGTCCTGTCGATGGCGGTTCAAGCCGACGGCCGGACCCTGGTGGGTGGGAGGTTCGCCACGCTGGCCGGGCAATCCCGCGCGCACCTCGCAAGACTGCTCCCCAACGGCACCCTGGACACCACGTTCAATCCCGGAGCCAATGCACTCGTCGTTGGCATGGCCCTGCAAACCGACGGAAGGATTCTGATCGGTGGCAACTTCTCGGAGGTGGCAGGCCAGGCCAGGCCCAGAATGGCTCGTTTGAACAGCGACGGCACCTTGGACACTTCCTTCGACCCGGGCGCCCGCATTCCGGGACTGGGTATCAACGTGATCGCGGTGCAACCGGACGGAAGAATCCTGGTGGGGGGGGCCCGAAATCCTGAGCCCGGCAGCACGAACCGACCCCTGGCCCGGCTGAGCGCCACCGAACCCGCCCTCCAGTCCCTGAACTACGCGGGCACCACCCTGACCTGGCTGCGTGGCGGCTCCAGCCCGGAGATCACTCGCGCCCGGTTTGAATCCACCACCAATGGCACCGTCTGGTCCGACCTCGGCGAGGGAACCCGCATGGCGGGCGGCTGGCAGAAGACCGGAGTCCGGCTGCCGGCGAACGCCACGGTGCGCGCCCGCGGTCCCGTCGCCGGGGACGGCTACGGTTCCGGTTGGTTCGCGGAAAGTCTTTATGGCGCGCTCCGGTTCGTGTCCCAGCCGGCCCACCGCACCAATGACTTCCAAACCGAGGCGACCTTCACCGTCGTGGCGATTGGCGGCGAGCCCCTCCGCTACACGTGGCTGAAGAATGGGGTGGCCCTGGAAGCCGGAGGAAACATCTCCGGCGTCAACAGCCCCACCCTGACCCTGACCCGGGTGACCCAGGCCGACCAGGGCGCCTATTCCGTGCTCGTGAGCAGCAGCCAGGGAAACGCCACCAGCGCGTCCGCAACCCTCACGGTGAACGCCGAAGTGCTGGACAGCTCGTTCAGTCCAGCAGACCTGAGCTCAGTGTCCGCCGTTGCTGTGCAAACGGACGGGCAGATCCTGCTGGGAGGTGGCTTCTTCCTGGCCGCCGGCCAACTGCGCAGCCAGATCGCCCGGTTCCAGAGCGACGGAAAGCTGGATATCCAATTCAACCCCGGCGCCGACAACACAGTGCTCGCCCTCGCGCTGCAACCGGACGGCAAGATCCTGGTCGGCGGCACCTTCAGCACCCTGGGCAGCCAATCGCGCAACTATCTGGGCAGGCTCCACGCGGACGGCACCCTGGACACCGCCTTCGCACCGCGGGTGACGGGACGGGTGTTCTGTTTGGTGGTCCAGGAGGACGGCCGGATTCTGGTGGGCGGCGAATTCACCTCCCTGGGCGGCCAGGAGCGGCGCTACCTGGGCCGACTGCTGCCGGATGGACAGCTTGACTCCACCTTCAATCCGGGAGCCGGAGCTGCGGTCCATAGCCTGGCCCTCCAGGCGGACGGAAAGATCGTCGTGGGTGGACTCTTCACCGTCCTGGGTTCCCAACCCCGCAACAGACTCGGTCGTCTGCACCCGGACGGCAGACTGGATGAGACATTCAATCCCGGGGTCTCCGGTCCGGTCCATTGTCTGGCCGTGCAGGCGGACGGCAGTCTCCTGGTGGGTGGCGTGTTCACGAACCTGGCCAGCCGTCCGCGCGCTTCGATCGGACGCCTCCTGG
>CAYZAE010000280.1:0-6461 GCA_964476125.1 uncultured Verrucomicrobiota bacterium | reverse complement strand
CGGAATCGATTGCCTGCAATTCCTCATGAACCCTTCGATTCGCCTCTATCTCCCTGAAGGGTCGTACGTCGCTCCGCGACGCCAACCTAAAAACCCATGCAAACCGTGGGCGTTGCCCACGGCTACCATCCTCCTGTCGCTCCGCGACGCCTGAAAATGGCCAAACTCCAGGACTCGTCGCAGCGCGACGAGTTCCACCACCCACAAATTCGGAATGCACCGGCGCGTTTCCGGGGGCGGATTCGTGGGTTGGTGCGGAGCGCCGGGCGTCAGGATCAGATTCCGTGCAGGAACAGCACCTGGATGTCGCGCTGGCTGTTGCGGAGGAGCAGGGCGCGGAACTGGCGGGTGTAGCCGCCGATATCGCAGGTGACGATCACCTCGAAGGTGCGGCTGCGGACGGTGAAGTAGGTTTGGAGCGCCTGTCGGATCATCGGGTCTTCGCCGGGAACGGGAATCTGGGCGGGGCTGCGGAAGGGCATGTCGTCCTCGGTGCCTTCGGCGCCGTCGGGGCCGCGGCGCATCTCCATGATGAGCGAGGCGGTGAGGGTATCGATGCCGGCCAGTTGGAGGGTTTCCGCGGTGCAGGTGTTGATGTTCACCTGGGGCGCGGAGACGGCGGTGAAGACATCGTTGAATCCGGAGGCGATGAACGGTTTGTCGCGTTGTCGCAGCCGTTCCACGCGGGTCAGTTCCTCGGGATCCTCCTGGACGACGTTGGTGGAACCCGAACCCCAGAAGACCTCGGGCGTCATGCCCTTCACCAGCAGCAGTTCGGTGAGGTCGTCGATGGGCCCGTTCTTGGCGAAGTAGGGCGGGTCGGAGCGGAGGTAGAAATCATCGCTCTCCGCGCCGTTGATCATCGGGTCGTTGTCAGGATCGCGCCAGTCGAGGATCGAATCGATGAGCGTGCCGTGGGAGGCGACCTCGACGTTCATGATGCTCAGGGCGTGCTCGAGCACGATGCGGTCGGCGGAGTTGATGTTGAAGCGCCGTTCCTGGTCCGTGATTTTGAGGGAAAACCGGCCCCGGCCGAGGGTGTTGTCGGTGAGACTGATTCCGGCGAGCACATCATTCGTGATGCTGCCCACCCCGCCGGCCCATTTCTGGTTGAGCGCGTCGAACATGCGGCCCTCGGGGGTCAGCAGTTCCTGGGCGAGCACGTAGCGGGCGAGTTCGACGCCGGACCGGGCCATCCAGAGCATTTCGGCGTCGCTCTCGTAGTTCTGGGCCAGTCGGGCCTCGACCTTCATCGAGTAGGTGAACCCGGCCACGATGGCGGTGAGGGCGATGACAGCGCCCAGGACGAGGATCAGGGCGAGACCTGACTCGCGGGATCGTCGTGTGGGGGAAAGCTTCATCGCTGGGGGAAGTGGGGAGTGGGGAGGCGGGAGGCGGGAGGAGTCGGGAGAGGGGAGTGGGGAGTGGGGCGGCTTGGGATTAGATTCCGCGGCGGGGGTTGTGGGGGAGCACGTGGCCACCGCCGCCGTTGCGGGGGTGGTGGGGGGGGTGGGGGCGGGGGCCGGGGGCGTTGGTGCCGCCGGGGCGGATCGGGGGGCGTGCGCCGCGACCCTGGAGATCGGCGGGCACGGGGAAGGCGCTGATGGCCACGGTCTGGACCTGGACGGCCTGGGGTTTGGAGGGGTCGTCGGAGCGTTTGCCGACGCCGAGCATGAAGCGGACGACGGTGGGGAGTTGGTTGGTGTAGAGCCACTCGCCGATCCATTCGCCCCGTCGGTTGTCCCAGAATTCGAGCAGGAAATCGGTCAGTTCGGGGGCGAGGACGATGGGGTAATCCTGGTGGACGTTGTTGGTGGCCATGAGCAGGGGGTATTGCCGCATGACCAGTTGGGGGGCGTTGTTGGTGCCTTGTTCGACGGAGAAAGTCACCCGGCGCAGGGATTGTTCGCCGAAGAGCCCGCTGCCGGGGAACGAGTCGGGAAGCCGGCTGGCGACGCTGAGGAAGGCGTAGGTGCCGCTGGTGTCGGCGATGAACGAGTAGTACGGCTGGTTTTGCTGGAAGAACTGGACGCCGTTGAGCGCGCTTTCGATGGCCCGGATGGCGACGCGGGAGCGTTGGGCGTGCATGGCGGCCTTGTGGGCGGCCTGCCGGGCCCGCAGGACAGCGGTCCAGGTTGAGTAGACCACCGACATCACCATGCCGAGAATGGCGAGCGCGAGCATCACCTCGAGCAGGGTGAAGCCGTGGGTCGGCCGGGGCGGGTGGTTGTGGCCGGTGGTTTTCATCGGTTGCCGAGGCGGCCGGCGGAGCCGCCGCGGGCTGAGTCGGGTCGGAACAGGAGCACGATCAGTTCCGATTCCGGTTTGGAATTCCTTCCGTTGAACACCTCGAAACGGCATTCGAAGAGCCCGTTGGTGCCGACCAGCGTGATTTCGCGCTGCCAGTTGTGGTTGGGGTAAAGATCGCCGAAATCGCCGGATTCGACCCCTTCCTCGAGTTTGTTGGTGAGCGACAGTTCCGCGGCGAGACTGCTGGCGTCGATGGTTGTCCGCTGAAGGAGCTTGGCGATTTTGAGATTGGTGGAGGTGATCTGGAGCAGGACGAAGGTGATGGCGAAGAGCATGGCCATCGCGAGCGTCACTTCGAGCAGGGTGAAGGCCGACGAGGCGTCGGCGCGCGTGGCGCGGGTGGCGCGAAGGGACCGGGCCCGCGGTTGGGTCGGTGCTTGAGCCGGTGCGGGAGCTGGAGCGTGGGGGACGCGCATGGCCGGTTCAGCGGATGACCTCGAGGGCCGTGAGTCCGGTCACGATATCGAGGGAGATCTTGCGGGCGGCGGTGGCGCCGATGCGGAAGAAGATGGTGAACTCGTCGGCGGTTCCGTTGGGGTGGAAGCGGACGGTGGCCTCCTCGGCATCGCGCAGTTCGGTGAAGTTGACGTCGAGCAGTTCGATGGTGACTTCCTCGGCGAAAGCGCCCGAGTAGGGTTGGAGGTTGTGTCTGGGAGCGGGTTTGGGGGCATCCGCGTCCCGGGGCGGGAGGGAGGCTCGGGCGGCTCCGGGTCGGACGGCGAAGGATTTTTCCTGGGGATTGATGATCAGGTCGGCGGGGGCGTTGTTGAAGATGGCGAGGGCCCGGGCGTTGCGGCAGGCGTCCTCGACGACCTTGACGGCGGTGTAGACGGCGTCCTGGCGGACGGTGCGTTGCACGAAGGGGATGGAGATGGCCATGACCAGGGCGGCCATGGCGACGACGATCATGATCTCGAGCATGGTGAACCCCTGCTCGGGATGGGGGGTGATTCGGGTGCCCCGGGTCATGCGGGCGGGCTGGGTCGGTCAGCGGTTGAGGCCCTGGGTGATGGAGAACATGGCGGACACCACGCTGAAGAGCAGGAATCCCACGCCGATGGCCATGGTGATGATGATGGCGGGTTCGATCAGGTTGGTGAGCACGCGGAGCTGAATGGAGAGCTCGTTCTCGTAGGTGCCGGCCAGGTTCTCCAGCGCGCCGGGGACGTCGCCGGTGTCCTCGCCGATGCGGATCAGGTCGATCATCAGCTGGGGGAAGACCTTCGAGCGCGCGAGCGGTTGGGCGATGGTTTTGCCGTCGGTGACCTCTTCGCGGGTTTTGGCGATGGCCTCCTTGAGCACCACGTTGGGAATGATCGATTCGCTGATCTTCAACGCCGTGAGGACCGGCACGCCATTGGTGAGCAGGGTCGAGAGCGTGCGGCAGAACTGCCCGAAAAGATTGAGGCGCACGACCTTTCCGAACACCGGTGCCATGAGTTTCCAGCGGTCGACGGTGCGGCGTCCTCCGGGGGTGGCGCGGTAGCGGTTGAGGATGACCCAGATCGCCAAAATCACGAGCCCCATCATCCACCAGTATTTGGCGAAGAAATCACTCATCCCGATGACCATCTGGGTCGAGGCCGGGAGCTTGTCGTTCATGCCATCGAAAATCGTCATGAACTTCGGCAGCATGATCGTGACGAAGAAGATGATGACCGCCACGCCGACGGCGGCCACCACGCACGGGTAGATCAGGGCGGAGATGAACTTCGACTGCACTTCGGCAAAGCGTTCGTAATGGGCGCCGAGGCGGCGGAGAACATCGACGAGGGCGCCGCTTTGCTCCCCGGCGCGGACCATGTTGACGAAGAGCTCGGAGAAAACCCGGGGCTGGCGGGCCATGGAGTCGGACAGGGATTTGCCCTCGATGACGTCCTGCCGGAGTTGTTTGCTGACGTCGGAGGGGATGCCCTTGGTTTCCAGGTGCGTCATGCTGTTCAGCGCGACGGTGAGGGGCATGCCCGACTTGAGGAGATTGGCGAGCTGCTGCGTGAAGGTGGCGAGTTCCTGGAGCTTGGGTCGGCGCCGCTGCTGGATCGTCGCCCTCAACGCCGGCGGCATCCAGGCCAGCCGGTCATCCCCGGTCGCCCCCGCCGCCTTGGCCATCTTGCGGCCCTCGGCCACGGCGGTGGATTGGACGGCGACGGGAAAAAGTCCGAGGCGCTCGAGTTGCGTCAGGGCGGCGGCCCGGTCGGCGACCTCGAGGATTCCTTGGACGACTTCGCCCGAGCGTTTGCGGGCCTTGTAGGAGAATTGGGCCATTCGGGTGCTGATCCTGGTCCAGGTCGGGTGGGTTCCGCGGCTAGCCGAGCGGGTGAATCCCGGAGGCTTGAAACCCGGCGACTGGAAAAAGTTGTCGGACGGTGCGGCTCATGGGGTGGGGAGGGAGGAGGGTGCGGCCGGGGGGAAGGCGGCGAAGCGGAGGGGCTGGGGTTCGTTGGCGCTCCCACGGCGGTAGCCCTGGAGGTCGAGGGTGACCTGGCTGTACCCGATCTTCTTCAGTTCGGCAGCGATCCGGGCCGGGCGTCCGTCGAGGACCACGGACGGCAGTTCCTCGGGGCCGATTTCCAGTCGGGCCAGGGCTCCGTGACGGAGTTCATGGTGCCGGACGCGGAGGTCATGGAACCCGAGTTGGCGGAGCAGGGCTTCGGCCTGCTCGATCATTCGGAGTTTTTCCGGGGTGACCTCCTCGCCATACGGGATGCGGGAGCTGAGGCAGGCCATCTGGGGTTTGTCGGCGGTGGGCAGGCCCAGCTGCGCGGAGAGTTCCCGGATTTCCTGCTTGGTGAGCCCGGCCTCCTTGAGTGGGGCGCGGACCTGGAATTCGGCGGCCGCCTGGGCGCCGGGGCGGTGATCCCCGATGTCGCTGGCATTCTCCCCATACGCCAGCACGGCAAACCCTTCCGCCCGGGCAAGGGGCGTCAGTTCGTCAAACAGGGCGTGCTTGCAGAAGTAACAGCGGTTCTGGGGGTTGGCGAGGTAGCTGGCATTGTCGAACTCCCGCGTATGCACCACGCGCACCGGGAACCCGAACCGCTGTCCAAGTTCCAGCGCCTCCGCCAGTTCGGCCCGGGGCAGGCTCGGAGAATCCGCAATCGCGGCCAGGGCCCGGTCGCCGAGCTCCCGGTGCGCCACCACCGCCAGAAATACGGAATCAACTCCACCAGAATAGGCGGTCAGGCAGGAACCATACGATCGGATCATCGATCGAAGGCGCTCCATTTTTTCCTGGGTCTGCGGCACGTGCCCATCGTGCCAGCGGACCAAGGGGTTGTCGAGGGACCGGGAGGGGGCGCGTCGGGGGTCTGGGGGCTGGGGTCTGGCGTCTGGGGTCTGGGGTCTGGCGTCTGGCGTCTGGCGTCTGGGGGCTCGCGTCTGGGGGCTCGGGTGGGGAGGAGGGAGTCGTGTGTCGGTGGGAGTGGGGAGTGGGGGGGAGTGGGGACCTGCCTTGTGGGTGACGCTGGCAGCCCTGAGGGGAGTGCACTCGGAGCTAGCGGGATCGGGAGGGATGGGATCACCGCAGCAGGAGCATGCCGAAGGCATGCCAGAAAGTGGCCGGAGGTCGGGCGGATGCCCGACCTCCGGTGCGAAGCAAACAAGGATTTCGACCCTGAAAGGGTCGCAGAAGGGAGAGGGAGGGGATGGATGCGTCTGGTTTCTTCCACTGCCCCCGGACGATGGGGAATCACCGGGTTCCCGTCTCCCCACTCCCATCTCCCGGCTCCCGCCTCCCGACTTCTCCGAGTTAGGCGTTCTGGCCGACTTCGGCCCAGTTGACGACGTTCCACCAGGACTTGAGGTAGTCGGCGCGCTTGTTCTGGTACTTCAGGTAATAGGCGTGTTCCCAGACGTCGCAGCCCAGGATCGGCTTGCCTTCGATGCCGGCCACGGCCTTGCCCATGAGGGGGTTGTCCTGGTTGGCGGTGCTGCCGATGGCGAGCTTTCCGTCGGCGCCGCGATAGAGCCAGGCCCAGCCGCTGCCGAACCGGGTCATGCCGGCCTGTTCGAACTTCTCCTTGAAGGCGTCGAAGCTTCCGAACGAGGCATTGATCTCGTCGGCGAGCTTGCCGGAGGGGGTGCCGCCGGCCTTCGGTCCCATGGATTTCCAGAAAAAGGTGTGGTTCCAGTGGCCGCCGCCGTTGTTGCGC
>CAYZAE010000279.1:0-6489 GCA_964476125.1 uncultured Verrucomicrobiota bacterium | reverse complement strand
GCGCTCTTGCCCATCGCCCCCATGAACACCAGCACCCCGGCCAAACTCGCCATCACCCCCAGGGCCGCAGGGTCCTGCACCAGCGACCGCTGGATATCCGAGAAATCCACCGTGCCCAGCGCCGACCACACCAGGATGATGCCCAGCAGAAATCCGAAGTCGCCGATGCGGTTGGTGAGGAACGCCTTCTTGGCCGCGTCGGCCGCCGACGGTTTCTCGAACCAGAACCCGATCAGCAAATAGCTGGAGACGCCGACCAGTTCCCAGAACACGAACATCAGCACGAAATTCGAGGCCAGGACGATGCCGAGCATCGAGAACATGAACAGGCTCAGGCTGGCGAAGAACCGGGCATACGAAGGATCCCCTTCCATGTAGCCCCGGGAATAAATATGGATCATGAGACCCACACCCGTCACCACCAGCAGCATGGTCAGGCTCAACGGATCGATCCGAAGCCCGAGATCGACGGAAAACCCGTCGAGCACGATCCAGGGGACCGAGGAGAGCAGGAAGTCGCCTTCCGGCACGTGCAGGGAGCCATAGCCCAGGGCCAGCCGGACCGAGGCGAGGAACGACAATCCGACGGCCAGGACCGACAGGGTCGCGCTCAGCCGCGGATTGCTCCGGGTGAACAGCGTGATGATCGTCGCCGAGGCCAGCGGCAGCAGCAGGACGATCCAGACGAGGGTCTCCGGTTTCATCGGTTCCTAGAACTTCAGCGAGGTCAGGTCCTCGACATGCGCGGACTGGCGTCGGCGGTAAAGCGCCACAATCAGGGCGAGACCGACCGACACTTCAGCCGCGGCCACGGTGATGATGAAGAACACCATCACCTGGCCCTGGAGGTTGTTGTTGAAGCGGGAGAACGCCACGAGGGCGAGATTGGCCGCGTTGAGCATGAGCTCGAGACCCATGTAGAGGACGAGCAGGTTGCGGCGCAGGATCACACCGAGCAGTCCCAGCCCGAACAGGCCGGCGCTCACCAGGAGGTAATGGGGAAGACCAATCGTCATTTTTGCTCCCGTTTGCTGAGTAGAATCACCCCCAACATTGCCACCAGCAGCACCAGCGAGATGCCCTCGAACGGCAGGAGGTACTGCTGGAACAGCATCAATCCCAGGGCATGCGTGCTGCCTTCCAGCTGCGGTGCCACGGCGGCGGCACCTTCCGCGGTCTTCATCCGCACAATCGTCAACACCGTCACCCCCAGCAGGGCGCCCACCGAGAGCACCCCGGCCGCCACGCCGAACCGGTTCCAGGACCGACGCTCCTCCTCCTTGAGATCCAGGAGCATGATCACGAACAGGAACAACACCATGACCGCGCCCGCATAGACCAGGATCTGCACCGCCGCGATGAAGAAGGCGTGCAGCAGCACAAACAGCCCGGCCAGCCAGACCATGGTGAGCACCAGGAACAGCGCGCTCGCCACCGGGCTCCTCGAAAACGGATTCGCGACCGTCATGAACGCGCTTCCCAGGGCGAGTCCGGCGAAAAGGATAAATAACAGGGTTTCCACGATGGTGGTGGTTGATGCGCGCGCGACTCAGCCCGGCACCGGAAAGTTCTCCTGGGCCTCCGCCTCCTCCGCCTTGTGCTTCCACTTCTGGATGCCGCCCTGGGTGCCACCCAGCGCCAGCAGGCGCTCCTTGTCGTAGATCATCTCCTCCCGGCCCAGCCCACTCAGCGAATAGTCGTTCTTCAGAAAGATGGCCTCCTCCGGACAAACCTCCTGGCACAGGCCGCAGAAGATGCACCGGAGCATGTTGATCTCGAACTCACGCGGCATCTTCTCGGCGTTCGCACGATCCGCCGGCGGACCCTCCGGGCCCGGCGGCGTGATCCGGATCGCCTTCGGCGGACAGATGAACTCGCACAACTGGCAGCTCACGCACTTGGTGTCGCCGTCCTGGTCGCTGACCAGGTAGGGCGCCCCGCGATATCCCGGCTCCACCTTCCACGGGACTTCGGGATAGTAAC
The DNA here is from genome assembly GCA_964476125.1 of uncultured Verrucomicrobiota bacterium. Lineage (GTDB taxonomy): Bacteria > Verrucomicrobiota > Verrucomicrobiia > Limisphaerales > CAIMTB01 > CAIMTB01. The sequence continues at coordinate 4,506 of CAYZAE010000279.1, read as the reverse complement.
CATCCGACGTGTCGCTGGCCGCCGTGCGTCCCTGGAACAGGGTCCGCTGGAAGTGCTTCCACGTGACCTTGAAGCCGTTCCCGAGGGCCGGCAGGTAAAGCCGCTCGGCCAGACTGAGGGGTTTGCGTTCGACAATCATGAGGAAATCATCGCGAGCACGCCCGCGGTCACCACGATGTTGAGAAGCGCCAGCGGAATGAACCGGCGCCATCCGAGATCCATCAACTGATCATACCGGAACCGCGGCAGCATCCAGCGCACCCAGATGATCAGGACCATGAACGCGCAGAGCTTCGCCAGAAAAATGCCGATGTGAAGCACCCCCATCGCCAGCGTCGTGGCCGGCTGGTCCAATCCCAGGATCGGCAGCGTCCAACCCCCGAAGAACAGGGTCACCATCATCGCCGACACCGCGATCATCGCCGCGTACTCGCCCATGAAGAACAACGCGAATTTGATCGAGCTGTACTCGGTGTGATAGCCACCCACGAGTTCCGTCTCCGCCTCCGGCAGGTCGAAGGGCAACCGGTTGGTCTCCGCAAAGGCCGCCACCAGGAAAATAAAGAAGCCCAGCGGCTGCTTCCAAATGTGCCACTGGAACCACCCGCCCGTCTGGTGCTCCACCACCTCGCCCAGGTTCAGGCTGCCCACCAGCAGGAACACCGGAATGACGCTCAACCCCATCGAGATCTCGTAGGAGATCATCTGCGCCGTGGACCGGATCCCGCCCAGGAACGGGTACTTTGAATTCGCCGCGTACCCCGCCAGCACGATGCCGTACACGCCCAGCGATACGATGCCGAAGGTGTAGAGAATCCCGACGTCGAGGTCCGCAATCACCATCTTCTGGGCCCCCAGGTTCGATCCGAAGGGAATCACCGCCACGGTCAGCAGCGAGGGCACCATCGCAATCGCCGGAGCGAGCCAGAAATAGATCTTCCGCACGTGCGCCGGCGTGTAGTCCTCCTTGAGGAACGCCTTCAATCCATCCGCCATCGGCTGGAAAATGCCCCAGCGCGTGAGCAGCGGCCCCAGCCCGGGAATGTACTTCGCGAAGAACGGCTGCGTGCGGTTCGGCCCCACGCGGTCCTGGATGAAGGCGCTGACCTTGCGCTCCACCAGCACCGAATAGGCCACCATGGTCATGACCACCGCGAACACCGCGAAGATCTTGACCAGGCTGAATACAAGGAACTGCCAGTCCATGATGGGTTGTGGTTTCGCCCGACGCCAAACTAGATGTTCACCTTGACCCCGGAATCGCCGAGCTTCGCCCATTCGAGGCCCGCGAACGCCGGAACGTCCGACGCCATCCGGTTGAAAAGTCCTTCGAGGGTCTTGAACTCCTCACGCCCGGTCACGTGTCCCAGGAGTTCCCCCAGGAATTCCCACTCGGGCCGCGCATCGCCGGGAGCCTCCACCGCCTTGGAGAACCGCTGCAAGCGGCCCTTCACGTTCACGAAGGTGCCCCGCTTTTCCACCGGGGCGCAACCCGGGAGCAGCACGTGCGCCCGCGCCGTGGTCTCGTTCGGCAGAATGTCGCTCACCACCAGCAGGCCCAGCTTCGCCAGCAGCTCCGGCCCAATGCCATGGCGGGTGACGTCCTCCCCGAACACCATCAGCGTCCGGATCGCCCCGCTCGCAATGCCCTCGGCAATCTTCGAAAGCTGGATGCCCACCTCGCTGAACGCGATCCCGGTCAGGCGGGCACCGTTCGTGTTCGGATTGCGGTCCGCGCTCACCAGCAGCCGGTCCGCCTCGCCCTCACGCGGAACGCTGTCCGTGATCGTCCCCGCCCCGGCCGCAGCCGCCAATCGCTTGAGCAGGTAGAGTTCCTCCGTGGTCTGGCGCGACGACGCCACGATCGCCACCGACCCCATCGCAGCGCCCTTCAGCGCCTTCACAAGCTCGTCGAGGGCCGCCGTCCAGGTGGTCTTGCGCCCATGGACCATCACGTCCTTGAGCCGGTCCTCGCGCCCGATCCAGGGGTAATTCAACCGGCCGGTGTCGCACATCCAGGAGGCGTTGACGGCGTCGTTGTCCCGCGGTGTCAGCCGGTAAATCTTCCCTTCACGCGACCAGACCGTGGTGTTGCAGCCGGTGCCGCAGGTGGTGCAGACGCTTGAGGTCTCCTTCAGGAACCAGACCCGCATCTGGAACCGGAAATCCTTCGAGGTCAGCGCCCCCACGGGACAGATGTCCACGGTGTTGAGCGTGTAGTTGTGGTCGAAGCGTGTGCCCGGAAACGCCGCGATGGTGTTGTAGGACCCGCGATTGACGATCCCCAGCTTGTCCTCGCCCGCAATGTCCTTCGTGAACCGGATGCAACGCGTGCACAGGATGCAACGCTCGTCGTCCAGCACGATGCGGGGACCCAGGTCCACCGCCTTCGGCTTGTGCACCTTCGCCTCGACAAACCGGGTCGCCGCCTGACCGTGGTCCACCGAGTATTCCTGAAGCTTGCACTCGCCCGCCTGGTCGCAGATCGGACAGTCCAGGGGATGATTGATGAGCAGCGACTCCAGCACCGCCTCCCGCATCTGCTTCGTCGCCGCCGACCCCGGATACATCTCCATGCCCGGGGAAATCGGCGTGGCGCAGGCGATGGCGCCGCGGGGCGTGCCAGGCTCATAGGGCAGCACCGACTTCGCGATCTTCGGGGTGCCGTCCTCGTTCAGCACCGGCTTCCGGTCCGGGCCCACCATCGGGGTTCCGAACTCGACCAGGCACATGCGGCAGTTGCCCGCCACCGGGAGCTTGGAGTGATAGCAGTAATGAGGGACATCGACCCCCGCCATCTCGCACGCCTGGAGCATGGTCGTGGGCTGGAGCTTGCCCTGCCAGTCCGGCATCAGCTTGGGCACGTCGAGGTCGCGGCCATCGACCTTCACGCGGACCGTTTCCGCGGAGGGGGCGGCCGGCGTCGGAGGAAAGGAGGGTGCTGGTGTGGACATGGTTCAGGCCTTGCCCGCTTCGTCCCTGGCGCCCCGCGCCACGAACTCGTCCTTGAACTTCTTCACGAAACTCAAAACCGGCCAGGAGGCGGCCTCGCCGAACGCGCAGATGGTGCGGCCCTGGATGTTCTGCGCGATGTGCAGCAGATAATCGGCGTCCGCCTTGCGTCCGTGCCCGTGGGTCATCCGGTGCAGCGCCTTGCTCATCCAGAGCGCCCCTTCCCGGCACGGCGTGCATTGGCCGCAGCTCTCGTGCGCGTAAAACTCACTCAGGTTCGCCAGCGCCCCCACGATGTCGGTGGTGTCATCCATCACGATGATCGCTCCCGAACCCGACATCGACCCGGCCTGCTGCAGGGAATCGAAGTCGTAGGGCAGATCGAGCAGGTCAACCTCCACCGTCGTCATCTGGCCATCGGCACCCCGGCGCTTCACTTTGAACTTCTCCCCCGCCTTGAAAACCTTGGCCGAGGATCCCCCCGGAATGATGGCCTTGAGCTGGCGCCCGTCGCGCAGTCCCTGACCGAAATTCTCGTGGAAGATGAGCTCGCCGAGCGTGACCTTCCCGACCTCGATCTCGAAATAACCCGGCCGCTTCACGTGGCCGCTCAGGCTCACAATGCGCGTGCCGGTGTTGTTCGGCGTTCCCAGCTTGGCGTACTCCGCTGCGCCCATCGCCATGATGTGCCGCACCGCGGCCAGGGTCTCGACGTTGTTCACGATCGTCGGACACTGATAAAGCCCGAGCACCGCCGGGAAATACGGCGGCTTGATGCGCGGATACGGACGCTTGCCCTCGAGCGATTCGATCAACCCCGTCTCCTCGCCGCAGATGTAGGCGCCCGCGCCACGGTGCACGTGCAGTTCCAGATCGAAACCGGTGCCGAGAATGTTCTTCCCGAGCAAACCCGCCGACCGCGCCTCCTGGAGGGCCCGGTCCAGCAACCGCGCACCCTCCGGCATCTCACCCCGGATGTAGATGAACGCCAGATGCACGTCGTTGGCAAAGCAGGCCAGGATCATCCCCTCGATCAGCTGATGGGGATCCTTGTGAATGATCTGCCGGTCCTTGAACGTCCCGGGCTCGGATTCGTCCGCGTTGCAGATCAGGTAAATCGGCTTGCCGCTCTTGCGATCGACAAACGACCACTTCAGTCCCGCCGAAAAACCGGCACCCCCGCGTCCGCGAAGTCCGGATTTAAGGATTTCATCGCGAATCTGCTCCTGCGCCGTCTGTTTTTTGCCGTCGGGCAGCTCCCGGACCGGCAAGGCCAGGCATTTCCGGAGCGTCTCGTAGCCGCCGTGGCGGGTATAGCACGCCAGATCCGGCGTATAGCCCGGAGTTTCGGCGTTTTTCAGGATGAGACGATATTCCTGCGGCATGGTGTCTTGACGCTTTAGCCCCGAATGCCTAACCGTTGCGCCTGCACCGACTGCCCGATGGTGTAACGGTAGCACAGCAGACTCTGGATCTGTTTGTCATGGTTCAAATCCATGTCGGGCAGCCATCTCCCCGATGGCGGTGCAGTCGGTGATACAGTCGGTGAAAGCG
>CAYZAE010000278.1:0-6543 GCA_964476125.1 uncultured Verrucomicrobiota bacterium | reverse complement strand
CTGGATCAACCCGACCGGTGCAAAGAAGGTTCACTCATTGGTGGACAAGGTTTACAAGAAGAAGAACTTGGAGTTGGCGTGGCAGAAGGTACGTCGGAACCGAGGCGTTGGGGGGATAGACGGGCAAGGCATTGAGGAGTTTGAGGAACTCGTGGGCGTCCAGCCAGTTCACATTCTCCACGGGGTGGCGGGGTCCCTTGAACTCGCTGGGATTGGCACCCATGACGGCCACCCATTGCGCCTGGGTGACCTCGGTTTTTCCGAGCCAGAAGGCACGGGGGATGTTCACCCGTCGGGCGGGTCGTTCGTCGGGGTTGCCCTTGTCGTCGCCCATCGTGAACCGTCCCTCGGTGATGCGTACGAGGGGCAGGGGAACTCCGCCGGGGAGCATCGCGACGCGCTCCTTCGCCAACCCATGGGCAGCGAAGGCGAGGAGCAGCCCGACGCAGAGCTCTGGAAGGCGCGCCGTCACGCGGAGGAGGAAGATGGACCGCGACGGGAGCTCACCTGAGCTGGAACGCCCGCTACGACAGTACGGGGCTCCGTGTCATTTGTGACGACGGCACCCGCAGCGACCATCATGCCGTCAGCAATGTTTTTGAGTTCCCACGTGAACATATCCGCATCCAGCGAAAATTCCTGGTAATGCGCTTTGGCACGCTCCAATTATTTTCCATGTGACGGGCGGTCAGATTTGCGTCACCAAGAAGGGCCCCATGGCCAAGACATCGAGATGGCCCTGGCAGAAGGCGCGGATCGCGTCGTCCGGCGTGCAGACAATCGGCTCCTCATGCATGTTGAAGCTGGTGTTGATGACCACCGGCAATCCGCTCAGCTTCTCATACTCTTCCAAGATCCGATAGTAAGAGGGGTTGGACTTGCGCGTCACGATTTGCGGCCGTGCCGTTCCATCGAGGTGAACGACCGCGGGGCAGCGCTCCTTCATCCAGTCGGTGCAACTGAACGTGACCGTCATAAACTCAGCGGCATACAGACCCTTGAGGTAGTCCCCGGTGAAGAGACGATCAACGGCGGTATCCAGTACCGAGGGGGCAAAAGGCATGAACTCTGTGCGCTTGAGCCGTTTGTTGAGCCAGTCGTTTACCGCCGGGTCGGTCGGACGCGCCAGGATGGATCGATTTCCCAGCGCGCGGGGCCCGAACTCCATCCGTCCGTTGAACCGCGCCACAACCTTACCTTCATGAAGAAGGCGGGCAACCTCGGCCTCGATCGCCGTCGAACGGCGAAACTGGAGGTTTGCCTGGCGAATGGATAACCCCATCTCTTCCTCGCTGAAGTCGGGGCCAAGGTAAACGTCCTCGAGGCGCGAAGGCTTCCAGTGGGCTGGGTCATGGCGCTGGATCGAAGAAATCGCAGCCCCGGTTGGCTGGCCTTCGTCGCTCATCGCCGGGAAGACAAACAGGGATTTCACCGACGGGTGTTCGATGAAACATTGGTTCAGGCGAACGTTTGCGAAGGTGCCCCCGGAAAGGCACACGTGGGCTGGTTGGCAGCCGACATTTCGCGAGAACGAGGCCACTTGGGTCTCTTCCAGGACACGCTGGAAGGCGGCCGCGATGTCCTTCGGTTGATCGCCATCGAAGTAGCGGGGGAGTCGTTGCGTCATCACATACTCGGCGCACATCCTCGAAACCTGCGGCGAGAGGCGAATTTGGCCTGCTTCCTCCCACATCAGAGCGCGCACCTTGTCCACCAGACGGGAGGAGTCCCCGTAAGCGGCAAGCCCCGTAATTTTTCCACAGTGCTTGTGAAAGTTGAACCCGAGGATGAGGGTGACGAAGTTGTAAAAATCCCCGGGTGAATGCGGCATGCGGGTGGTCGAGATTCGATGGGGTCGAAGCTTTTCGTCGAAGCGGTCGTACTTCAGCGACGCTTCTCCGTCATAACCTTCGGATACCACGGAAAACGGCGACGGCTCTCCGTCGTAGTAGGCGGCTGCCAACGCGTGGCAATCGTGGTGCCCCACCCAATCGATCGGGATGCGCCAACCCAGCTTGCGCCGAATGCCAAGCCAAGCTGGAAGGAAGTAGCCGAGAAGGGCGGGCACACCCGTCATGGCCAAGAGGTTTAAAACCAGCGCTTTCCAGCCCTTGAAGTAAAAGGGTTTTTCTTCATTCGGATACTCGAAGAACAACAGGCTCTTCCATCCCGCCTGCCGCACCCGGGAATAGCGGGCATAGCAAAGGGACCGCCACGTTCCCGGCGGATCGAACACGGAGAAGGCAACCCGGTGAATCTCACGGGAATTCAGGCGCAAGTGGCGCATGCAGTCTTGGAGCGCCAGCTTTGGGAACCCGAAGACAATTTTCTTCCTACAATAACGCTCTTCTGATGCGGCGTAGACACACCGCCCGTCCTCGAAGAGGGCAACTCCGCAGCCATGGCCCGCGTGAATACCGAGAATTCTCATAGGGAATGGTCTTCTAGTCAAACCACCGCGTGTTGTCGAGGGATACGGTCAGTTGTGCAACTTTTCATTACCCAACCCAAACCCATCCCTCGGCGTCAACCCGACATCTCGCGCCAATCTCTCGATGGGAACCGGCTATTCTTGGAGGTGTGGCAGGTGCCACAACGACGCGCCATCGGCGGCCTTGGCAACTTTTGTGAATCTCGCGAGAAGATCCGATCGGGGAGGCATCCATGCCGAAATCTCGGGCGTGAGCAGGAGGTGGGTGAGGCGGTACTTCTTTGTCGTCCCAGCGAGAACCTCGGGGAGAGAACGACCCTCCAGCCTGGAGACTGAGTGGAACGCCTCTCTCTCTGCGGGGCCAAACCAAGCAAAGGGCGCCGCCTGGGCGAGGAGCATGGGTGGAATCACGAGCCGGCGCACACGAAAATCCTCGCGGCTGCCCTTCGGATCGAAGGAGAACGAGGCGCGCGCCGGGCAGTGCTCCAGGCGGTCCAGCCAGTGGCGCGTGGAGGCCGAAGCTTCTCGATAAAACCTTGGGTAGTCCGGCAGCCCCTCCTTGGCGAAAAGAGGCGCGAGGTCGGCGATGGTGCCGGTCAGGAGGAGTTTTGCCAAAAGCTGGCGCTCGACCAACTCGGCGTTCGTGGCAAGCGAACCGAAGCTGTACATCATCGAGTGTGGCACGAAGGCCCACGCTCCGGCGCGGAGGATGAGATCCTGGCCGGAGCCTTGCGTGATCGAGGGGCACAAGACCACGGCGTCGGGGCCCGCCTCGCGCAGTGCGTCGTAGAGCGGCTGTTGCGCGCGGTCGAACGCCACGCGTTCCACCATCCATCGGGGAGTCGCGAGCAAAGCCGCCTGTGAAAAGAGACCGATGGCGAAGGCCAGGGTGCCTGGGGCGAAACGAGAGCCTCCAAGATGGGGAAGGCGTCGTGCACTCGCCACGGCGCAGAGGATTCCCATCCACGCGAAGGGGACGCTGAAGTAGATGAAGAAGTACTGAAAGGAGAGCGGCGTTTTCCCGCTGGGCAGAAACTGGAAGTAGGGGAGGAACGAGGCGGCGACCAGGGTGACCCAGAACATCCGCACCGCGGGCAGGGCAAGAGGATGGTCGTGTCCCGATCGCGCGGCGATGCGCAGAATCGCCCAGACGGCAGCCGTGAAAGCGATCCCCAGCAGGCCGTACTTGAGAAAATGCAACGGGGCCTTGCCTTCCATCACGCCACGGGCGAGTTGCGCTTCATAGGTGGCCATGGAACCGCGCGACCATGCGGCGTAACGCGCGAGGAACGGGAGCGCGCCGCCGAGGGCACCCGCAAGGGCAAGAAGCCAGCGGGATGCAGGACCGGGGAAAACAAAGGGCCCTGCGCCATTCCCGTGCCGTCGTAGGGCGAGGAGAAAGGCCAGCCCGAAGAACGTGACGAGGATCATCCAGTCGAACGGGCGCCCGTAGACCGTGAGCCCGGCCCAGAGGCCCGCGGCGAAGAATGCGCCATGCCCGCCCCCGCGGAGGGCGACAAGGATTTGCCAGACGGCGACCGAGGTCCATGCGAGCGCGGTGACCGAGGGGAACGCGCGGAAGTTCTCGTAGATCGGGGTCACCCCCCAGAGCCCGAGATGCCACTTGGCGTGGTAGAGGTTGATGGCGAGGGGAAGCGCGCCGAACACAAAGAGCGCGGCGACCGGCCAGGCGCGACGCGCCGAGCCGAGGAGTTCGCATCCGATGCCGAACGCGGCGCGGATCCAGACCACGTGGAGGAGGTAAACGACCAACCAGTAGGAAGGGATTCCCCCAATCACTTGAAGAAACCGCCCGTACGCGAGGGGCCACCAGAGACACAGGGACATCGGGCTGCCAGTCGCATGGCGGTGCTCCCAGAGGCAGAGGTCACCGATGGCGGAGTCGTCGGCAAGCCGCACCATCCACGAAAGCGGCAATGCGACGTCTACCTGGTTGAGGAAGGGCAGGAAAAATGACCGGGCCCCGAAGCCGACGAGGGCTTCAAACGCTGGCCAGAGGAGAACCACCGATGCGAGCGCGCAGGAGAGCAACCATGGGCGCGGGCATTTGCAAGCCCCGTTGGCGCGTGGATTCCCGGTTGATTGCATCCTGTTGGGGGAGGAGGGGTGGAGGGGCTAGGCGAGGGGTTTTCGGGCCACGAGCATGAAGCTCGATCCCCAACTCATTCCACTTCGGGACAAGGTATGGTCTTCCAACGTGAGCAGGGCGTAGAGGAGGGAGGAAATCCATCCGGGCAGCGACATCGCGAGCTTGTCGTAGCGGAACCCGTCCGCCTTGCGCGCAGAGTCGCGAGATGATCGAGGAGCGAGCCGCTCCAAGGCGGACAAGACGAACAGGATCGGGGCAATAAAGAAGTCGGTCGCCCGAACGTGGAGGAGTTGAAGTCCCGAGCCACGAAGAACCTCAAGCAGTCGCCCTTTCGAGTAGCGCCGAAAGTGGCCGGCGACGACGTCGCGACTGGTCCACAAAGCCTGGTGTGCGGGGACGGTCAGGACCAGGGTGCCGCCGGGAGCCAGGACTCGCATGACCTCGCGAAGCATGTCGCGGTCGACCTCCATGTGTTCAAGCACGTCCAGGGCAACCACGAGCGGCGTACATTCGTCCGTGAACGGCAGGCTGGCTGAATCGCAGTTCACGAGCGGCGACGACACCTTCCCCGAGGTCAGGCGAAGCGCGAAAAAGTCGATGTCGCATCCACACGCCGGGCGCTTCGCAAGTTGGAGGGCGTTGACCAGTTCACCGGTGCCACATCCCACGTCGATCGCCGCGAGGCCGCGAGCGTCCGCGACGGGGGCGAACCTGGGATGACGGAGCAGCTTCAGGACGCGGGTCCTGCGTCGACAAGACCACCAGTAGGAGTCTCCCGTCTTGGCACGATTTTGCTGAATATCCTGACGCATGTGAGCGGAAAAACGTACCAGCTCTTCCTTGTTTTACGCAATGGCTTGAAGCGCTTCCCGTACCGATTGCAGCACGTATTCCAACTCTTCGTCGGCTAGCCGGGGATACAGGGGCAGGGTCACGGAACGCAGGCCGATCCGCTCGGCGTTGGGGAATGCCCCCTCGGTGAAGCCGAAGGTCTTTCGGTAGAAGGCCATGAGGTGAACCGGGTTGAAGTGCACCGCAACCCCGATCCCTCGGTTCTGGAGTTCCGCCAGCATGCGGTCCCGCTGACCCTCGGGTGCCATGAAGGTGAAAAGATGGCGGGCGTGTCGGCCGCCCTTGGGGGAGCGCATCAGGTCCACGCCGGGGAGCCCGCGGAGACCTTCCTCGTAGGCGCGAGCGAGGAGGTCCTTGCGGGCTCGGTACTCCTCAAGACGGGGAAGTTGTGTCAGCAGCATTGCTGCCTGGATGTCGGTCAGGTTGCACTTGTAGCCAATCTCTTCCATGTCGTAGTGGCGATAGAGGCCCGAGTAACGCTCCTCGGAACCCCGCGACATTCCATGGAAGCGCAACATCGAAACCTTCGCGGCGAGTTTCGAGTCGTTTGTCGCCACGGCCCCGCCGTCCCCGCAGGCGAGGTTCTTCGTCGCGTAGAAGCTGAAACACACCGCCCGGGAGAGTTGGCCCGGGCGGATGCCGTCCCTTTCGCCCTCGACGCAGTGCGCCGCATCCTCGATCAGGGCGAGCCCGTGCTCCCGCGCCAGGCGCTCGAAGGCCCGCATGTCGCACATCGCGCCGTACATGTGCACGGGAATGATTGCCTTCGTCCTCGGGGTGATCGCGCGGCGGGTCGCCTCGGGGTCGAGGAGGCCGGTTTCGCGGTCGACGTCCGCGAAGACGGGGGTGGCGCCCGCGTGGCAGACGATGTTCGCGGTGGAGATGAAGGTGAGGGGGGGAACGATCACCTCGTCGCCAGGGCCGATGCCGAGGGCCTTGAGGCAGAGAAACGCTCCCATCGTCCAACTCGTGACCCCCACCGCGTGGGAGCAACCGAGGTAGGTCGCAAACTCCTCCTCAAACTTCCGTGTCACCGGTCCGGCGGTGTGGGTGGGGGAGCGCAGGACCTCCGCGACCGCGGCGATTTCGACCTCCCCGATGTTGTGCCTGTAGAAAGGAACCTTCATCGCCTTCGAAAATACCAGAAGCG
>CAYZAE010000277.1:0-6548 GCA_964476125.1 uncultured Verrucomicrobiota bacterium | reverse complement strand
GGCCATCGCGGAGCACGGATTGACGGAGGTGCAGTTCAACCTTTCCTGCTGCGGCCTGCCCACGGTTCCCGAGACAGTTCCTCCGTCCGTGGTGAGGCAGGTCCGACAAGCCTTCGAACGTCGGGGCCTGGCCATGGCGGCGTTGTCCGCGACCTTCAATCTCATCCATCCCAACCCTGCGGAGCGTGCGTTGGGGCTGTCGCGGTTGGATGGGCTCACGCGGGTGGCCGGGGATCTGGGGACCGGTCTACTGACCTTGTGCACCGGCAGTCGGGATGCTGCGAACATGTGGCGTGCGCACGCGGAGAATACGACGGAGTCGGCGTGGGAGGATCTGCTGCGCTCGATGGAGACGGCCCTGACCTCGGCGGCGCGGGCGAACGTGGTTTTGGGTGTCGAACCGGAGTTGTCCAATGTCATCGATTCGGCCGCGCGGGCGCGTCAGCTCCTGGGTCACTTCCGGTCGCCGCATCTGAAGATCGTGATCGATCCGGCGAATCTCTTCCCTGCGGGGACGCTTCCGCAGATGACGGCGATCCTGAACGAAGCCTTCGACCTTCTGTCGGGCGATGTGGTTCTCGCGCATGCCAAGGACCTTCGTCGCGACGGCGGGGCGGGGGATCAGGCGGCGGGAACCGGGGTCCTGGATTACGAACTGTACCTCGACCGTTTGCGTGCTGCGGGGTACGGCGGCGCGCTGATCCTGCATGGACTGACCGAGGCTCAGGTGCAGGATTCCGTGCGGTTTCTGGGCGGGAAACTGGAGCCTCGATGGCGACCGGGACATCGAACGATCGCGACACCTTGATCTGACACGACCCATGCCAACCTTTTTCGAACGAGATGGCGTTTCCCTCCATTACCGTGACCAGGGGGACGGGGTGCCCTTCGTGCTTCAGCACGGACTGGGGGCGTCGTTGAACCAGACCTTCGCGCTCTTTCCGCCGCCGCCGGGTGTCCGGTTGATCGGATTCGATTGTCGGGGCCACAACCGGTCGGCGCTGGGGCCGCCGGAATCGATTGGCTTCGACACCTTCGCCGATGACCTCGTGGCGTTGCTGGATCACCTCGGGATCCGGGATGCGGTGGTGGGCGGGATCTCCATGGGAGCCGGGGTGTCGCTCAATTTGGCGCTGCGCCATCGGGATCGTGTTCGCGGTCTCATTCTTTCGCGGCCTGCGTGGTCGGAGGCTTCCAATCCCTTCAATGCCCGGATGTTTCCGTGGATCGCGGAACTCATCCGCCACCATGGTGCGAAGGCGGGGCGGGAGGTCTTCCGGCAGTCCGTGGAGTATGCCCAGATGGAGACCGAATCGCCCGACGTTGCGGTCTCGCTGGCGAACCAGTTCGCGAATCCGCGGGCGGACGAGCTGGCGGAGGTGCTGACGAGGATTCCGGCGGATGTGCCGAATCGGGATCCGCGGGTCTGGTCGACGATTGCGGTGCCGACCCTGGTGTTGGCGAATCGGCGGGACCCGGTGCATCCGTTCGAATTCGGGGAGCGCCTGGCGGCGGCCATTCCGGGGGCGGAGTTCCGGGAGCTCACCGCAAAGTCGGTGGATGCAGCGCGCCACGAGCAGGAGTTTCGGGAGTTCGTGGGGGCGTTTCTCGGGCGATGGGTGGGTGGGGCGACCCATCCGGGTGTGTCGTGAAGTTTGGCCGCTGTTGCGTAGATCTCGAAACGAGGGGAGTCATCGACACGCCATGTCCAAGACGTTTCCAGCACGACTGCATGGGGTACTGGCCCGCGAAGCGCCCGTAGCCGTCATCTTTCGCAAAGGCCCGAGCATGTCCGTGGCCTCCGTCCTCTGGGATCGAAGTCGGGACACCTTTCGCCTCGGCCAGTGGTTCCGGGGGCGCATCTACGAGCGCAGGGCCGATTTGTCCCCGGATGGCGAGTGCCTGAGCGTTTACTTCGTCCGCTTGATGCGCGACGGCTGGACGATGCGAGAGGAACCCGGGCAACGGTTGGATTACGCGACCGTCTTCGATCGCCCGCTCGCGCATGGCTGGGTCCTTCGGAAGATCGCCCACGCGCAAGTTGGCGCCGCGGAAGGCAAGAGCTGCTACTGGGACGAGCACGAGTTGAGGTCTGAATCGACCGGAACCGTGGCCAAGCATCCCGACTGGGAGTGGGCAGACGTCGACGGCGACTCGGTGGTCTGGGCGTCAGGAGGCTGCCTTTTCCGGGCCGCGTTTGACCGGGCAACCGGCGTCGCCGAACCAAAGCTGCTGCACGACTTCAACGCGATGAAGTTTGAGGCCATTGCGGCTCCCTATTGAGAGACGATTCGGGTGCGCCATCCTCCCCACTCCGGGCTCGCGGGTCTGCCGGGGGCGGTTCAGGCTTCGGAATTCGAACGCCAACCCCGACCTCCTTTCCTTTCACCCATGCTCCAGTGTTCCACGTCGCTCTGGTCCGCCGATCTTTCCAACCTGGGCGCTGAAATCCGTCGCGTGGAGCCGTATTCGGAACGGTTCCACCTCGACGTGGCGGACGGGCATTACGTGCCGACGCTGCTGTTCTTCCCGGACCAGGTGAAGGCCCTGCGGGCGCACACCAAGGTGCCGTTCGAGGTGCATTTGATGGTCACGGATCCGGCGGCGTGGATTGAGCCCTTCGTGGAGGCGGGCACGGATGTCTTCATCGTCTGCCTCGATTCCACGCCCCGGCCCGCGGAGGTGCTTCAGGCGATCCGGGCCGCGGGTTGCCAGGCCGGGGTTTCGCTCAAGATCCGGGAGTCCATCGATCTGCTCGAACCCCTCTGGCCGCTGCTCGACCTGGTGACCCTCATCGGCACGGAGGTGGGCATCAAGGGGGCGTCCATGGATCCCTCCATTCCCGACAAGATCCGGCGCGCGCGGGCGATCGTCGGGCAGAGGGGGTTGTCGACGTTGATTCAGGCCGATGGAGGCATTCGTCGGGAGACCGTGCCGGTGCTGGCGGCGGCGGGCGCGGATTTCATCGTGCCCGGGTCGCTCATGTTCAAGGAGGACCCGGCGTCGATGCGGGCCTGGTTGAAGACGTTGTAAGGACCGCCATCCACCTGAACACGCAGGAGTACCTCTGGACCTTGCCACGTCCCCCACGCTGGCGGAACTCCGGCAGGCGCGGTTCCGGATCCAGGCGCAGCTGAAGCACTCGAAGCTCCACCGGACCCCGGACTCTTCGACCGGCCGGCACGCCGAGCAGTTCCTGGTGTTTCTCGCCTTGCAGAACCTCAATCCCGCCTCTGCGGGGAAGGGGCGGTTGGTTCAGCGCCGGGGCGTGAACAGACCGAACACCGCGCCCTGTGGGTCGGCGATGATGGCCAGCCGGCCCGGGATGATTTCGGTGGGAGGAGAGAGAATCTTTCCCCCGAGCGCCTCGGCCTTCTTCGCAGCGGTATCACAATCGACGACCATGATGTAGGACAGCCAGTGGGAGGGGATGCCGGGTGCGGGGACGTGAGTGAGCCCGGCGACGGGATCGGTGCCGTTCTTCAGGATCGTGTAGCCGCTGGCAGGGCCGGCCATGCCGTCGGCCTTCCAGCCGAACAATTCCGTGTAAAAGGTTGTGGCGGCGGCGGGATCGGTCGACAGGTACTCGTTCCAGCAGATCTGGCCGTGCGCGGGGGCTTGCATGGGCGGCAGTTGTGCCCGAGGCGATGGCGGACGTCAAAGACCGGAGTGCCGGCTTGACGGAGTGCGGTCTGTCTGGCATTTCTGTAAATACTGAAATGGCGGATGAAGCGAAAACACTGGATCCGGTGCAGCAGCGGTTCGTCCTGCACTGGGGCGAGATGGGGACCCGGTGGGGCATCAACCGGACCGTCGCCCAGATCCATGCTCTGCTCTATCTCTCGCCCAAACCGCTCAACGCCGATGACCTGGTCGACACTCTCCGTATCGCGCGTTCGAACGTCAGCACCAGCCTGAAGGAACTCCAGGGCTGGGGCATTGTCCGCATGGTCCATGTGCTGGGGGACAAGCGGGACCATTTCGAGTCGATGAAGGACGTTTGGGAAATGTTCCGGGTAGTGCTGGACGAACGGAAGCGCCGTGAGATCGATCCGACCCTGGGGGTGCTCCGGGAGTGCCTGGCCGAGGGGGGGAAGCGCGATGGCACCGACGCCTACACCCTTGAACGCCTGCGTGGTCTGGCGGAGTTCTTCGAGACCACCACCACCTGGTACACCCAGGTGCGTTCGTGGCCGGCGACGGCCCTGATGCGGTTGGTCCGACTGGGCGACAAGGTTCGCGAACGCATCGGCATCGGACGCTGAGATCCGACAATTTTTCCCCGCTCACAACCGATCGGGGGATGACGCTGAAAGGAGATTTCTGTGAATGCGGAAATTACCGATGTTACCAAAGCTCTCGGAATCGGTGGCCTCTGGCCGTTCCTGCGCTGGGTGCGGTCGTGGTGTCAGCGGCGTCGGGTGCCGCGGCATCGGCGGACCATCGTTTTTCTTGAGTTGCCATGAAAACCGTCATCCATGGTTCGCGGCGATATTGGAGGAAATGATCCATGACCCTGAATCCGTCCGTCCTATGGCGTTTCGACCGCCGCGTGAGGCGGCTTCCATTCCTTATCTGGGCGTTATGCCTGGGTGGGGTGAAGGGTTGCCTGGACCAGGGGGTGTCCGGGTGGCTGGGGTTGGCTGAGTGGTCGTGGTCCTCCTATTTCACCGAGCCGTTGCCTGGGTTTGCGCGTGGGGCGATGTCGTTCGGTGGAGGCGTTGCGTTGATCATGCTGTGTCTCGCCGTGCCTTTTCTTTGGGCGGGTTGTGCCCTTTGTTTGGGGCGACTGCGATCGGCGGGATTACCGCTCTGGTGGGTGGGGTTGTTCGTGGTGCCGGTGTTGAAGTGGTTTCTCTTCATTGCGCTGGTGTTGGTTCCGGATGGGGAGCCCGGGGTGGCGTCGGCGACGGGTGGCGATGCCGGTGGTGGGAACAGGAGCCGTGGTAGCTCGGGGAGCTGGGTCGAAGGGCTGCCGGCATCGCGGTTGGGCAGTGCCGTGGCCGCGATCGCGATCAGCGCCCTCCTTTCCGGCGTGGCGGCGGTGATCGCCACCGAGCTTTTGAAGACCTACGGATGGGGGCTCTTTGCCGGGCTGCCCTTCATGATGGGATTTCTGGCGGCCGTGCTGCATGGGGCCCGCCAGCCACGGGAGTGGCGGGACAGCGTTATCGTCGCGCTGCTGGCGGTGGGGTTGGTGGGGGTTGGGTTCCTGGTCCTGGCCTTCGAGGGAGTCATCTGCCTGCTGATGGCAGCCCCGCTGGCCCTGGCCCTGGCCGGCTTGGGAGGACTCGTCGGGCATACGGTGCAGGACGCGCGCTGGCGGCGTTTGCCCCCCACGCTTGGGTGTCTCCTGCCCCTGGTGGCCATGGCGCCGATCCTGGGCACCGAGACTTTCCGACCCGGGCCGCCGCCCTTGTTGAAGGTGACAACTTCCGTCCAGGTGTCGGCTTCTCCGGCGCAGGTGTGGCGGCATGTGGTGGAGTTCGCGGAGCTTCCCCCGCCCACCGAACCCCTCTTCCGCTGGGGCATCGCCTATCCGATTCGGGCGGAGATTCGGGGACGCGGCGTCGGGGCGGTGCGGCACTGCGTGTTCTCGACCGGGCCTTTCGTTGAGCCGGTCACGGTCTGGGACGAGCCGAGGCTGCTCGGGTTCACCGTCACCGAAAACCCGGCGCCGATGGAGGAGTGGACGCCCTACGACGAAGTTCACCCGCCGCATCTGGATGGCTTTCTGGTTTCGCGACGAGGTCAGTTCCGACTCGAGCCGACCCCTGACGGCGGCACGCTGTTGGAGGGCACGACGTGGTATCACCATTCCCTCTGGCCGGCGGCTTACTGGCAGGTGTGGTCGGACCAGATCATCCATGCCATCCACCGGCGGGTGCTCGATCACGTGCGGACCCTCGCCGAGGCCGGGGTTCCGGAGTGACCCGAAGGACGCGCGGTGACCCAAATGACCTGTCCCTCGGTGGGACTCGCCTATCCCAAGTACAACCGCATCAACTCCGCCACCGCCTCCGGTCGTGCTGCGGGATCCAGATCGATTAAGTGCTTCAAAGCATTGCGGCGAAGGAGTTTGTGTTTGCTTGATCCCGGGTCGTCGTAAAAGCGCTGAACGTCCCGGAGCAGTTCCTTTTTCCGTTCGCGAGGGATCGGGATCGAAAGGAGATAGTCCAACGCCGTCGAGGCTCGGAGGACGTTCCCGTTCGTCGGATCGTTGTCCACCTCCTGGAGGAGCTGCGACCGAAAGACGGCCCAGGCCGAAGCGTCCTCAGGAGCCAACTGAAGCACCCGCCACGCCGGATTCAGTCGATGATCCAACGCGTTCGTCCGGGCCGTATCCTGCATCGTCTAATTGGATCAGACCCCGACATTCGACACTTCTGGAAGGGCGCGCTGCGGGTTCTTAACCACAGAGGGCACAGGGAGCACAGAGGGGATCAAAGGGGATCAGAGGGGATTGGGCGCATCTCCGAGTTGTCGACCGGGGGATGGATAGGGATCCGGGGAAGGGATACATCAGGATCGCCGCGTGAAAGGGGTTT
>CAYZAE010000276.1:4877-6557 GCA_964476125.1 uncultured Verrucomicrobiota bacterium | reverse complement strand
CACGGATTGCTCCCGGATGGCGCCACCGCCGCGGCGCCCCTCACCCGTCCCGCCGACTCCCAGCCCGGATCCCGCTCCCGATCCCGCGGCTTCTCGCTCATCGAGATCATCGGCGTCATGACCATCATGGGCCTCCTCCTCCTGGCCCTCCTCCCCTCCGTCATCCGCGAACTCGACCGCGAAGCCCGCTCCCGCGAAGCCCAAAGCGTCGAACGTCTCGTCGACGGACTCCTCCAGTACGTCGTCCGCACCCGCACCGTCCCGGAAGCCACTGGCATCGAAATGGCCATCGCCACCCAGCTCGGCATCCACACCAACGACGTGATCTACAACTCCCGCGGACTCCGCCGCGTCTTCCTCGTCGATCCAGGCATCACCAACCGCCTCACCCTCCCCTACTCCCAGTCCTACGTCGGAATCACCAACAACCTCAGCAACACCCTCGGAATCGTCGTGCTCTCCAGCGTCGGCGCACCCCTCCCCGAGGGCCTCTCCAGCGGCTTCGCCACCAACTCCGCCTTCTTCCAGTCCCTCTGGAGCGCCAACGAGAGCCAAGTGCCCGCCAACCTCCCCTGGACCGGCACCGGCGATGACCTCTGCATCCAGCGAATCAACCTCGCCCCCCTCTTCATCCCCCTCGTCCTCAACTACGACATCCCCAACCAGACCACCATCAACGAGGGCCGGTTCACCATCGACGCCTCCGCCACCAACGCCCTCCCCTCCACCCCCGTCTGGGTCTCCAGCTACATCCGCGGAACCGTCCTCGGTCTCCACGACCAAATCGGCTCCACCAACTCGCTCCAGGCCCGCGAAGTCCTGCAGCACCCGATGTCCTACATCTTCCAGAACAACGTCTGGCGCAGCTCCCTCCTCCTCGGCCCCACCCTCGTTACCCTCCCCTCCAGCACCGACCTCCAGGCCGCCTCCGAAGTCTTCGTCGGCGCTCCCCTCAACGCCACCGGCCAGGGCAACCCCCAGACCACCCTCGAGGAGGCCCTCACCGACATGACGGCGTTCATGACGAACTACATCGCCTGGGCCGACGCCGGATTCCCCAGCAGCGGAACCACCCTCGCCAACGTCCAGGAAACCCAGCAACTGCTCGACGACGTCACCGAGGACATCATCCACCGCCCCGAAGTCTCGGATAACGACAATGACACCGACGGGGAAGGCTACGGCGAATCCGTCCACGACAACTGCACCCAGGAGGAACACGCCCTCGGCCTCTGCCACGACGACTACGGCGGCAATGGCACCTGCGACCACCACGGCGTCCATCACGCCGACGGCAGCTGCCATCACGCGGACGGTTCCGATTGCGAAACCTGCTACCACTCCACCGGCGGCAACGCCGTCGGAGATCGCGACGACGACGACGACGACGGCGATGGCGTCTGCAATCGCGACGACGACGACGACGACAATGACGGCGAGCACGACGACGACGACCACGATTGCGATGGCGACGGCCACGACGACGACGACGACGACGATCACGATGGCGTCTGCAACCGCGACGACCGGGACAGCGACGGCGACGGACGCAACGATCGCGACGACGACGACGGCGACGGACGCTGCAACCGCGACGACGACGACGACGACGACGACGGCATCCCGGATTCCAGGGACAACTCGCACAACTGCAACAACAACTCCGGTAACAACGGTAAC
>CAYZAE010000276.1:0-4777 GCA_964476125.1 uncultured Verrucomicrobiota bacterium | reverse complement strand
AACTCCGGTAACTCCGGCAATTCCGGTAACTCCGGGAATAAAAAGGTCAAAAAGAACAACGGCCACGGCAACAACCGGGACGGCGTCGACTGCAGCAATCCCGGCCAGGGAGGCGGTGGCCCCAACGGCAGAAACGATCCCTCGGGCGATGATGACGATGAGCGCCGCTAGCATGACCTGACTGCACGGGGCGGGTTAGCCCCCCGCCCCGGACGGTGCTTGGTCGGAATCCCCCCCACTTTCAGCCCAAGCCGACATGTCCTTCCTGAAAATACGATCCACGACCCCCACGGTGGGCCAGTCCCTTCCCCGGGGACTCACCACCCTCGGATTCTCCTGGCTGCACGGCCGCGTCTCCGCCGTCGCCGTGCAACGCGGGGAGGTCACCGGCACCTGGACCAAGGACGACGTCCCCGACGATCTGTCGCGGATCGGCGAACTGGTCCGTGAGGCTGCCCGCGAAACCTCCTACCGCGGATCCACGGTCTCCCTGCTCCTTGCCCACCCGCGCCTCGCCCACCAGCTGATCGAGACCGCCCCGGCCAAGGGAGCCGCGCTCCAGTCGATGATCGCCCGGCAGGCGGACCGCGCGAAGGTGTTCGAAGGTCCGGCCTCCTGGAGCTTCCAGACCACCGCCGGCTCCCAGAATCCGCAAAGCCACCTGCTCCATCTGCTCCCGCGCACGTTGCTGGACCAGATGGTCCGCAACGTCGAGCGCGCCGGACTCCACCTGGTGAGCGTCCTGCCGCCCACCGCGGTGCTCCATGGACAGCTCACCCGCCTGCCCCTCGCCAACGACGAAGTGGCAGTCGTGGCCGCCGATTGCGGCGACCGGGTCACGGTGGTCGTCGGCCGGAAAAACGGGGACCTGCTCCTCGCCCGATCGCTCGACGCCAACCGCAACAAGGGCCCCGCCAACATCGGGGTCGATCTCAGCCGCACGATTCTCTTCGTCAGCCAGCAGTTCGGCGTCAACGTCGGCAGCGTCTGGCTCTTTGGCCCCGGCTCCGCCGAACGCGCCGCCGAACTCCAGCCCCAGATCCACACCCCGATCCGCGTCAGCCCGGAGCCGGACACCCCCACCTACTGGGCCGAGGACGCCCTCCGCCTGCCGCCGGAGTTCGCCCCCAACCTCATCAGCTCGGAGCAGCGGCTGGCCCCTCAGCGCCAGACCCTGCTCCGCGTCACCACCCTCGTCTCCCTGATCCTGGTCTGCGCCGCCGCCGCCTCCGTTGCCTTCGTGCAATACCTCTCGTCGCGCGAACGCTTCGAAATCAGGCGTCTGGGAACGCGCATCAAAACCCTCCAATCGGAACACCTCGAACTTCAGAAGGCCCACACCGAGTTCACCCGCCAGGAGGAATCCATCCGGGCCGTCATCGACGACCGCCTCCCACCCGTGCCCGCCTACTTCCTCGCCTACCTGGGCGAGGCCGTCCCCGCCGACCTCCGGCTCTCCAGCGTCTCCGTGAAACGGGAAGGCCCCCTGTGGCACGTCCAGATGGCCGGCTACGCCCAAACCAACGCCGCACCCCGCGCCCCCAACGCCCTGGCCATCAGCGTCTCCGCCTTCGCGAAAGTCCTCACCAACGGACCGTTCCACCTTCGGCTCGCCGACCTCCCCACCGCACCCACCGCACCCCCCAGCGCCCGCGAAACCGCCTCCGGCGTCATCGCAAACTGGAACGCCCGCCGCGCCAACGCAGGCGTCGCCCCAACCCCCTACTTCCCCCGCGACCGATTCAACCTGGAAGGATGGATGCAATGAGCACACCCGGCCTCCAACCCGTCCGCAGCGGATCCCGCCAGTTCGCCCACAACCTGATCGAACGGGTCATCCTCGTGCTCGTGATCACCGGCTCGTTCTGGGCGATCTGGTGGAGCTTCACCCGCCTCCGAGCCCTGCAATCCACTTCGCGCCAACTTAACCAACAGGTGGCCCGCCTCACTGCCGATATTGACCTCATGCGCGCCCAATGGTCGGCCTCCCGCACCCAGGAGGTCACCCGCCGCTTCGAAATGGTCCGCGGCAACCTGTTCTCCGGCGAACTCTCCATCAACGAATGGTCCGACACCGTCATCCGCGACTCCATCCCCCTCGCGCTCGACACCCGGTTCCAACTCGCCGCCACCCGCCTCGAAACCAACGGCGCCACCACCGTCACCCGCGTCCAGGCCAACCTCGACCTGCTCCCCAGCTCCATCGCCAAGGCCAGCCGCCCGCTCTACAACCGGGTCGTCGACTGGGCCCGCCTCGTCTCCGGCAATCCCCGGCGCGTCGATCTCATCGGGCTGACGCTCAATGCCTCGGCCACCGGGGGCGGTTTCGCCTCCGTCTCGGTCGAGCTTTGGGCAGATGACAAACCTTCCGCCTCCGCACCAGCCCCCAAGACCAGCCCGCTTCCTGCCCCCCCCATCGACCTCGAGGCTGATCCCGCCCCACTCGAGACCGAGGCCCCCCTGGCTCAGGCCAAACTCCCCTCCCCTCCCACGCCATGAGAAAGCAGCAACGACAGAAAAACATCGTCGTCGCAGCTCTCGCCATCTGCGCCGTGGGCTTCGTGGCCTGGACCCTCGTCAGCTCGGGGGCCGGTCGAAGGCGCTACACCCGCCCCGCCCCCGCCCCCGCCCCTGGCGCCGATCCCAATGCCCAAGCTTCCAGCGCCCTCCCGGCGGCCGCCGGCACCCAGGACCCCGCCAAAGCCGCAACCCCGGGAGTTCCACTGGTCCCAGTCCAATCCATCGACTTCCAGGTCGTCCACGCCCAATACGGACGCTGGGTCGAATCCCCCGCCCGCGACCCCTTCCAGGTCGTCCTCGCCGCCGCCCCGAAATCCGAGGGCCCCCGCGCCGCCGACATCCTCTCCCTCCGCGCCATCTGGCGCCAGTCGGGCGGCCGACTCGCCGTCATCAACAGCCAGGTCCTCGCCGAAGGCGACCGCATCGCCGGGTTCAACGTGGAAAGGATCGACGCCAACCAGGTCTGGGTGCGCGGAACCAACGGCGCCGAACACATCGATTTCAAGGTGGGCACTCCCGCCGCGGCCCGATCCCCCCAAGGTCCCCGCGCCACGGGCCAATCCCAAGGCCCCGCCACCTCCACCACATCCGAACGTCGACTGTCACCATGAACAAGCCCCCCCACGCTGCCATGGAACGGTGCCTGACGGTCCTGCCCCGAGCCCGACAACTGGTGATCCACGCCGCCTGCGTGGCCGCCGCTGTCAGTCTCGGTGCCGAGACCGCCGATAACTGGCGCCAGCTTCCAAAATCCAACGCCAACCGTGCCGAAGCCTCCGGCACTAAGGGTGCCAAGGCCCTCGCCGACGCACCCGCATCCCAGTCCCGGGAACCCCGGCGCCCCACCCCCTCTCCCCAGCCCGTCGTCATGACGTACAACACCGCCGACGAGGCGGAGACCCCGGCCACAACCGCGTCCGAAAACACCAAAACCGCCCCGACCCCCTCCCCAATCACCGCCCAGGTCGGCGGCAAGACCCTTTATTCGTTCAAGGCCGAAAACCTCGAACTCAAGGCCGCGCTCGCCATCTTCGCGCGCGCCAACAAACTGAACATTGTCCCGGACCAGGAAGTCACCGGCCAGGTCACGCTCGACCTCGAGGATCTACCCCTCGATCGCGTGATGCAGGCCTTGCTCGAAGCCCATGATTACTCGTGGATTGAGCAGGACGGACTGATCCGGGTACGCGCCAAGGAAACGCGCGAATTCCAGGTGGATTACCTCCGCCTGTCGCGCAAAGGCTCAGGTATGAGTTCCGCCATGCTGGCCTCCGGCATGAGCGGTGGCAGTGGGGGCAGTGGAGGAGGCGGAGGAGCCGCTTCAGGCGGCTCCTCCGTCAATCTCACCGGCGAAAACAACATCGCCTTCTGGACCGAACTCAAAGCCGAGATGGAACGGCTCCTCACCCCGGCCGGCCGCGAAAACATCGCCATCAACCAAACCGCCGGCCTGCTCCAGATCACCGACCGCCCCTCCGCCCTCAAACGCGTCGAACGCTACATCGACAATCTCTCCCTCAGCATCAGCCGGCAGGTCGAAATCCAGGCCCGCATCTTCGACGTCACCCTCAAGGACCAGTTCCAGTTCGGCATCGACTGGCAGCACGCGGCCCAGGCCTTCGGCGGCGTCGCCACCATCGGCGCAAGCCCCTCCGTCGCCACCGCCGCCGGCGGCCAGGACATCAAAAAGGAGGCGTTCAAATTCCTCTTCAAGGACGAGAACACCCAGGTGCTTCTCACCGCCCTCAAGGAACAGGGCGAAGTCAACGTGGTCTCCCAACCACGCATCCGCGTTCTCAACAACCAGACGGCCATGATCAAGGTGGGCACCGAAACCCCCTTCTTCACCCGCCGCAGCATCTTCATCCCCGGCCAAACCACCGGCACCACAAGCCAAACCCAGGAGGACGACGTCACCACCATCACCGTCGGCACCATCCTCGCCATCACCCCCCAGATCTCGAGCAACGAATGGGTGACCCTCGATATCGCCCCGGTGCTCTCCAGCCTCGTCGAAACCAAAATCTCACCCAGCGAACTCACCACCGCCCCGGTGCTCGACATCAAACAGGCCTCCACCCTCGTCCGCGTCCGCGCCGGCACCACCGTCGTCATCGGCGGTCTCATGCAGGACGAACGCGCCAAAACCGTGCGCTCCGTGCCACTCCTGGGCGACATCCCGCTGCTCGGAAAGCTGTTCCAGGGCCGCTTCGACGTGAAGGCCAAGAAGGAACTCGTGATCTCCATCACCCCCAAT
>CAYZAE010000275.1:0-6574 GCA_964476125.1 uncultured Verrucomicrobiota bacterium | reverse complement strand
CCAGACGCCAGACCCTAGTCCTGGTCGGGGGCGAGGATGTCGGCGTAGTTGCCGAATTTGGCGCGGTGACGGGCGGCGATGGCGGCGCCGAGGAAGCCGGCCTGGGTGCCGTTCGCGGCGGGTAGGATCGGGAGTTGCCGGTGTCCATCCCACCAGATGTGGCTTCGAATCGAGACCACCAGGGCGTCGCGGTACAGGCCCTCGGCAAGGCCGAGGCCACCCCCGAGAACAACGGCTTCGGGGTCGAGCACGTTCACCGCCCAACCAATGGCGGCCCCGAGGGCCTGGGCGCCCTGGCGGACAATGGAGATGGCCTGGAGATCGCCGCGGGCGGCGGCGGCGAGGACGTCCTCGGCGCGATCGGCCTGGCCGCCACTTTTGCGAAAGCGGGCAACCAGAGCGGGGCCGGATCCGAGATCCTCGAAGGTGGGGGGAGCGGTGGCGGAGAAGCGGTCGACTTCGACCGGGAGCGGGCTGCTGGCCAGGGTTCCGGTGGCCCCGCGGGCGCCGGCGTAG
The DNA here is from genome assembly GCA_964476125.1 of uncultured Verrucomicrobiota bacterium. GTDB lineage: Bacteria > Verrucomicrobiota > Verrucomicrobiia > Limisphaerales > CAIMTB01 > CAIMTB01. Next base: position 6,058 of record CAYZAE010000275.1, on the reverse strand, counting down.
GGTTTGCCGTCCTGCATCAGGCAGCAGCTGATGCCCGTGCCGATGGTGACGTAGAGAAAGATCCGGAAGTCGCGGGCGGCTCCGGCCCTGGCTTCGGCCAGCGCGCCCGCCCGCACGTCTGCTTCAACGGTCACCGGAGCAATCCGTCGGAGCTTTTCCTTCACGGGAAGTCCCATCCAGGGAATGGCATTGCCGCTGCGGATATTGCCGTCCCGGTCGACGATTTCGCAGAGACCCAGTCCGACGGCCTCGATGTGCAGGCGGCGTCGGTGGGCCTGGTCCGCGAGTGCGAAAGCGATGTCCTCGACGGCTCGGAGGAGTTGCGCACCGTCGCACGGTTTCGGGGTGGGGATGCGATGCTCCGCGCTGATCTGCAACCCGGGGAAAGTGACGAGGCCGGCGGCGATTTTGGTGCCGCCGACGTCGATGCCAATGGCGCAGGTCCCCGAGGGAGGGAGGGGTTTGGGGGAGCCAGCCATGTCCGGGGTGCGATGACGGATGACGGATTTCGGAGGCCCGGGGGTCAGCGGGGGGACGAGGCTTGGGAGCCTTGGTGGCCGGGACCGGGGTGCGTTGGTGTCGAACGGCGAAGCCCCGCGGCGGCGGCTTCGTCGAGGAAGACGTGAACGTCGGGATGCGATTGGAGGAAGGAGGCGGGGCAGTCGGGGGACGGGGTGGCTTCGAGCATGGACTGGACGGCGCGGGTCTTGTGGGCCCCGAAGGCGAGCACGATGACGTGTCGCGCGGCGAGCAGGGTGCGAAGTCCGATGGTCACTCCCTGGGCCGGGGCGTAATCGCCTCCGAACCATGTTCGATTGGCCTCGATGGAGATCGGTTCCAGGTCGAGCACGCGGGCGGTGGAGTCCGGGGTGCTGCCCGGTTCGTTGAAGCCCAGGTGCCCGTTTTGTCCGAGTCCGAGCACGAGCACATGAAGCCCGCCGGCGGCGTCGATGTGCTTTTCGTGGGCGAGCACGCTGGCGAGTGCGCGGTCCGGATGGGGGTCCACCGTGTGGAAGCGGGCGCTGGGGATTCCCCAGGCTTCGGCGACGGTGCGTCGGAGCAGGCCGGCGCAGCAGCGGGGTTCGTCGTCGGGCACGCCGACGTATTCATCCAGCAGGAAGACTTCGAGATGACTGAGGGGCAGCCGGCGGTTGGCGATGTGTCCGTACAGGTCGATGGGCGAATTGCCGGCGGCGACCATGACGTTGCGGGTGTCGGGGAGCCTGAGCCATTCGGCCAGGCGATCGGCGGCGGCGGTGTTGGCGAGGTCCGGGGTGGAGTGGATGGAGACGTTCATGCGGGGGTGAGACCGTCGGAGAGGGCGCGGATGTAGGCGGCGTTGCAACCGCAGCAGCCGCCCAGATAGCCGATGCCTTCGTTGGCGGCGGCGCGGGCGAACTCGGTGAATTCCCGGCGCGAAATCTGGATCGTTTCCAGGTCGTCGGGGAAGGCGGGGAGCCGGGTGAAACTGTGGCAGGCGTCGGTGGTGCGGAAGGCGGCGGGTTGGGCGGCGAGGGGCAGTTGGGTGGTGGAGCGCATTTCGCGGAGCAGCGCGAGCATGCGGGCGGGTTCCTGTTCGCAGTTGGCGCCGACGGCGACGGCGCCGAGCTCGGTCATCACGCGGGCGCATTCGGCGGGGGAATGGCCGTCGCTGCACTGGGTGATGAGCGGGCGGAAGCTCATGGTGGCGACGGCGGGGAGGCCGCTCTCGGCGGCGCATTCGAGGGCGACGCGCATTTCGGCGAGGTGGAAGAACGTTTCGAGGATGAGGAAGTCGATGCCGGCGTCCTTGAGCAGCCGGATTTGTTCAGCGATGTGATCGCGGGCGCGACCGAGGGCTTCCATGCCTTCGCGTTCGATGAGTTGCGTGCGGGAGACACTGCCGGCGACGAGGGCCTGGGAGCCGGCGATTTCGCGGGCCAGTTTGACGGCGGCGGCGTTGATCGTTTCGGTTTGGGCGCCGTAGCCGGCGCGCCCGAGTTTTTCGCGGGTGCCGAAGAAGGTGAGTGCCTGGAGCACGCGGGAGCCGGCGTTGAGAAATTCCCGGTGCAGTTCGCGGAGGGCTTCGGGATGTTCGATGGCGACCTCGGGGGTGAACTGGCCGGAGCCGCGACCGGTGCCGACCTTGCCGCGCCGCGAGCCGCTGTCGACGTAGCCGCGCCGTTCCAGTTCGATGAGATAGCCGCCATCGCCGAGCACGACGCCGGATTGGAGAAGTTGGGGGAGGGTGGGGATTGGTTGCATGGAATTGGGGAGGTTCAGGACCGGGCTTTCGGGGCTGCGGACGGGGAGATGGGGGTTGCGGATGCGGACGCCTGGGATCGGGGTTCCAGGGAAAGGGCGAGCACGGCGACGAGGGCGGTGGTGAAGCCGAGCCCTTCGCGGAGGCTGGGTCGTTCGCCGAAGAACTGGATGGCGATCGGGAGACTCACCAGCGGGTAGAGGCCGCCGAGCGGTGCGATCACGGAGGCGCGTCCCCCCTGGGCGAAGGCGGCGAGCACGGCGTAATTGCCGAAGGCGAGGAAGAGTCCGAGGGCGGCGGCCAGGGCGGTGAGGCGTGGCGTGAGCGAGTGGGTGGGGACGGGTTGGATCAGAAGGATGGCGAGGGAGACGGGCACGAAGGCGGCGAGGAACCAGACGGCGGAGGTTTCGCCGGAGACATGGTTGGTGGACAGTTTCTGGAGGAAACCGGAGAGACCCCAGAGGGCGATGGGAGGCAGGGCGAGCAGGATGGCCGGGGAGAGAAAGCCGCGTTCGGACGGGATGTTGAAGAGATAGGTGGCGAGCAGGGAGAGACAGATTCCGAGCACCTGCCCCCGGTGCAGCCGTTCCCGGAGAAGGAGCACGGCGAGGGTGATGGTGACCACCGGGTAGAGGGCGGTGAGCGGGATGACGGTGGCGGCTTTGTTCCCGCTCTGGAGGGCGGCGTAATAGGCGAGGTTGCCGAGACAGGTCACGAGGCCGGCGGCGAACCCGTAGGCGATGCCGCGGGAGCGTGTTCCGGGGTGGGTGGGATGCCGGGACCAGGCGAGGGCCGCGAGCACCGGCAGCATGCCCAGCGTGGACAGGGCCTGGCTATGGGCCGGGGAGAGCGCATCGCCAATGACCTTGGAGGCGATCGCCCAAAGGCCCCAGGAGCCGAGTGCGGCAAGCGTCCAGAGGAACCAGCGAGGCATGATCCTGACGTTGGCGGAACGGACGCCGGCGCACCAGAAGGAAGGTGAGGCGGGCTATTTGCCCTTCTGTTCGAGCAGGGCGTACTCCATGGAATCGACGAGGGCCTGGAGGGAGGCGGTGATGATGTTGGCGCTGACGCCGACGGTGCCCCATTCGCGGCGGCCGTCGGTGGAGGTGATGAGCACCCGCGTGCGGGCGGCGGTGCCGGCGACGCCGTCGAGGATCCGGACCTTGTAATCCGTGAGACTCACCTTGCGGATCCTGGGGAACGAGCGGGCGAGGGCGGCGCGGAGGGCGCCGTCGAGGGCGTTCACGGGGCCGTCGCCCTCGGCGACGGTGTGATGGACGGTCTGACCGACGCGGATTTTGACGGTGGCTTCGCAGACGGAGCTGGAGCCGTTGCCGCGGGTGGAGACGTGGTAGGAGTCGACGGTGAAGAGCAGTTCCGGGTTGTGATCGAGCACGCCGCGGATGAGCAGGGCGAGGGAGCCTTCGGCGGCTTCGTATTCGTAGCCCTGGCCTTCCAGTTCCTTGACCTTGCCGGTGATGTCGCGCGTTTCGGGGGCGTCGGGGGCCAGTTTGAATCCGAGTTCCGCGGCCTTCATGAGGATGTTGGTGCGGCCGGACATGTCGCTGACCAGCACGCGGCGGAAGTTCCCGACCGATTCCGGCTGGATGTGTTCGTAGCTCCGGGCGACGCGGTCGATGGCGTGCACGTGCATTCCGCCCTTGTGGGCGAAGGCGGTCTGGCCGACCCAGGGTTGGCGGGGGTCGTGGCGGATGTTGGCGACTTCGTCGACGAACTGGGACAGTTCGCGGAGTTTGGGCAGGGATTTGGGGGGGACGCCGCGGAGGCCCAGCTTGAACTCCAGCGTGGGCATGATGCTGGTGAGGTTGCAGTTCCCGGTGCGTTCCCCGTAGCCGTTGATGGTTCCCTGGATCTGGGAGGCGCCGGCGGCCACGGCGGCGATGGCGTTGGCGGCGGCGAAGCCGGCGTCGTTGTGGGTGTGGATGCCGACCGGGCAGCGGAGGTTTTTGACGGCGGCGGCAGTGATGCTGGCGATTTCGTCGGGGAGCCGGCCGCCATTCGTATCGCAGAGCACGACGCCATCGGCGCCGGCGCGTTCGGCGGCCTGCCAGGTGGCGAGGGCGTATTCCGGTTCGTCGATGTAGCCGTCGAAGCTGTGTTCGGCGTCGTAGAACACGGTTTTGCCGTGGTCCTTCAGGAAGCGGATGGTGTCGGCGATCATCCCGAGGTTTTCGTCGGGTTTGGCGCGGAGCACTTCGGTGACGTGGAGCAGCCAGGTTTTGCCGACGATGGTGACGACGGGCGTTTCGGCTTCGAGCAACTGGCGCATGAGCGGGTCGCTTTCGACGGCGACGCCCTTGCGGCGGGTCATGGAGAAGGCGGCGATCCGGGCGGATTTCCAGCGTTTACGGGCGGCGCGCTGGAAGAATTCGAGGTCCTTGGGATTGGAGCCGGGCCAGCCGCCTTCGATGTAGTGCACGCCGAACTGGTCGAGGCGTTCGGCGATGCGGAGCTTGTCCATCAGGGAGAAGTTGATGCCTTCGGCCTGGGCGCCGTCGCGGAGCGTGGTGTCGTAGATCTCGACCTGGCGTTTCATCGGTGACCTTGGGTGATGATGGTTTGGGGCTGGTGATCCGGGTGAAAAAAGCGAAACCCCGTTCCGGGTCGCGGAACGGGGTTTTCGTGGTTGAAAACTCGTTCAGCGACCGCGGTGGCCTTCAATAATCCGAATCCCGAGAATCGGGAGGAACGGAAGGTGGGCGTGGCTGGACGACTTCATCGGCGCGGGATTATTGGCAGAAACGGGGTGCGGAGGACAAGTGGTGAGTTTGGGGCGTTCGGCTAGTCGGCCTGGGATTGGGACTTTTCGATTTTCTCGATCATGCGACGGAGTTTGCGGAGGGCTACGGCCTCGATCTGGCGGATGCGTTCGCGGGTGACGCCGTATTCCTGGCCGATTTCCTCGAGGGTCAGGCCATCGCCGCCGTCGTAGCCGAAGCGTTTGCGGAGGATGTTCTGCTCGCGGACATCGAGGTCGACGATCATGCCTTCCAGCATCTGCCGGACGGTTTTGTCCTCGAGGTCGCGGTAGGGCGTGGATTGTTTCTCGTCGGGGACGATGTCCCGGAGCGAGTTGGCGTCGTCGTCGCCGATGGGGGCGTCGAGTTGGGCGGGTCGGATGGCGGCGCTGCGCCACTGGGTGACGCGGGAGACGGGGATGTCGAGTTCCTCGGCCAGTTCCTCGTCGGTGGGTTCGCGGCCGAATTCCTCTTCGAGCTGGGCGGAGACCCGGCGCATGCGGGCGATTTTGTCGACGAGATGGACGGGGAGCCGGATCGTTTTGCCCTGGTTGGCGAGGGCCCGTTTGATGGCTTGTTTGATCCACCAGGCGGCGTAGGTGGAGAGTTTGCCGCCTTTGTTGGGGTCGAAGCGTTCGACGGCCTTCATGAGGCCGATGTTGCCTTCGTTGATGAGGTCGAGGAGCGGTAGCCCGTAGCCTTCGTAGTCGTGGGCGATTTTGACCACGAGCCGGAGGTTGGCCTTGATCATGTGGTCGCGGGCGGCGCGGTCGCCGGCCTTGATCTTGGCGGCGAGTTCAATTTCCTGTTCGGGTTTGAGCAGGGAGACTTCGCCGATTTCGCGCAGGTAAATGCGGTAGGCGGTGTCGCTGTCCCAGGTGCCGCGTCCGGTGGCTGGGGAGGGGGCGGGATCGGCGGTGCGGGCGCGTCGCAGCGGGACGAATTCGTCGGTCTCGGCGGCCTGGGCGGTTCCGGTGGATTTCGGGGGTTCCGTTTCGGTCTCGGGGGCGGGGGGTGGAGCCGGCGGTGTCCATGGCGCGGCGCCAGGCGGTGA
>CAYZAE010000274.1:0-6576 GCA_964476125.1 uncultured Verrucomicrobiota bacterium | reverse complement strand
CACCGACTGCTGGCGACGACGCACTTCGACCTCGGAAACCTCCAGCAGGCGGACCGATCGATCGTGGAGGCCATCCGCCTCGAACCGAACGACTTCCGCCCCTGGTACGAGCTGGCGCGTATGTGCCACGAGCAGCACGACGCTCCGAACGCCCTGAAGTGGGCGACCCGGGCCCTCGAGCTGGCTCCGAGCGACCCCGATGTCGTGAATCTGTACGCAGTTTGCGGCGGGCAATTCGGCGCGATGGGAAACTCGACCGAAGCGGTGCTCGCCATTGATCCGGAACACGCCCTCGCGCACGTCAATCTCGGCAGGGACCATCTCAATGCCGGCGACCACCGGAAGGCCGAGGCATGCTTCCGCCGGGCTCTGGCGATCGAGCCGCTGATGCGCGTCGCCCGAGAAGACCTGCTCCTGGCGGTGCGCCGGCGCGACCCAGTGTACCGCACCCTTTGCGCCCCGGCCGACGCCCTCTCGTGGATCGCCCGGAAGACCTACGGAGAGGAGGGCCGCAAGCGGAGCTTCCTAGCCACCGCCGTCGGCCTCCTCGCCTGGCTGTGCCTCTTCAAGTTCGTCATCGCCGGCTGGATCCTCTGGCTGATCTTTCTCTGGCCGATGACCAGGTACTATGAATACCTCGCGATCGGCGACCTCCGCTCCGAGGCCGGCGAGATCGGCGCCCGGCGCGGAGGATTCCTCGGCTACCGGGGGTGGCCCCGGTGGCTCCGGCTGACCCTGTTCACCGCGGGCCTCGGAGGCTTCTGGTTCGGGGTCCTCCGGCGGATCTTCACCGAAGATGGCGATGGCGGAGGCACCGGCCGGGCCGGCCTGGTGGTCATAAGCCTGGTCGTGGCCGCGGTGCTCGCCCTGAAGATGGTGGAAGTCTCCCGGCGCTTCGAGGGTCGACTCCGCTCTTGGCGACGGGAGCGCCTGTTGAAAACCATGAGCTCCAACCCGCGATGAGCGACACCACTCCTGAATCAGCCCCTGATCCCAACCCGGATTCGAATCCGGATCCGTCGGCCGGCCGGCGATCGGCACCGACGATCGACGGCACCGCCCTGCGCCTGCTCGAGAAGGCCCTGCGGGCCGACCCCGGCGACTGGGAGACCCGCGGGTTCCTGCTGAGGCACTCGATCGCAACCGGGGACTGGACGCGGGCCCGGGAGCTGCTGTCCGGGGCGACCCGCCCGCCGGAATCCGAGGACGACCTTCTGGCCAAGGCCAGGGTCGAGGCCGAGGACGACCCGGAGGCGGCGGTCCGCACGCTGTCGTCGCTGCTTCAACGCAACAAGGCCTGCGCCCGCGCCTACCTCCAGTGGGCGCAGATCCTCCGGCGGCAGGGACGTCGCGACGAGGCATCGCGCAAGTACGGCGCGGCGACGCTGCTCGACGAGACCCTCGCCGATCCCAACTGGGAGGCCTGGCTGCACGACACCCCCGCGCAGGCCGATCCCGCCGCCTCCCCGGTTGCCTCCCCGCAGACCACCCCGCCACCGATCCCGCGCGCCCAGGCCTCCGCCCCACCCGTCCTTCATCGACCCGGCGATCAACCCGACATGCCCACCGCCGAGGAGATCGCCCGGGCGGTTCAGGACGCCACCGGACCCGTCCTGCCACCGCTCACCTTTGCCGACATCGGGGGCATGGCGGAGGTGATCGAACGGATCCGTCTCCAGATCATCCATCCGTTCCGCAACCCGGAGGTGTTCCGGAAATTCCGGCGCGGGGCCGGAGGGGGCATCCTCCTGTACGGGCCGCCGGGATGCGGCAAGACCCACATCGCCCGGGCGACGGCGGGCGAGTGCCGGGCGACCTTCCTCTCGATCGCTGTCACCGACGTGCTGTCCAAATGGGTCGGTGAAAGCGAGCGGCACCTGCACGACCTGTTTGAGACGGCGCGGCGCCGGTCCCCGACCGTGGTGTTCATCGACGAGATCGACGCCATCGGGATGAGCCGGCACGACGCCGGCGCCTCGGGGGCGTCCCTGGTCAACGTGCTGCTCACCGAACTCGACGGCATCGCCTCCGCCAACGACAACCTACTGGTGCTGGCGGCCACCAACTCACCCTGGCGGGTCGACAACGCCCTTCGACGGCCGGGCCGCTTCGACCGCGTGCTCTTCGTGCCGCCGCCGGACACGGCCGCGCGCGAGGCCATCCTCGGGATCCACCTCCGGGGCCTGCCGCAGGAACCGCTCGACCTCGGCAAGCTCGCCCGGAAGACCGAACGCTTCTCCGGGGCCGACCTCCGCGCCGTGGTGACCCGTGCGGCCGAGCAGGCAATTCTGACCGAGATGCAGACCGGCCGGGAGTCACGTCTGACCCAGAGGATGCTCACCGAGACCATCGCAACGATGCGCCCCTCGACGACCGAGTGGCTCGAGACCGCCCGCAACTACGCCAGCTACGCCAATCGCAGCGGCTTTTACGACGAACTCGCCGCCTATCTCGCGTGAAAAGGGGTCGGTCCTCACTATTGACACAACATTACCAGAGGCAGGCTTCGCGACACATACTTGCTAAGTTGTTGTGTCAATAGTGAGGACCCCTTTTCGGCACAGCCACGGACCATCTTGCGCCGGCATGGCCCCCGACCCATGGTCGTTTCGGCCCGCTATCAGGGAAGGCCCGCTGCCCGGCGAAGCATGGAGGTCGCTTGCCACGCCACGTTTCAGGGGCTATCCACCCCAGCAATCCCATGAGCAACCATCAGCAAATCGACCGGCGGAGTCTTGCCATGGACCAGAGCACGGCACAGAGGCTCTTGGCAAATCCGACACTGTTGGAGCGCGCTGTTGCAAATCTGGACCGATGGTTGAAGACCCGCTCCCACGGGGCGCCCGGCTTGGCACTCCTCGCCAGCCTGGCCAGCCTGGCGGGCCTGCTGATGCTGACGGGTTGCATCCGGGTTGAAATCAGCGGGTTCGACCCATTCGACTCGTCCTCCTCTGCCAAGGACGAACGGGTCAGACTGTCTTTGAGCGAGGTGGGTGGGAAGATCATCGGCGACTGGGAGACTTCGGAGAACTTCTTCAAATCTCCGAACGACGGAGGTTATTACCTGAAGCAAACCACCCGCACCGACCGTTCCCAGGGGTGGGAGATCGTCTATGGTGGGAACGCCGTCAGCTTCCCCAAGGTGCATTATGGAATCAACAAGCCGGGCACCGCTCCCATCCAGATGGTGTTCAAGGAGGACGTTGGGACGATCGAGTGGGCCGGACAGCGGGTGGGCAACAAGGGCACCGGACGCTACACCTTCACGCCCAACCCGGAATTTCTTGCGGCGATCCAACCGCACACCGTGGGTGATCTCCCACTCCAGGATCTCGAGCATCTCGCTCAGCACAAGGTGGAGCGCGCCTACTTCATCCAGGCAGCCTCAGTGAATGGGGGCAAGGTTGCCGTCGGGGAGGTGATGACGCTGGTCAATCATGGGATCCCGCTGGAGGAGCTCAAGCAGTGGGCGACCGCGCGATCCGCCCTGTCGATTCCCCAGGTGATCGGCCTCAAGAACAACGGGGTGCCGCCGGAAGCGTTGAAAGGATTTGAGCAAGCCCAGCCCGGGATCTCAGTGGATGAGGTGATCCGCTACCGCCAAAACGGGCTCAATCCCGACTATGTCCAAGCCTGGATCCAGGCGGGGTTTGCACTGAAGTCCGAGGAATTTATCCGCCTGCGCAACCACGGGGTGCCGATCGAGTTCGGCCAGGCCCTGCGGCGGGGCGGGTTCTCGGGCTCGATCGAGGACATTCTCGGCCTGCGCAACCACGGGGTTTCCCCGGATTTTTACGCGGGGGCTATGGGAGCCATGCCCAAATTGAGCAATTCCGAGGTCGTTCTGCTGCGCCAACATGGGGTGCCGGTGGACTACCTCCAAGGTTGGAAGGAAATTGGATATGAATTCTCCGCCGAGGAAATCATCCGCCTGCGCAGCCACGGGGTTCCGATCGACTACGCCAGACAGGCCAACCCGCCCGGACGTAAGCTGCTGGACCCGGCGACCTTGATCGAGGCCCGCAACCGGGGGCTCTCCGCCGAGATAGTGCGCAAGCTGCGGGAATAGCCCGCCGTCAGCTGGCCAAGGAGCGGGGGCAAGTGCGTCCGGGAACGCCCTTCAGGATTGGAAGCGATTCCGCTGCAAAGAATGGGTTCGCATGAGCCGTCATCATCAACCGACCTCCGGTAGGTTTTCCGTCGCTCCTCGCTGCGGCCGACACGAATCGCAGGCTGACTCAGACAGCGCCGTGGTGACGACGTTTTGGCGCTGATCTGGAAACTCTCCGCACGGGCAAGCGAGGAACTTTCACCCAAAATGCAGGCGTGGATGATCCCAGGCGTGGGTGAAGGCCCTTCAAGGAAGGCAGCCGAAATCGAAAACCATTCCCTGACACCTGTTTTCCGGGTGCTCGGCAAGGAAGTTGCGCTGTTCAGGGCGCGGGGATTGGCGCACTGTCGTTTGGAGGCAGAAGATCGGTCCCTACCCAGACGACCCAACCGCTCGAAGGCTCTGACGACGCTTGAATCGTGCGTTGCCACCGACAGGGTAACTTGGGCGCGGCACCGCTCCAGCCGCCAGAACACCCTCCCGCCCAAAGGCTCCAACTACCCCAAACCGCCCCGTCCATGAACGACTTCCTGTCTCGCCTTCCGCTTCGCTCCCGGGTCTGCGCGCTTGCCGTCGCAGCGCTCGGTTTCTTCATCGACGCCGTGTCCGCCGCCGAGGCGCGATTCGCACCGAAGGTCCTCGTGGTGACCACCTACGAGATCGGTGCCGACTCCGGCGACAAGCCCGGCGAATTCCAGTTCTGGCACGAGCGGGAGCACCTGACCAACCGCGTCGACGTACCCGGCGTGGACCACCCTCTGACCCACAATGGTCAGGGCCTGTGGGGCATGGTCAGCGGCACCACCTCGCGAGCGGCGTTGCAGGTCCTCGCGTTGGGCCTCGACCCGCGCTTTGACCTGAGCCGCACCTACTGGCTGGTCAACGGGATCGCCGGCGTGGATCCGGCCGACGCCTCCGTGGCCAGCGCGGCGTGGGCCAAGTGGGTCGTCGACGGAGACATCGCCTACGAGGTGGATTCCCGCGAGGCCGATCCGTCTTGGCCCTACGCCATCATCCCGGTCGGCAGCCGGAAACCCAACGAGAAGCCCAAGTCCACCGAGTGGGAACCCGCTGAGATGGCCTGGGAACTCAACGGCGCGCTGGTGGACTGGGCCTTCGCGCTCACCCGCGACACGGTGATCCCGGAGAACGACGCCATGAAGCCGCTGCGCGCGGCCTACAAGGCCTTTCCCAACGCGCAGCGCCCGCCCTTCGTGCTGATCGGCGACACCTTCGGCTCTTGCCGCTACTGGCACGGACCCGCGATGACCCGCTGGGCCAACGACTGGGCGAAGCTCCATACCGGGGCCAAGGCCAATTACGTGATGACCAACATGGAGGACCACGGAATCGCCCAGTCCCTGCAGCGCCTGTCGGGAATGCGGCGGGTGGATTGGAAGCGGGTGCTCTTCCTTCGCACCGCCAGCAACTACTGCACGCCTCCGGACGCAACCGGGGTCGCCGACAGCATGTTGGCCGAGTACCAGGGATTGATCCCGTCACTCGAGTCCGCCCACCGCGTAGGATCCCGCGTCGTCCACGCACTCCTCAAGGATTGGAACCGGTACTCGGTACAGACCCCCAAGCCTGAATAGGGGTCGGTCCTCACTATTGACACAAGCCGTCTGCTCCCGGGCCGTGAACGCAGTCAGGGGCCGTTTCCCGATTTGGACTCGGCCGGGTATCAGCTACCGCCGCGCCATGCGCCGGCTGATTCATATCGGGTTCCCCGGGGGGCCGCACCAAGTTGTGGACCGAAGAGGTCTGTGCGACCGGTTGCTTGCCTCGCCCGACGGAAGCGATGACGCGCTGCTCTTGTCAAGTTGGAGGGCGGCATCCCGGACTCGTTTGATGAAACACGATCTCAGTCGCTCTCTTTTTTTATCTTCTCGCCCGCCTTCTCAACGTCTGTACCAAAACCATGCATCGTGTTGCAGCCAATGACCGCAGTGGTCACCAAGATTACAAGCCCCAGCAATCCGATGCGTTTTAATTGATTTAGTGTAATTGCACTCATACTTATAATATAATTGAAATATACCGACACTGGATGAAGGGCCATCGATAGCCCGTTCACCACCGTTGGGTAACTGATGAAATCCAATACTGATGCGCCAGAGGGATCCCGCATGGTTTTACCTCAGGCGACAACGCCCGCCGGGTTCAAAGTTTTCCGAGCAGTAGCAGTATGACGAGAATCAACAGCACCAATCCCAGGCCGCCACTCGGATAGTAACCCCAGTTTCGACTATGCGGCCAGGTGGGAAAAGCGCCAATTAGCATAAGGATCAAGAAAATTAGTAGAATAGTTCTCAGGTACATAGTTTTAATTGTTTAAATTGACAAACAATAACCTTTCAATACCGACCTTAATCTATTTTAATGTCAGTAATCTATCAGGTTTTTCTTTATAGTCTTTTATCTTATCGATTCCCCTGAAGATGCCCCCATTCCTGAGTGAGCCT
>CAYZAE010000273.1:0-6582 GCA_964476125.1 uncultured Verrucomicrobiota bacterium | reverse complement strand
CTCCCGCCATCGCAACACCGCGAACCACCGGACGTCCTCGGGTTCCCGCCCTGGACCGAAACGGGCCCAGGTCGGTTGCGTCCTTGGATCCGACGCCAAAGCCGCCAGCCAGAATTCCCGGTCCGAATGGAACGACATCACCTCACGCCACTCGCGGGAACCCGCCCCACCCGGTCCCGCGGCACTTCCCACCCCTGCCTCGAAATCGGACCGCGAACGCGATCGGGATCGCGCCAGGGCATCGTAGGCGCGACGGGCGAGATCACGCCTGCGAAACGGTTCGTCCCATCGGATGACTTCCTTCGATGCCTGACCCGTGGCCGCAAGCCCAGGCAGCAGCGCTCGCAGGCGGGCCAGGGCTGCCTCGGAGATCGGTGTCGAATCGAGGGCCAGCACCTCGTCCAGGAGCAACCCCGGCCCGGAACGCCAGGCCTCCGGCAATCGCTCCGGACGTCCCCCGGCGAGATCCAGCAATGCGTGCAACGCCACCGCGCCGACGGATAACCCGGACTCCACAACCTCCCGGGACGGGGCGGTCACCCCGGCCGCCAACACCTGCCGGTACGCCTCGATCGCCGCACCCGTCTCGCCTGCCTCGCGCAGCTCATGGGCTTGCCGAAGTTTCAAGGCCTGCCCCTCCCGCGGTGTGCCAGAGGTTGTCGCCCGAAAGGAAGCCGGTATCGGTGGCCAGGGCCCGGGCGCAGGCCAGGCCAGTCGGTTGGAGGCATCGAGAGCCAGAACGCCCCAGCCCGGACGCGATTCCATCCGGGGAACATCGAGGAGCGTCCATGCCGACTCGAGGTGGTTGGTAAGACTCGCCAAAGCCACCCGCGCGACGTCCTCCGCACGATCGCGGAGATCCGCCTCCGCCAACCGTCGATCCGAACGCAGAGCCCAGGCCGCCAGGCCCGCAAGACCCAAGGCAGGCAGAACCAGGGCCAGCGCAAGAACCGCGTAGCGCCACGGTGGACGCGCAGCAGGATCGGTGATCATGGCATCTCAGGAGCAGAGGTTTCCCGTGGATTCCCCTCAAGGCGCCGTTTTCTCCGGAATCTCGATTTCGTCCCCGTGCATCAGCCAGAAACGAATCGCACGCGGATCCTTCGCCACGTTCAACACCCAGGTCTGCCCCGAGGACGGTCGAACGACCCGGACCCGAGTCAGATCCGAGGAGGACCGAACTCCGGGGGCTACATTGAGGACGGTGCCCAGGAGACACGAACGCATCTCGACGCGCGGCTCCGCCGGAGTCGGTGTCCCCTCGACAGTCTGAATGTGCATGTTCACCACGGTTTCACCGCTAAGCCTCGCCGGTCGAAGTTCGAGCTCCCGGACACGATCCTTGACCTTGAGCTTCACCACCCGGGTGCTGCACCGGCGCAACGCCTCGCCAGCCGGTTCAGGCACTCCCTGCCAGACCTCGTTGCGCACCCGGTCGGTATCAGGGATCTCCACGATGTCCCCCCATTCCAACGGCATGTTCCAATCACACCCCTGCGCGTTCTTCCACCAGCCGGCCGGAGGGGTGAGCGAGCGTTCCGAAACCCCGTCCGGATTCAAGCGCGCCACACGGATGCCCTCAAGATCCGCCCAGACATACGTTCCGTCCTGGAAGGCCAGGGCCAGCATCAGGAGGTCGGCCAGCGTCGGCGGGGGATCCTCGGCGTTCTGGCGGACGATTTGTTTCGTCAGCGCACCCCGCCGCGCATGAACCCCCAGACGGCGCACGATATCCGCCCTTCCGCCCGCCGCCAGGAGCATGGCTTCGATCTGACGATAGTTCTCCAGGCTCTGGAAAACGGGCCCGCTCGCGCCCCGGGCCATCATCACTCGCGCGGGTGTCGGCGATGGGACCGCCGTGGTCCCGGATCGGAGCGCGGGAGTGAAAGTCGGGGATTGATCCGAGTCAGCCGGAAGATTTCGGAGGGTGTCATCCAACCACAGCTGAACGAGACTCAAGGGCGTCCGATCCTCCCGATCGAGCCGGTTTGGATCCGCTCCGGCCTTGAGCAGCAGGGAAACGAGATTTGTGGCGCGCCGCTCCACCGCAAAATGCAACGCCGTTCGCCAGCTCCCCGGCTCAGTGGCCTGCAAATCGGGCTTGCCCGCGAGAATGGCTTCCAGCGCTCCGGTCGAGGTCGGAACCCAGGCCGCCATGCAAACCAGGGGCGTTCCATTGGCGGAGCGCGCCTCAACCGAGGCGCCAGCCGAAAGGAGCAGGCGCACGTAGTCCTCGCCGACGTTATTCTCCAGCACCCGAAAAAGAATCCGATCCAGCAACCCATCGGGAAACCCCTTCCCTGGTGCGGCGGCGAGCAACTCACTGACCCACTCCACTTCCGCCCTCGGGGATCGACTGAAAATCGCCTCACTGAGCAGATCGCGTTGTCCATCCCCCTGTCCCAGGGTCTGGGCCCCGAGCCGGATCAAAGTCTGCGACGCCGCCCGCCGCCCGGTCCGCACCGCATGCTCCAGCGGCGTCCGGGAACGGTAGGGAGTCCCCTGTTTCTCCGGAGCCCTTACCACATTGACGTGCGCGCCGGCTTTCACCAGTCGCTCGATGAGATTGGTTCGTCCCGAGTCGACCGCCGCGTACAACGCGAGATTGTCGGGATCCTGGTCCGGTCGGACGCCCGCCGACAGGAGGGTCTCCATCACCGCCGTGTAACCCTGCCAGACCGCCACCGAGAGCGGGGTCCGGCCATCAAGTCCCGACGGATTGGGATCCGCCTTGGCCTCCAGCAGCGCCTGCACCACCGCCCGATGCCCCGCCGCCGCCGCCGCATGGAGCGCGGTCTCGGCGCCCGAGCGCCGATTCGGATCCGCCCCCCAGCCCAGCAGTGCTTTGACCACCGACAACTGGCCCTTCGCCGCCGCCCGATACAGAGGCGTCTGATCCTCGATCGGACTGTCCAGAAGATCGGGGCTGCGATCGAACAACGCCCGCAGCCGCTGAATCTCCCGGGCCTCCAACTCGAGCGGGGCGTCCGCAGCTTCCCCTTCCCCTACGACCACGGCATTCGTGGCTCCGACACCTCCCGCCCCCCCACCGAGCACCGTCAGGTTTTCACGACTGATGCGGACCAACGCCGTTTCCCCGGGATAATCCCGGAGCAACCGCTGGTACTGGGCCACGGCCTCGTTGGTTCGACCCGCCTTGCGATAGCATTCGCCCAGGCGGAAGACCGACGTCGCCGCGATGGCCCGGTCGGCATCCACCCGGGCGACGATGGCCTCGTACGCGCGGATGGCGGCATACAGATCCCGCCGGGCTTCCTCCACGAGCAGGGCCGCCTGGAAATCCTGCTCCAGGGTTTCCGCAGCCCGCGCAAACCACCCGCCCCCCAGGAGCAGCACAATCAAGAGAATCGATTTCACGGTTCCTTTCTAGCGACGCCCCGGTTGGGAGTTGTCAGGGAATTGTGAAGAACGCTGCGGCCCCTTCCGGTCACCCTGCGTTCAGGCGGGCTACGATGGATTCCACATCAAACACACAACCCCCCCAGGTCCCTCCGCTGGCCGCCTGCATCGCCGCCCACAGTCGCGTGTCCGCTGGCAGCAACGGATGCGGGGCCAGATCCTCCCGTCGCGGACGCGCCGCCAGAATCGCCGCGCCTTCCTCGGGCGAAAACTCGCGTCCTCCCTCGCCCACGAAATCCACCGAACCCTCAAGGGCCGCACGGTCGAGCCGGATGCGAAGGACGTCGCCGTCACGCACCTTGCCAATCGGTCCGCCTGCCAGCGCCTCCGGTCCCACATGCCCCAGACAGGCCCCAGTGCTCACCCCCGAAAACCGCGCATCGGTGATCAGGGCGACGTGCTTGCCGAACGGAAGGTGCTTGAGGGCGCTGGTCAGTTGATAGGTCTCCTCCATGCCCGTGCCCTGCGGACCGCACCCCGCCAGAACCACGATCTCGCCCGCCCGGACTCCCCCCGATTTGATCGCCGCGATGGCCGCCCGCTCCGACGCAAACACCCGGGCCGGCCCCTGCTTGCGATAGACACCATCCGCATCGAGGACCGACGGATCGATCGCCGTCGCCTTCACCACCGAACCTTCGGGCGCAAGGTTGCCCCGCGGGAACATCATCGTGCTCGACAACCCCGCGGCCCGCGCCCGCTCCGGCGGCAGGATGACGTCGTCCGGATCCACCCCGTCCGCCTCTTGAAGAATCTCCCGGAATCGTCGCCGGCGTTCGCTGCCTTCCCAGGCGTCCAGTGCCTCGCCCAGGGTGACGCCCTCCACGGTCAGGACGCCGGTTTCCAACAACCCCAGCCGGCGCAGGTGAAGCATCACCTCCGGCACACCGCCGGCCAGAAACACCCGAACCGTCGGGTGATGAACCGGTCCGTTCGGCAGCACGCTCACCAATCGGGGCACCCTCCGGTTGATCGCGATCCAATCCTCGACCGTCGGACGCTGCAACCTGGCCGCGTGCGCGATCGCCGGAATGTGGAGCAGGAGATTGGTCGAACCGCCGAACGCCGCATGAAGAACCATCGCGTTGCGCACACTGGCGTCCGTCAGGATATCCGCCCCACGGATCCCGCGACGCTGCAAGTTCACCACCGACCGCGCCGCCCTGAGCGCGATCTCCGTCCAGACCGGCTGCCCCGAGGGCGCGAGCGCGCTGTGCATCGGGGCCAAACCCAACGCCTCCCCCACGACCTGCGACGTCGCGGCCGTCCCCAGAAACTGGCACCCCCCGCCTGGCGTGGCACAGGCCCGGCAGCCAAGTTCCGCCGCTTCCTCGAGTCCAAGCAACCCATGCGAATACCTCGCGCCGATGGTTTGAATGGTCCCGGCATCTTCGCCGCGCTCCGGCGGAAGGGTCACGCCCCCGGGCACCAGCACGCACGGAAGCTCCCGCATCGCGGCGAGCGCCATCATCATCGCCGGAAGTCCCTTGTCGCATGTTGCCACCCCCACCACACCCGAACGCGTCGGCAGGGAACGGATCAATCGTCGAAAAATCTGCGCCGCATCGTTCCGGTACGGAAGGCTGTCGAACATGCCCACCGTGCCCTGCGTCCGGCCATCACAGGGATCCGAACAACACGCCGCGAAAGGAAGTCCCCCCAGCCGCCGAAGTTCCTCCGCCGCCGCCTTCACCTGCAGACCGATCTCCCAATGGCCCGTGTGGAGACCGAGCGCGATGGGGCTGCCGTCCTCGGCCCGCATCCCCCCCGCCGTGCTCAGGATCAGAAACTCCTTCCGGTTGAGTTCAGCCGGGTCCCAACCCATGCCGGCGTTCTGGGACATCCCGAACAGATCGCCGCTCGGACGTTCCCGCAGCATTTCCGGAGTCAGGGGCAGACTCCCGGCCGGACCGGCAGCGCGGGTGCGAATGGCGAACAGATCCTCCCGCAAGGGCTGAAAGAGCGCGGAGCTTTCGGCGTTGGACATCGCCCCAAGCCAACCAGAACCCACCGGTCCACGCGACCCGTTTCAACCCGCGTCAGGCAGGTGCCTCAGGCCGGTGTCGTCAATGCCGCCGTCGTCACCACCGTGATCCGCAACTGGTTCGCCAACCGTTCCAGATCCTCCTTGTCCAGCAGCAGCGTCATCCCCGCCTCGACCGCCAGGGTCCGGATGCCATGGGCCGCGCAGACTTCGAGGGTCGTGGGGCCGACACACGGGATGTCGAATCGCAT
The DNA here is from genome assembly GCA_964476125.1 of uncultured Verrucomicrobiota bacterium. Lineage (GTDB taxonomy): Bacteria > Verrucomicrobiota > Verrucomicrobiia > Limisphaerales > CAIMTB01 > CAIMTB01. The sequence goes on along the minus strand of CAYZAE010000273.1, from coordinate 927 downwards.
GTCGTGATTCTTCTTCGCCACCTTCACCGCCACCGCCCCACCGTCCCGCCCCGCCAGTTCCCCACCCCGCGTCAGACAGCGATCCGTTCCCTCGAATCCTTCCACCGCCAACACCGTCCCCCCCTTCACCACCACGCACTGGCCGATCTCGAGCCGCGAGATCTCCTTCGCGATCCGATACCCAAACTCCACGTCCTCCCATTCCCCCGCCGACGGCTTCGGACCCGCCAGATAACCCGGGCCCGGAATAATGGACGTCAGCCAGGGCGCCGCGGAAATCAGCTCCACCCCGTCCTTCGCCAACTCATCCGCGATCCCGCCGAAAATGGTGTGCGCGTTCCGCTCCTTCAGCCGCATCAGAAGGGCGATCCCCCGAAGATCCGGACGTACATCGAACAGATTCTTCGGAGCAATCAGCCCCAGCATCACGCACTGCTTCACTCCACGGTCCGTGAAGGCCCGGATCATCTTTCCTACCTGGCCCACCCGCAGCCAGATGACCTCATCCACCACGGTCTCAATCTCACGATCGGTCTCGCCCTCTGCCGCCACCGCGATGATGCGCTTCACCCCGCTGGCCCGCGCTTCTCGCGCAAAGATCAACGGCAGGGAACGGCTTCCGGCCACCAGGCCGATGGTTTCGATCGTCGGACGCGCCACATGCGAACTATGCCTCACCCGCACCGCGGGGGGCGAGCCCAAGTCCATGACCGCAAAGTCCACGGGGCACCCAACCCACCAACGCTCTCCCGTCGCCACTTGTTTCGTTCAGCCATGAAGCGAACCAGGATTCACGCCGGCACCCACGGCGTCTGGAGTTGTCTCAAGCCTTCCAAAAAGACCGAGACGCAGGTTGCGCACGGTGTAAAGCGACGCATCCGCCAATCCCCGCATCCGCCGTGCCCCGGTCTTCCGCTTCGGTCCGAA
>CAYZAE010000272.1:0-6689 GCA_964476125.1 uncultured Verrucomicrobiota bacterium | reverse complement strand
CGGTCTCGGACTTGGGAGTGATTTTGCCGACGAGAATATCGCCGGGCTTCACTTCGGCGCCGATGCGGATCACGCCGTCGGGTCCGAGATTCTTGAGGGCTTCCTCGCCGAGGTTCGGGATGTCCCGGGTGATTTCCTCGGGTCCGAGCTTGGTGTCGCGCGCGCCCACTTCGAATTCATCGATGTGGATGCTGGTGAAGACGTCCTCCTTGACGATGCGTTCGCTGATCAGGATGGCGTCCTCGAAGTTGTAGCCGTTCCAGGGCATGAACGCGACCAGGGCATTGCGGCCGAGGGCGAGTTCGCCGTCCTGGGTGCAGGGGCCGTCGGCGAGGACCTGGCCCTTTTTCACGACGTCGCCCTTGGCCACCAGGGTCTTCTGGTTGATGCAGGTCGCGGCGTTGGACCGCATGAACTTGCGGACGGGGTAGATGAGCACTCCGCCGGCCGGGTCGGATTTCAGCTTCTTCTTGGTCTCGGGCAGCTTTCCGTCGGCGGTGATGATGATCTGGTTGCCGGTGACGGAGGCCACCTTGCCGGCGTCCTCGGCGACGAGCACGGCGCGGGAGTCGCGGGCGACGCGTTCCTCGAGGCCGGTGGCGACGAAGGGCGCCTCCGTGACCAGCAGCGGAACGGCCTGCCGTTGCATGTTGGAACCCATCAGCGCGCGGTTGGCGTCGTCGTGCTCAAGGAAGGGAATGAGCGAGGCGGCGACGGACACCAGCTGCTTGGGCGAGACGTCCATGTAGTCGACCTGCTTGGGCTCGGCATCGATGAAATCGCCCTTGCGCCGGCAGGTGACGCGTTCGGTGGTGAAGCTTCCCTTGTCGTCGATCTGCGCATTGGCCTGCGCGATGACGTAGTTCTCGTCGCGGTCGGCCGTGAGGTACTCGATGGTCGTGGAGACACGGCCATTCTCGACCTTTCGATACGGCGTTTCGATGAAGCCGAAGTCGTTGATGCGTGCGAAGGTCGCGAGGGACGCGATGAGGCCGATGTTCGGGCCTTCAGGCGTTTCCACGGGGCAGATACGGCCGTAGTGGGAGGGATGGACGTCGCGGACTTCGAAGCCGGCGCGGTCGCGGGAGAGACCCCCGGGCCCGAGGGCGGACAGACGCCGTTTGTGCGTCAGTTCGGCCAGGGGATTGATCTGGTCCATGAACTGCGACAGCTGGGAGCGGCCGAAGAAGTCGCGGATGACGGCTGAGAGCGCCTTGGGATTGATGAGCTTCTGGGGCGTCATCGTGTCCATGCTCTGGTCGAACAGCGTCATGCGTTCCTTGACCAGCCGTTCGGTGCGGGCGAGACCCACGCGGCATTGGTTGGCCAGAAGTTCGCCCACGGTGCGGACGCGGCGGCTGCCCAAGTGATCGATGTCGTCCAGGCTGCCTTCCCCCTTCTTGAGCATCAGAAGGTAGCGGGTGGCAGCAATCAGGTCCTGCTTGGTGAGGATGCGGGAATCCTGCTTGTCGGGAAGACCGAGCTTCTGGTTGATCTTGTAACGTCCGACGCGGCCCAGGTCGTAGCGTTTGGGGTCGAAGAACAACCGCTTGATCAGGGCGCGGGCGTTGGCGGCGGTCGGCGGATCGCCAGGCCGCAGACGGCGGTAGATATCCTTGAGGGCCTCGTCCTCATTGCGGGTCGGGTCCTTCTTGAGGCACTTGATGACAATGCCGTCGTCGACCGTGGTGTCGACGACCTTGATCTTGTTGATGCCGAGTTCGGCGATCTGGCGGACGACGACCTTGGAGAGCGGTTCGAAGGCGCGGGCGACGACGATGCCCTTGTCGAGGTCCATGGCGTCCTCGATCAGGACCTTGTTCTGGATGTCTTCGAGAGCTTCAGCCTGTTTGATGGACAGTTCCTCGATGTCGTAGAAGAGGCGGAGGACCTCATGGTCTGTGCCGCGGATCTTTTCATCGCCCTTTTCCTTGTCGTCGAGGAAGGCCAGCGCGCGGAAGAAGGTGGTGACGAGGAATTTGCGCCGGCGCTTTTTGCGGTCGAGGTAAACGTAGAGAAGATCGCTGGTGTCGAACTGGGCCTCATACCAGGAGCCGCGGTCGGGGATGATGCGGAAGCCGTGCAGCATCTTGCCGTTGGCGTGCTGGGTGGCTTCGAAGGCGAGACCTGGGGAGCGGTGGAGCTGGGAGACGATGACGCGTTCGGCGCCGTTGATGACGAACGTTCCCTGGGGGGTCATCAGGGGCAGTTCGCCCATGAACACCTTTTCCTCCTTGATGCCGGCTTCTTCCGCGAGGTGGAAGGTGACATGGAGGGGGGCGCCGAAGGTGAGGCCTTCACGGATGCATTCGAGCCAGTCGATCTTGGGATCGCCGATCTCGTAGCTATGGAACTTGAGCACGACCTTCCCGTCATAGCTTTCGATCGGGAAGACTTCGGTGAAGACAGCCTGCAGGCCGGTGTTCTTCCGGCGGGAGGGGGCGAGATCGCGCTGGAGGAATTCCTCGTAGGAATTGACCTGAAGCTCGATCAGGTTGGGCGGGGCGATGACCTCGCGGATTCTGCCGAAGTTGGTCCGTTCCGTCGTGCGCTGTGCCATGATCGTAAGATGCTTTGAGCCTTCTGAAATGCCGGCCGTTCATTCCCCGGGCGGAGAACAAAAAAGCAGGAGCCCGGCCGGCGCCGGCTTCCCGCTTTGCTTGTTTTGAGCCCTCCACATCCATCCGCCCGGGTCGGCAACCGGATGCGGCGGGCTGATATTGTCCGAAAGGCCGATCAAGGCAGGGGCGGGGTGAGCCGCCCCTGCCGAGAACGACCGAGAGATTACTTGATTTCGACCTTGGCGCCAGCTTCCTCCAGCTTCTTCTTGGCAGCTTCGGAGTCGGCCTTGTTGGCGGCCTCGAGGATCGGCTTCGGGGCTTCCTCGACGAGCTTCTTGGCTTCGGCGAGGCCGAGACCGGCCTTGATTTCGCGAACGACCTTGATGACGGCGATCTTCTTGTCGGCAGGAACCGAGGCGAGGATCACGTCGAATTCGGTCTTGGCTTCGGCGGCGGGGGCGGCGGCACCACCGGCGGCGGGCGCGGCAGCGGCGACGGCCACCGGAGCGGCAGCGGTCACACCCCAGTCGGCTTCAAGCTTCTTCACCAGCTCAGCGACCTCGAGGACGGTGAGCGAACCCAGTTGTTGAGCGATTGCACTAATGTCGGCCATATTTCCTTTCAGTCTCGTCGTCCTCCGCGGCCGCGGATGATTTCAGCGGGCAAGCCTGCCCATCGACGATTTACTCTTTTTGTTGGTTGCTCCCCGGCCGTTGAAAGCCAGGGAAAAGTGTTCAGTTGGGGGAAGGGGGGATCGGAATGGTTCCGATCAGGCGCCCTTGTCGGCCTTGGCCTGGAGCACCCGGGCCAGCGAGGCGGCGGGTTCGTTGAGCACACGGACGAGCTGGGAGGCCGGGGCCTGGAGCAGTCCGAGCAGCTTGCCGCGGAGCACCTCAATGGAAGGCAGGTCGGCAATGGCGGCGACCGAGGCGGCGTTCAGGTGTTGGTTGTCGAGGATGCCGAACTTGATTTTCGGCTTCTCGAATTCCGCGCTGAAGGTCTTGAGGACCTTGGCGGAGGCCGAGATGTCCTTAGCGCCGGTGATGACGGCCACCTGACCCGCGAGTGTGGCACCGAGATCGGCCAGACCGGATTCCTTGACGGCGATTTTGAAGATCGTGTTCTTGACGACGTGGACTTCGGCTTCGGTCTTGCGCAGGCGCTTCCGGAGCTCCGAGAAGTGCTGGACCTTGAGGCCGGTGTAGTCGACGACGATGAAGAACGGCGAGCGGTTCAGGCGCGCGACGTATTCCGCGCTGATGTTTTTCTTTTCGAGGCGCATGTGGGGAGGAGAAAGGGTTAGTGAACGGCGAGTTCGCGGATATCCACGCGGATTCCCGGGCTCATGGTGGCCGAGATGACGCAGGTGCGGACGAAGATGCCCTTGGCGCTGGACGGGCGTGCCTTCAGCACGGCTTCGATGACGGCCCGGGCGTTTTCTTCGAGCTGCGGTGCGGCAAAGGCAGTCTTGCCGACGGGGACGTGCAGGTTGCCGGTCTTGTCGACCTTGAACTCCACGCGGCCGGCCTTGAATTCACGTACGGCCTTGGCGGTGTCGTCGGTGACCGTGCCGGTCTTGGGATTGGGCATGAGGCCGCGGGGTCCGAGCACCTTGCCGAGTTTGCGCACCTCGATCATGGCTTCCGGGGTGGCGACGGCGATGTCGAAGTCGGCCCAGCCATCGCTGCACTTCTTGATCATGTCGTCGTAGCCGACGAATTCGGCACCGGCGGCGCGGGCGGCGTCGGCGGCGGCGCCGGGTTTGGCGAAGACGAGAACGCGGACGACTTTGCCGCTGCCGTGGGGCAGGGGGACGGTGCCACGGACCATCTGGTCGGACTGCCTGGGATCGACGCCGAGCCGGAAGGAGAGCTCAACGGTTTCGTTGAACTTGGCCTTGGGGAACTTGGCGAGCAGGTCGATGGCCGACTTGATGTTGTAATTGCGCTCGGGTTCGATGAGCGCGTGGGCTTTTTTGTATCGTTTGCTGGGCATGATGGGAGGCGGTGCGAACGGGCCTGACGGCCCTCCCGCCGGGTTGGATGTTAGCCGACGACTTCGATGCCCATGCTGCGGGCGGTGCCGGCGATCACGCGAACGGCGGCGTCTTCCGTGGCGGCATTGATGTCGTCCTTCTTGGTCTTGATGATCTCAAGAATCTGTTTGCGGGTCACCTTGCCGACCTTGTCCTTGTTCGGGACTTTGGAGCCCGAGGCGATGCCGGCGGCCTTTTTGAGAAGGGCGGAGGCCGGGGGCGACTTGGTGATGAAGGTGAAGGACTTGTCCTGATAAACCGTGATGACCACGGGGACGATCATTCCGCCGGCGTCCTTGGTGCGGGCGTTGAACTCCTTGCAGAAGCCCATGATGTTGACGCCGTGCTGACCGAGCGCGGGGCCGACGGGGGGGGCCGGATTGGCCTGTCCACCGGGGATCTGGAGTTTGATCTGAGCTGTAACCTTTTTTGCCATGGCAGTAACGAGTTAGGCCTTTTCGACCTTCCAATATTCCAACTCGACCGGGGTATTGCGGCCGAACACGTTGACGGTGATCTTGAGTTTGCCCTTTTCGGCGTCGATCTCCTCGATGACGCCGTTGAAATTGAGGAACGGACCGTCGTTGATTTTGACGGTTTCGCCGACGGCGAAGCTGACTTTCGGACGCTCGGCGTCGGCGGATTCGGCGATTTGCTCCTTGATGGCGGCGATTTCCTCCTCGGCGACTTCGACCGGGCGTTCGCCTCCGACGAAGCCGATGATGCCGGGGGTTTCGCGCATGAAGTACCAGGGGCGGTCCAGAAGGCGATGTTCGTCATCCACCAGGGCCATGTGGATGTAGACGTATCCCGGGTGGAGTTTCCGCATGGAGACGGTTTTCTTGCCGTTGCGGACCTCGGTCACCTTTTCCATGGGGACGAGGACTTCAGTGATGAATTCGGTCAGTTCCTCGGCGCGGGCGCGCTTTTCGATGCTCTCCTTAACCTTTTGTTCCTGGCCTGAGAGTGTGTGGAGGACGAACCAGCGATGTCGCATGGGGATGGTGGGTGTAGGAGGCGGAGCGGGCGAGGCGAGGCGAAGCGATCGGGTGGGGCGGGTGGTGGGATCGGGTCGGATCGGATCGGATCGCGGATTGGAACGGGCGGGGGGGGGCTGGGATCAGACGATATTGCTGACGACCCAGGTCATGACGAGTTCGACGACGACAGTAAACACGCCGAGCAGGCCGGTGGCGACCATGACGAGAACGGTCGAACCCCAGAGTTCATCGTAGCTTGGCCAGGTGCATTTGCGGAGTTCCTCGCGGGTTTCCTGCACGTACTTGGTGAGGCGTTCAAGCCAGCCAAAGCGCCAGGCCAAAGCGAAAACGACGCCGATGATGATCGACCAGACGAAGAAACTTGTCGCGTTTTTCATTTTAAATTGGCGGAGGGGGAGGGATTCGAACCCCCGGTGCGGTTGTGCCGCACAACGGTTTTCAAGACCGCCGCAATCGACCGCTCTGCCACCCCTCCGGGCGGCCACTGTGCTGGCAGGGCGTGAGGGACTCGAACCCCCAACCAACGGTTTTGGAGACCGCTACTCTACCAATTGAGCTAACGCCCTACTGCTGCACAGACCGGCGAAACTTCGATCGCACCCCCGGAGCCGAGAAGACCGGAGGCGCGGAGCACCTCCGGTCCGTCACGAAACCGGGAAGTATTATCAGGCCACGACCTCGCTGATGCGGCCGGCACCAATGGTCCGACCGCCTTCGCGGATCGCGAATCGCTGGCCTTTTTCCATCGCCACAGGCGCGATCAGGGAAATTTCGACCGAGACGTTGTCGCCGGGCATCACCATTTCCACGCCCGTGGGCAGCGCTACCGTGCCCGTGACATCCGACGTGCGGAAGTAGAACTGCGGGCGGTAGTTGGTGAAGAACGGCGTATGACGGCCACCTTCCTCCTTGGAGAGGACGTAGACTTCGGCCTTGAACTTGGTGTGCGGGAGAATGGAACCGGGCTTGGCGAGGACCATGCCGCGTTCCACGTCTTCCCTACGGGCGCCGCGGAGCAGCACGCCGACGTTGTCGCCCGCCTGCGCCCGATCGAGCAGCGCGCGGACCATTTCCATGCCGGCGGCCACCGCC
>CAYZAE010000271.1:0-6794 GCA_964476125.1 uncultured Verrucomicrobiota bacterium | reverse complement strand
ATGAGAGCCTTGCCGTCTTCGCTGCGTTTAAAGGTTTCCACCAGGACATCAGGGCTGGAGAGCGTGAGTCGGGGAGTGGTGAGGGCAGGGCCGGAGTCGGAGCTGGCGCGGGTCACGAGGAGTGGGCGGGTGGATTCGAGGCCGGCACGGGCGGCGTCGGCGGGGGAGTAGCCACCGGCATGGGGACGGAGCAGGTAGCGGAACTCAGTGACGCCCGGCTGTTCGGCCTTGTAGTTGGTGAACCAGTGGTTGTTCTGGGCCCAGGAGTAGAGGGTCGAAGATTCAGGGGCGCGATCGAGCCATTCGTGGAGGCGGACTTCCCCCATGAGATTGGCCGTCATGCCACCGACCTGGACCAGCGGGGCGTCGACGGGCATCCAGAGGATTCCGCGGTCGGTGGTGGACACATCGACCCAGCGTTGGACAGTGAACCAGTTGCGGCAGGATCCGGGCAGTTGATCGACGTTGGGGCGGACGACGGCCCAGGGGGTTTCCATGCGGACGGTGGCGTTCGGGACGTTGAATCCGAACCCGAAATGGACGCTGTCCTTTTCGCGCACGGCGAGCCGGTCGACGCGGTTGATGAGTTCCACGTCCTCGAGACCTTCCACCACGCGGAGGTCGCGGGTCAGGCTGCGGCAGCCGGGGGCCTCGGAGGTGAGACGAAGGGCGTGGACAAGGGGGCCGGTTTCGATGGCGGTGATGCGGACCGGGCCGTTGATCTGGGCGCCAGCGGCGTTGGTTCCAAGGACGTACCGGAAGTCATTCAGGCCGACCCCGGCTTTTGGATCGACGAACTCATGATCGAGCCCCTGCCGGCGAAGGCTGCGAATGGCACCGGAGACCGGATCAAGCTCGAGGCTGAGGGTGGAGGTTCGGAGACGGTGGTTGTCGGCGGAGGAGGGGGTGGGATTGGGTTCGGGAGTGGACCGGGAGACGAGTCGCACGCGTTGTCCGGCAAAAGGCGGGACATTGCGGGCGAGGAAGGCGAGTTCGCCGGAGGCGAGTCGTTGGGCGGGCAGGGGGCGGTCCTGTTCGTCGGTGACCCCATTGAAGTTGGCGGGGGCGAGTTCGGGGGGGAGCCGGACCAGTTCGGAGCGGGGCCATTGGGTGGTGTTGAGCAGGTCGATCTTCCGGGGCTCAAGCGGGGTCGGTTTGGTCTCGGGAGGGGTGGGCGTGGGGGCCAGCGCGCGTGCGAGTAGGGCGCGGGAATCGCGGTCGGCGTCGAGGGCGAAGGCCTGTTTGACGTTCCACTGGTTGGTGACGAAGGGGAGGTCGGGTTGGGAGATGCTATTGTGGGCGCCCCAGGTGTGTTCGCTGTAGAGCAGGACGTTTTTCCAGGCGGCTTCGATGGCGGCGGCGGGCCGGGGTTGGGCGGGGTGGAGGGCGAGCAGGGTTTCGAACTGGCTGAGTCGTTCGGCAGAAGCCCGGTTCAACGCGGTTTCGCGGGAGGTGGAGCCGGCGCCGTCCTCCCAGTAGGGCGTGAGGTCTCCGGCGAATTCGGGCACGCGCGGTCCGTGGCGTCGTTCGAAGTCGCGGAAGAAGTCTCCGGCCAGCCCGATGCGCACCCGGGGCGTGGTGTGGCGCCGATTCCATTCGAGCACCTTGCTGACGAGTTGCGTGTCGGGCGGGGCGTTGTCGACGCCGCCGTCGGGCCAGGTGCCGACCCAGTAGAGGAAGGTGGAGTCGTAGGGGAAGTCGCCCTCGTGCAGGGCGCGGGTGTGGGAGAGCACGTGTTGCTCGAGATCGCCGAGGTGGTGGTAGTTGTCGACGATCCAGCAGAGCACACGGTCGGCGCCGCTTTGGGATTTCCAGTAGAACGGGCGGTTGTCCCAGCGGTGGATGGAGCCGATGCGGGCGCTGTGATTGGGGCCGATGGCGAAGTATTTCACGCCGGCCTGGGCCATGGTGGGGACGATGCCCCAGGTCCAGCCCGGGACGTCGCAGATGGCGGCGGATTCGACGGGGACGCCGGTGAGTTCGGCAAAGCGGGGGCCGAAGGCGAGGAATTGGACGAGTTCCTCGGGGCGGCAGAGACCGGTGAGCATGTTGCCGTAGAGCGCGTCGATACCGATGTCGCCGCGGCGCACGGCGGCGAGCAGTTCGTCACGTTCGGTGGGGGAGGCCTGTTGGAGGAAGTGGTCGAGGGCCCAGATCGCTTCCGGGTTCCATTGGAAGCGCTGGCCGGGAGCGTTGGTGGCGCTGGCCTGGGCGAGCTTCATGGCCTGTCGAAGGTTCTCGATCTGGATCCGAACGATCTCGGCCTGGGGGTGCGTGTAACCGACATCCACGTGGGAATGAGGCAGCACCCAGACCTCGCGGATCTTGGGCGGGACCAGGGTGATGTTGGTCTCGGCCACCGGATCCCGGTTGGCCAGGAGTTGAAGCCGGAGCGCGCGGGGTTTGTCTTCGCCGGGGGCATACAGGCTGATCCGTCGGAGACCGGGTCGGCTGAGTCGGACACGGGCGCCCTCGCGGTCGTCGAGTCGGAGGACGGCGGTGGTGTTGGTGTCGGAACCGGAGTAGCGCAGGGTGACTTCGATCGGTTGCACCGAGCCATTGCCGCGGCGGACCCAGACGGGGGGAGTTTCGACGCGGACCAAGCGCAGCAGCTGGGGATCCGGGTCCGGGCTGAGTTCGGTGCCTTCCGGGGTTTCGAGACGGACGGCGTCGTAGAGCGCCCAGCTGCCGCTGAGCGAAGTGAGTGAGATTTCGTTGTGACCGGCGCGCAGGTTCGACGCGGGGAACTCGAGGTTCCAGGTGTGCGGTTTGCCGCGGCTTGGATCGCCGTAGACCGAGGCATCGCCGGCGCCCGCGGGGAGTTGGGATTCGAAGGTGTGCCCGTTGATCTCGGCACGGAGCCGCGGGGGGCTGGAAAGCTGGGTATCGAGGAAGTCGAGGATCAGCCGGGCGACGCCGTCGCGGCTGGTGGTCTTGAGGGAGAATTCGATGGAGAAAGTGTGGGGGCGGCTGCCGGCCCAGGCGTCGCCGGGTCCGGGATGCACGTAGGGCCAGTCGACGCGTGGATCCGAGCGGCCGACAACGAAGAAACCGTCGTCCTTGAACGATTGGTAGCCCTGGGGGGCGAGGGCGAATTCGGCGTTTTTGCGGTCGGGGGTGCCGATTTGCCAGAGCGTGGCGGGCCGTGCGGTGGGGGTCGCGATGGCCAGCAGCACGAGCAGACTGGCGACGAGACCGAGGCGTGGCTGGGCGGAGGGACGGAGACGATCGTGGGATGGATCGGCCTGGGGGAACGTGAGCGCCGGCATGGGCTGAGCTTCCTGCCGGGGGTCGCCTCGTCAAGAAACCGGGGGCCGTGGCGGGCGGCTTGGTTATGGGGCGCCTTCAGCGTGGGGCGGGCTTCGCTTCGATGAGCCGTCCGAACCGGGCGGGCATGGCGGGGAGGTGGAAGTCGCCTTCGTGAACGCCGAGATTCTCGCCCGTGAAGAGGTCGGTGAGTTGGGATTTCCGGCGGAGTTTGAGCACGCGATCGGCGGGGGAATCGCTCCAGTTGAAGACGGAGAAGACGTCGTGGCGTTTGAACGAGGTGATGCCGACCGTGAATTGTTCGTCCTCGAAGCGGGCGCACTGGCCGGAGGGCGGGACGAGTTTGCGGAGCCAATCGGCGCGGCGCGGGGTGATGCGGGTCAGGTCGTCGCCGCTGAGCACCATGCCGCCGGTGGCGTAGATCAGGGCGGCGTGGAACTGGTATTCGTGGTCGGGCTGGCCGCCGGTGGTGGTGGGTTTGCCGGAGGGATCGATGATGTCCTTGGCCTGACTGTCGTGGAGCAGGATGCAATCGGGGTCGTTCCACCAGAGCCGCCCGTTCTGCCAGCCTCGGAGCAGGTTTTCGCGGCCGATGCTGGTGAATGATCCCCAGCTTCGATCGATGTCGAGGGAGCTGCGGGAGGCGTGGATCAGGCCGAGGGAGGGCCACATCGGGTGGTTGCACCCGAGGATCACCGCGTTGCCGGCGCCGCGGCGGATGGCTTCCATGCCGCGGCGATAGGCTTCGATGCGGGTGGCTTTCGGGTCATGCCGGCGGCCGCCGGGCAGGGTGCCCCAGTAATTGGCATCGAGCTTGAAGTAGGTGCAGCCCCAGTCGCGGCGCAGGGTGCGGAAAAGATTCTCCAGCCAGCGCTGGGCTTCCGGGTGGGTGCCGTCGAGGGAGTACCAGGGGCCGAGCCGCCAGCCGCCGAAGCCGACCTTGTCGGAGCGCAGCGGTTTTCCGGTGTCGTCCTGCACGAACCAGTCGGGGTGTTCCTGAAAGAGCCGTGATTGGGGGCTGGCGACGAACGGGGCGACCCAGATGGCGGGTTCGAAGCCGCGGTCGCGGATTTTTCCGAGCACCCCCTGGATATCGCCTCCGAAGGCCTTGCCGGTGTCGAGCCAGTCCCCCATCCAGGGCTGGTAGCCGTCATCGATCTGGATGTAGCGAAGCGCGGGAAAGTTGCCGGCGATCCAGTCGAGGTTGTCGGTGATGTTTTTCGCCGTGACCCCGGGGCCGAAGCAGTACCAGGAGCACCAGCCGGCGGGGACGGGTTGGAGTTCGAGGCGCCGGTGGTTCTTGGCGATGGCGGTGGTGAGCTGGTCGAAGAGCGGTTCGCGGTCGGGATGGGTGGTGACGAGGATCTCCTCGAGAGCCCAGGACTGGCCGGGCTGGAGTTCGAGCCCTTCGGTTTCGACAACGACCTGGAGGCGGCTGGCGTTGATGTTGAACTTGCCGTTGAACTGGCGGCAGGAGGTGAAGCCTGCGAGGAACCGGGGTCCCTTGGCCGGCGTCATCGTGAGCATCCCGTACACGGTCCGGAAGCCGGCCGGTTCGGGAAGGCGGTAGTGCCCGCGGTCGGTGTAGACCCCGACGTCCTTGGGTTCACCCAGCGTTCCGGCGGTCTGGGACAGCATCTGGAAGCCTTCGCCGTAGAAGGGGGTGGTGGCGGGGAGTCCGTGGGGCAGGTCGAAGAGAATCACCTCCTGGATTCGCGCCGCGGTTTTGCCGGGATTGGACAACACGGGGCGGCAGAAGCTCCCACGCCAACGGCGTTCGAGACGGAGCGAGGCCAGTTCCACGCCGTCAGTTCCGAGAATTCGGGCCGGGGGATTGGCTTGCAGCGATTGCAGGAGGACGGTGGCGTCCTGGGCCACGGCCCGTTCGGCGAGGGAGCCGAGGGCGGCAAGCGCGAGGGCGAGTGTGAGGGTAAAACGCCGGATTGCGGTGGAAGGCGTCATGGGGACGGAGATTGGAGTGCGGAGTGGGGAGGGCGGAATGCGGGGGAGTGGGTCAGCGGGGGGCGAGGGGCTTGTGGAGGTCGGTGAGGAAGGCTTGATAGAGGGGGGATTCGCGGAGCAGCTGGCCGCCAACGCCGCGGAGTTTGTCGACGGCCTCGGAGGAGAGAAAGAAGGAGGTGGGTTGGTTCATGTAATACCGCTGTTCCGCGGGATCCTGAATCTCCGAGAAGCCGACGACGATGGGGTAGAAGCGAACTTCCTTTTGGGGGGAGGATCCGGGCCCTCGTTCGATGATCTGCCGGCCGCGCCAACGTTCGATCTGCTCCTTGAGTAGTTCGATCGTTTCCTGGGAGTAGCGGTCCACGGGGATGCCGGCGGCTTCGACGGCGAGGGTGAGGGTGCCGGGGGAGATTTCCCGGAGGGCATAGCCTTTATCCGGTTTGGAGTAGGCATTCACGACCACGATGGCGACGCGTTCGATGCGGCTGAGATCGTAGATTTTGGAGACCTCAGCGTTGGATTCGGCGGCGTAGATGCCGTCGAGCACGGAGCGGATGCCGAGGTTGTCGGAGACACCGCCGTCGACGAGGTGGATGTAGGGTTGTTGTTGGCGGTCGAGGTAGGTGGCCATTTCGGCGAAATGGAAGCGGGCGCGGGGCACGACGCTGCCGGCCTTGCCGGTGGCGGCGATTCGGACGGCGTCAGCGAGCTCATTGTCACAAGTGCCGGCGTAGTTGTTGAGGGTGACGGCGGAGAGCAGGCCGGGGACGGCGGAGGACGCGGCGACGGCGGAGGAGATGCGGAGAGGGGCGAGGTCGGCGCAGAGCAGGTCGAACTGGTATTGGGTGTAGCTGAAGCGCGCGCCGGTGGAGACGTCGGTGGCGTTGATGGCGACGAAGGCACCGGGGTTCTGGGCCAGATCGGCGAAGGTGGCGCCGTGGAAGAGGACTTCGTCGTAGAGATCGGCGGCCAGTTCGGACCGGCCGTAGGTTTTGGACATCAGTTTGCCCCAGCGGAACGGGTTGAGGGTGCGCCAGAGCAGGTCGGTTTGGACGTTCTTTTTGAGGAAGGCGTTCTCCAGCCGATCGAAGACCTCGTCGCCATAGAGGGCGTAGGCCGCGGCGGTGATGCTGCCTCCGGAGACGGAGGAGATGGCATCGACCTCGTCGAGGAGCCGGTTGGTGATGCCCTGGCGGTTGAGCGGGGTACGGCGGAGTTCCTCGAGCACGCCGTAGGAGAGGGCGGCGGCGCGCGTTCCACCGCCGGAGAAGCAGAGGATGAGCAGCGTGTCAGGGGAGTTATTCGGCCGCTGGTGGGTGTGGAAGTAATACCCGTGGGTCGGGTCGTATTTGGCGAGGGGAGGATTGGGCGTGCGACGAACACAGCCGGTGGCTGCGGCGAGCAAGGCCAGTGTCAAAGCCAGGGCGGGGAGAATCGTCGGTAGGCGTCGTCGCATGGCGGGACAGGAGGTTGGGCGTTGCTGCCCCGCGAGGCACGCTGAAATCTAGGGCTGGTTGGAGTTCGGAGTGGGTCGTGGGTCGTGGGTCGTGGGTCGTGGGGAGGTG
>CAYZAE010000270.1:0-6813 GCA_964476125.1 uncultured Verrucomicrobiota bacterium | reverse complement strand
ACCCCGCCCGCGTTGAGCGGGCGGCAGCCTTCGGGTGTTGCGCTTCGCCGATGTCGCAGCGCGACGAGTTCCACCCCCCACAAACTCGGGAGGCACCGGTTCGGGATGTCCCGAAGCAGCCGGAGGCTTGACCCCGAAGACCCGTTTGCGCCCTGATCACTCTCGGATCCCCTCCGAACCGCACCCCACCATGCTCGAGATTCAGGATCACTTCGCCCGGGCCGGTCGCTGGCATCGGCGCCGCTTCCTTCAGGCCGGCACCCTGGCCCTCGGGGGCCTCACGCTCGGGGATTTCTGCGCACTGCGCGCTGCCGCGGCGGAAAACAAGGCCACCCGGAAAAGTCCCCTCAAGGATCGGTCCGTGATCTTTCTTTTCATGCATGGGGGGCCTTCCCAGTTCGAAACCTTCGATCCGAAGATGGACGCGCCCTCGAACATCCGCAGCGTCACCGGAGAAATCCCCACCACCCTCCCCGGAGTGACCTTCGGCGGCACTCTGACCCGGCTCGCCCGGCTGGCCCACAAATTCAGCATCGTCCGATCCTTCGTCACCGGCGACGGCAACCACGACATCAAACCCGTCCTCGGAGCCGACACGCTGCACGCCAACATTGGCTCGCTGTATTCCAGCATCGCCGGTCCATCCCGCCCCGACACCGCCATCCCCACCAACATCGCCCTGTTTCCCCGGTCCGTGGATCCCAAAGCCCAGCCCGCGGTAACCGACTTCGGCAATTTCGAAGGCACCGGCGAATTGAGCCGGGCGCTCGCCCCGTTCGTCCCCGGCGCCGGCGCCGAACAACAGCAGAACATGCGACTGAACCTTCCGGAAGGCCGGTTCGCGAACCGCAGGGCGCTGCTCGACTCCCTGGATTCATGGAGGCGCTGGGGGGACGCGGCCGGGGAGGCCGGCCAGTTCGGTGAGTTCCAACAAAAGGCCTACGATGTCCTGCAACGAGGCGTGTACGAGGCCTTCGATCTTTCCCTCGAGGATCCACGCGTCGTCGAACGCTACGACACCGCACCGCTCCTGCCCCGCGATCGCATCGATCCCAGGTGGAAGAACATCGACCACTACGCCACCAACGCCCTCACCCTCGGCCGCCAATTGCTCCTCGCCCGCCGCCTCTGCGAACGGGGCGCCGGCTTCGTGACCGTCACCACCAGCTTCATCTGGGACATGCACGCCGACATCAACAACGCCCCCATGCAGGTGGGCATGGAGTACGTCGGCAGACCCTTCGATCACGCCGTTTCCGCCTTCATCGAGGATGTCGAAGCCCGGGGACTCAGCGACAGGATCCTGCTGGTCTGCTGCGGGGAGATGGGTCGCACCCCGGCGATCAACAAGGACGGTGGCCGCGACCACTGGGGCAACCTGGCGCCGCTCCTTATCTACGGGGGCGGACTCAGAATGGGCCAGGTCATCGGGCAATCCTCCCGCGACGGAGGGGAACCCGCATCCCAACCCGTGACCATGAAGGACCTGCTCGCCACCCTCATGCACACGCTCGTCGATGTCGGGCAGGCACGACTGCTCCCCGGAGTCCCACCCCGCGTCATCGAAGCCATCACCCGCGGCGAACCCATCCGTGGCCTCGTCTGATCAACGGCAATGGGGTCGCATCTAAATTGTTGACATTTGAACTCCGGAAACCTCCCCCGGGGACTCGATTGTCAACAATTTAGACGCGACCCGATTGTCTAGGCGGAGCGAATCGGTCCAAACCTGGAGGCTCAGGGGATCAACTCATTCAGTCGTTTGATCTCCTCGCCGATCAGCGCCCGATCGAACACCGCCACGCCGCCAATCCAGCCAGTGAAGCCAACGCTGCGGCTGCTGTGGATCACGCGGCCGATGGTAAAGGGGCCGCCGGTTTGCGCGTCCTTCGGGACGTAAATGCCGTGCGGAAACCACCACGGATTCAGGCGCAGGGCGACGAGATCGCGGACAACTTCCCTGCCCGCACGCAGGGTGACCTCGACTTTGGTATAGCGATACTCGCGCAGCTCCACGCGTTCGTCGCCGGATTCACGCAGCACTTTGACGCTCACCGGTTCGCCTTCGGGCGGGTTGTAGTACTGGTCCCTCGGGAAAGCGGCGTCCTCGGCGGATTCCTTCTCCGGTGTCCGGGCGTAATGGCCCTGCATGTAGGCGTTGTGGGCGGAGGAAAGAAGCCTGTCGTTCTTGGGAGTCTCCAACCAGCGGTCGCCTGAAACGCCGTTCAGCCAGCCGGTGAGTTCGTCCTTTTCGTGATCGAAGGTCATCGCGAAGCACTGCCATGCGACATCCAGCACCTCGGCAGGCGAGTCCGCGGGCACCGCGGGCGACTGCGCGGCGGAATTGCACTTGTGAAGGGCGTATTTGTTCAGGAACGAGCTCGCGCCGTTCTCCGAAACGTGGCCGCAGGCACTACCTTCCTTGTTCAAGCCGGCAAAGAGCGCGTATTGACGCTGCCCACGCTGCACCTTCCGGATCGCCGCGGTTTCCTGCTGCTTCAAATCGGTGCCCTCATGCCAGATGCCCGCCAGCGCATGATTGCCACTCTCGCGAATCGCCCAAACGACAACGCTCACGGACCTGCCCGCGCCTTTGATGTCGAGCGCCGTGTCGTGCAGTCGCTCGCGGGACACAAACAGGAAGGGGCGGAAATCGGGGTCCTCTTCCTGGCGAATGCGGATGGCATCGCCAAAGGGCCCCCTCCCAAGAAGGGGAAAGTCGGCATACGTCGCCTCGCGGCCAGCACCCCAGTACTCCCTGATGTAGTTGGCAGCATCCAAGGGATAGTCCGTCCTGCCGCCCTCAGGGACATGCGCCGTGAAACGACGCTGGCCCTCCGGCTCGCGCTTCACGAAATCCCAAAAGGCAACGCAGCCGGGTGTTTGAGTGACGGCGGCAACGCGGTCGGCGTTGAGGTCGGCGGCGTGGACGCCGACAACGACGAGCGGCAGCACGGTCGCGATGATTCGGGTGATCCCTGAGTTCATGGGGTCGTGTCGCTGATTCCACCAGCCAGCAACGAGCGAGATGCGGATGCCGAATGTCAACAATTTAGACGCGACCCCATTGTCTAAACTTCGCGGACGACAATGCGGGCGCCTTCGACGGCCACGACCCGGACCGGGGTCCCTCGTTCGATCAGGGTTCCTTCCGTGACCACATCCACGCGCTGTCCGTTGAGGAGCGCGGCCCCGGAAGGCCTCAACTGCGTGAGGGCGGTGCCGGTGGCGTGGAGCAACTCCGGACGCTCGACACCCAGTTCACCGACGGTCCCCTGGGAGGTGAACCTCCTGGCAATACGGCTCTCCGGAAAATACGCGAACCAGCACCAGGTGCCGAACAGCAAACCCACCAGCACGCCAGCCAGAATGAGGCTGCCGGTCCGGTACCCGAAACCCTGGTAGCCAAGAATCACGGCCGCGACGAGGCACAGGAACCCGACGATGCCCGCGATCAATCCGGGGAGCACGGTTTCCAGAAAGAGCAGGGCCGCACCGAGAACCAGAAGGGTGATGATAAGCGCCATGGGAGGCTGGTTGGGTGTTCGCCGATGAAGGCTCAGGGTCGAAGACTGGGCGGCGGTCCGAAGACTATCGACGCCACCCACGCCTGTCGCGCTGTCCCGGGACGACGCCAAGTGGTCGAGGTCCGCCGGGTGGGCTTCGAGGCACGAAGACGGAAATGCTGATCGGGAGCCGCCCTGGAAAGGAGCCCCTGTTCACGGGAGTCTTCGGAGCGAAGCATCGCCGTCTCCGCTTCGGCGTCGCCCCGGGTCAGCGTGACAAACCCAGGCACTGTCTCCCGGGGAGGAACCCGTGTGTCGGCAGGGGACTGTCCGGGAGTCGACCGGAACTGCACCTCGCCAGCGTCCGCGACCTGGGTTGTGCCGGCCGGCCCCGATTCCGGGATCACCGGGGGCAGTGGCCTCGGGGCCAGGGGATCCTCCCCCATGAACCGCCGCAGGGCGTCCTCGAGGTTGTACTCCGCCGAGGACGGGTTGGCTTTTGCCGGGGGTACGTCGCCTTGTGGCGATTGGGCCGCCTGCCGGTTCTGGGAGCGTTTGGCCAGCCAGTTCACCAACGCCCCAATGATGAGGACGATGGCATAACCCCAGGGGTTCTCGAACAGGTTCATGGGTGGCCGGGAGGCTCAGGCTTTTCCGCCCGGCGGATGGGACTCGGCGCCTTCGCTGCCGATGTTTTCCCGCATGGTCGTGTCGGCCTGCAGGTTCTTGATCCGGTAATAGTCCATGATCCCGAGATGGCCTTTGTCGAAGGCGCTCGCGATGGCGATCGGGATTTGGGCTTCCGCCTCGACGACCCGGGCGCGCATTTCGGAGACCCGTGCCACCATTTCCTGTTCGGTGGCGACCGCGGCGGCTCGCCGGACTTCCGCCTGCGCCTGGGCGATCAGCTTGTTGGCCTCCGCCTGTTCCGCCTGGAGCTTCGCGCCCACGTTGCCGCCCACATCCACATCCGCGATGTCGATGGAAAGGATCTCGAACGCCGTGTTGCTGTCGAGCGCCTTGCCCAGAACGGTTTTCGAAATGCGATCGGGGTTTTCCAACACGGCCTTGTAGGTCTCGGAGGAACCGATGGTGGAGACGATGCCCTCGCCGACGCGGGCAATGATGGTCTCTTCGGTTGCGCCGCCGACGAAGCGATCGAGATTGGTGCGGACCGTCACGCGGGCTTTGGCCTTGATGACGATGCCGTCCTTGGCCACGGCATCGATGGTGGTCTTGCCGGAGGTCGGAGCGGGACAATCGATCACCTTCGGGTTCACCGAGGTCTTGACCGCCTCAAGCACCGTTTTGCCCGTGCCCTTCGTGGCCAGATCAATGGCGCAGGCCCGATCAAAGACCAGGTTGATGCCGGCCTTCTTCGCCGCCACGAGGGCGAGCACGACCATTTGAACATTGCCGCCAGCAAGGAAGTGCGTGGAAAGCTCGTCGATCGAAACCGGAAGCCCCGATTTCACCGCCGTGATGCGTCCGTCGACGATCAATCCCAGGGGAATCCGCCGCAACCGCAGGGCGATGAGTTCGGTGATGGTCACCTTGGCGCCGGAAAACAACGCCCGGATATAGATCATGCCAAAGTTGAGAACGAGAATGCCCACGACAAGGAGCATCACGGCGCCAAAGGCGTAGAGTGCGAGTTCGAGCGGGGGAGGTAGCGCGGCCTGCGCAAGGATGGTCGGCATGGTTGCACCGTGGTTCCGTTCCCTGGTCGAAACAAGTATTTATCTCGGGCGAAATCCTTGGAAACGGGGTTCGCGTGGCCCCCTTCGGCAAAAGCAGGTAGGCTGGGGCATGAGGTTACCCCGTATCCTTCTTCTCATCCTGCTCCTCGGGGGGTTCCTGCCAACACTTCCTCCCGCGCAATCCGCCACGGCTGATCGGCCGACTCCCCCGCCGTCCGGCAAGGTCTATGTCCTCCCGATCCGGGAGGACATCATGCCACCGTTGGTTTATGTCGTCCGGCGTGGCGTGAAGGAGGCCATGGATGCCGGGGCGGAGGTCCTTGTGCTGGACATGAATACCGATGGCGGCCGAGTGGATGTGACCGAGGAGATCATCGAGATCCTCGGCAGGTTCAAGGGTTCCACCATCACCTTCGTCAACTCCCGGGCTTTCTCCGCCGGCGCGTTCATCGCCGTGGCCACCCAGCGGATCTACATGGCACCCCAGAGCGTCATCGGTGCCGCCGCTCCCATGATGATGTCGCCCGCCGGCACGGGCGACGGCGCCATGCCCGCGACAGTGGAGGCCAAGATGACCTCCGCCATCCGGGCCCTGGTTCGCACCCAGGCCGAAAAGAACGGTCACAATATCGACGTCATCGAGGCCATGATCGACAAGACGAAGGCCCTCCGCATCGACGGAGAGATCCTCAACAAGGAGGGCAACATCCTGACGCTCACCGACCGGCAGGCGGCGAAGGAATACGGAGTCCCGCCGAAACGCCTGTTGTCGTCGGGCACGGTGGAATCCCTCGACGCCCTTCTGGAACAGCTCGGCTATGCGGGAGCCGTGCGGGTGGAGATCCGGCCCACGGGTGCGGAAAAGATCGGACTTTGGATCAACACCCTCGCGCCGCTCCTGCTCGTCGTGGGCATGGTGGGCCTCTACATCGAATTCAAGACTCCGGGTTTCGGATTGCCCGGCATCATCGGTCTCGCGGCCTTCGCGATCTATTTCCTGGGGGGTTATGTGGCCGGGCTCTCCGCGGCCGGTTGGGTGATCGTGTTCGTGCTTGGGGTGATCCTGGTCCTCCTGGAGCTGCTGGTGTTTCCCGGCACCTTCGTCGCTGGCATCACCGGGAGCGCCCTCATGCTCGTGGCCCTGGTGATGGCCATGGTGGACACCTACCCCGGCGCGCCAACCCTTCCCAGCCTGCCGCAGCTTCGACTGCCCCTGCGCGACCTCAGCCTGGCAACATTTCTGTCGCTGGCAGCGGCGCTGGCGCTCGCGCGGCTCCTGCCCCGAACCCCGCTCTTCAGCAGGCTGGTTTCCCAATCCGCCAGCGGTGTCGCTACGACGGTCGAATGGGAATCACGCCAGGCGGAGCGTATCGGCTGGAGGGGCGTGGCCGTTTCCTCCCTGTGCCCGGGTGGCAAGGCGCGGTTCGGGGAGGTATTGGTTGATGTCATCACCCGGGGGGAGGCGGTGGAGAAGGGCTGTCCGGTCAGGATCATTCAATACAGCGGCCCCATCGCCGTGGTGGAGCCCCTCTGATCGCCGAAGGGCCCGCGACCAAGGAGGGGAAAGTCGGCACCGGTCGCCTCGCGGCAAATGTCAACAATTTAGA
>CAYZAE010000269.1:0-6875 GCA_964476125.1 uncultured Verrucomicrobiota bacterium | reverse complement strand
GGATAACGGCCCCCGAAATACCCTCATCTTGCCTCGATTCCCCCCCGACCGTCCGCCCCCTTCACCCCCACACCACGCAGGTTGCCCCCCAAAAACACCCCATATTTTCGTTCACGCCCGGGTTTTTCCCCCAACCGAACCACCACCTCCCCCAGACGCTCCCACCGTTCAAAACGCCCCTCCGCCACATCCCGCGAAGTTTCGGATTCCGGATTTCGAATCACCACCAATGCATCCCAACCCACTCGATCCGCCGGTCGGCCCCAGATTCCATACTGGGATTCCGGATGCGCCGGATCCTCCCAACCGAACGTTCGGGGTCGGTCCGGCAGGTAATAGGCGAGAGCACTCGCCACATATCGGTCGTCCGGAGCCAGGAGGAAGGTTTGCTCCGGCCGCGGCAGTTGTTTCCGAAAGGGCTCCACCAGCCTCGCCAGTTCGCTCCAACCGCGCACCCGCGCCGTGGGATCGGATTTCGCCCCGGCCACCGGCAGTCGCGGAAACACGAACGGAACCGCAAGCAAGGCCAGCGCCAAAACCCCTCCCAGGCCCAGGGCCCAACGGATCAGCGGAGAGGAGGTTCCCGCCCCCGCACCCGCCACCTGCCCCGCCGATCCGACCGCACCACCAAACCGCCCCGCCGCCAACACAATCGCCCCCGAGTAGAAAACCAGCGGCCAGTTCTGCTCCACCCGCTGGTGGAACGCCAGGGCAGTGAAGACCACCCAGCCCGGGAGACAAAAACACGCCAGAAACCGGCTCCGCTCGTCCGCCGCACGCCAGCGGATCGCCACCCCCACCACCGCCATGACCATCAGCACCCACGTTACCCCTCCCCCCAACCCGGCCTGGCCCCCGACAAACTCCAGCACCAGTCTCAGGCTACGCCCCCATCGAAAGGGGTTGTCCGTCAGCTCATCCGCCGTGTGCCGGAACGTGATCCAATCGTGACGCCAGTTCCAAAGGAGCGGAGGAAGCAGGAACAACAGCGACACCCCCAGAATCAGGGGAACCTGAGGTCCCTCCCCGCGCGCCCACGATCGACGACGGCCCAGCAGCAGAAAACCCATCAGCAGGATTGGAAACACCAACTGGATCTGTTTCGTCAGGTATCCCAACCCCAGCGAGACCGACAACCCCAACGCCCAGCCCACCCGGCCCGTCCCCGCATTCCACCAGCGCCACGCCATCCAAAGACTCGCCGACCAAAACAGGAAGAGGGGCGCGTCGATGGTGAAGAACGTCGCCAGCGCCCCGTTGGCCGGTGTTGCCAGAAGGAGCAGCACCGCGAGGAAACCCGTCCACCCACCGTAGGTGTCCCTCCCCAAACAATAGATGAACCCCAACCCCAAGGTGGTCAGGAGCCCGGGGAAAAACTTCAGCATGAACATCGAGTCATTCCCCAGCCAGCCCGCCAACCCCATCAGCCAGCCGATCATCGGCGGCTTGCTGAAATAACCGATGTCCGGACGACGTCCCCAATCCCAGTAATACGACTCGTCGGGAGCCAGATCCAACGGGAAGACCGCCGCGTAAAGGGCACGGATCAGGAGCACCCCCGCCAGGAGCCAAATCACGCGGCGATCCCAGGGACTTCCCCCAACTCCGGACACCCCGGCATCCCCACCCGTTTGTAACGGAACCATGCGCGACCTTGGAACAGCCGGCTTCGCCCGCCAAGTCCGCGTCAGGCCCACAAAACGCCCCTCCGGCCTCCGCCTGCCCCGCCTTCTCCCAAAGCCTCTTTGCCGGAGGGACAGCCTCAGGACGGCCTCGGGACGGCTTGCCCTGGGGCCTCGGAACCCGTTTGCTCGCACCATGCACCCTGCGGCTTCGAGTCGGCTTCGCTCCCGAGTCTCCGGAATCGCCCCCGGCCTGGCCTTCGCGCTCGCCCTTCTCGCCGTCGCGGCCGCTCCATCACGCCAGGCGATGGGCGCCTCTCCCAACAGCAGCGAGGCCGACCTCTGGCGCGCCAACCGTCGGTTGATCGACCTCCATCTCCACATCGATTTCACCCGCGAACGCCTCCAGAAAGCCGTCCGCATCCTCGACCGGGCTGGAATCGGGATCGGCGCCAACCTCACCCCCGGAACCGTCACCCGGACCAACACCGAACCCTCCCAATTCGAACGGAATGCGCGCCTCGCCGACGAAGTCGCCCCGGGTCGATTCGTGCATTACTTCAACCTCGACTACGCGGACTGGAACAAACCCGGTTTCTCGGAGGGCGCCGTGCGGCAGGTCGAGGAGGCCGTGCGTCTGGGAGCCGCCGGGTTGAAGGAATACAAACGCCTCGGGCTCTACCTGCGGGATGGAACCGGCGCATTGATCCGCATCGACGATCCCAAGCTCGATCCGGTCTGGAAACGCTGCGGGGAACTCGGACTGCCGGTCAGCATCCACGTCGCCGATCCCAAGGCCTTCTGGCTGCCCTTCGATTCCACCAATGAGCGATGGAAGGAACTCAAGGACCACCGGCCCTGGTGGTTTGGCGACGCGAAGGTGTACCCCAAACGCGAGGAACTGCTGGCCGCCCTCGACCGCGTGATCGGCCGGCACCCGGGCACCACCTTCGTCTGCGTTCACTTCGCCAACAACGCCGAGGACCTGGACTGGGTGGAGCAGGCCCTCGACCGGCACGCCAACATGTGGGCCGACCTGGCCGCCCGCATCCCGGAGGTGGGACGTCACCCTCCGGAGAAGGTCCGGCGCCTGTTTGAGAAACATCAGGACCGCATCGTCTTCGCCACCGATTTCCAGATCTACGCGAAGATGATCCTGGGAAGCAGCGGCGACGCCGACCAACCCACCGAAGAGGATGCCCTCGCCTACTTCGCTACGCACTGGCGGTTCCTCGAAACCAACGATCGCAATTTCCAGCACATGACCCCGATCCAGGGCGAATGGCCCATCAGCGGCATCGGCCTCACCGCGCCCGCCCTGCGAAAAATCTACTTCGACAACGCCCGACGCCTGCTCGTCCGTTCCCTGCCCGCCCCCGTCCTTCACGCCCGCCGAGTCGCCGCCGTCTCCGACGACGCCTGGGCCAAGGCCGAACCCGTCTGGCTCGAACAGAACGGCAAGGATGGCCAGGTCCGAGCCGAACTCGCCACCGAGGTGCGCGCCCTCTGGACGGACCAAGCGCTGCACCTGCGCTACGTGTCGCCCTACACGCAGCTGACCACCTTCGAACCCGCGGAACCCCGGGAACGCATCGGACTCTGGGAACGCGACGTCGTCGAAACGTTCATCGCCAGCGATCCCGCCAATCTTCGCAAATACACCGAATTCCAGGCCGCCCCCAATGGCATGAAACTGGATCTGCGGCTGAACCTGCCCGAACGCGACTTCCCCTGGGACAGCGGCTTCGAGGTCCGGACCACAACCGACACGTCCGCCAAGGTGTGGACCGCCTGGATGTCGATTCCCCTGAAATCCCTCGGCGAAACCGCCCCCGCGAACGGCACGCGCTGGCGGATCAATCTGTTCCGCTGCGATTACGCCAACAACGCCTTCCTCGCCTGGCGCCCCACCCTCCAGGGATCCTTCCATGTCCCCGAACGTTTCGGGGTGCTGGAGTTCGGCGACTAATCTGGGGCCGCAGGTCAGGCCCGGGCTCCGCTCCGCAGCAATCCGCTCAATTGAGGTCGCCGACCGCCTTGGTCCGCGCCGCGGAACGGCCCCGGGTTCGCTGGAACCGGGAGAACTCGTGCCGGAATTGGGGCGGCACCAGCGCCTTGAACCGGGCGCCGTCGACCTTGGCGTAGTCGCTTTCCAGCACCTGCGCCACCGCGTGCAGCCTCGCGATGGCCGCCGATTCCGCATGCGGAATGCGCAGGTCAATCTGCTCACGCACCGGCCTCAGGAGCGTCCCCAACTCGTGCAGGAGCTCCGCAATGCCCTCGCCGGTTTTCGCCGACACGAACGCGGCATGCGGCGCCATCTCACGGAACCGCGCCAGGGAGGCATCCACGCCCAGGCAGTCGATCTTGTTGAACACCATCAGGGTCGGCTTCTCGTGCGCGTGGATTTCCGACAGGACTGTGTTCACCGCCGCAATCTGTTCGTCGGCCTTGGGGTGACTGACGTCGATGACGTGAAGCAGGAGATCCGCCTCCACCACCTCCTCGAGCGTCGCCTTGAAGGCCTCCACCAGGCGGTGCGGCAGCTTCCGGATGAAACCCACGGTGTCGCTCAACAGGACATTCTGGTTGGTCGGCAGCCGTAGGCGGCGCGTGGTCGGATCGAGCGTCGCGAACAGCTTGTCCTCCGCCAGGGCTGCCGCCCCGGTGAGGGTGTTCAACAGGGTCGATTTGCCGGCATTGGTGTACCCCACGATCGAAGCCAGAGGCCACTGATGCCGCTTCCGCCCCTCCCGCTGCGTCGCGCGCTGGCGGCGGACGGCGTCCAACTCGCGCAGGAGCTTGTCGATGCGCTCCTGGACCTTGCGCCGGTCGGCCTCCAACTGCGTCTCACCCTCGCCACCCCGCATCCCGATGCCGCCCTTCTGACGCGAAAGATGCGTCCAGAAGCGCGTCAGCCGCGGCAGGAGGTGCTGCAACTGGGCCAACTCAACCTGCAGCTTGCCCTCCCGGGTCCTCGCCCGCTGCCCAAAGATGTCCAGAATCAGCTGGGTGCGATCGAGGATCTTGAGTTCGAAAACCTGCTCCAGATTCCGGCTCTGCGCCGGGGAAAGCTCGTCGTCGAAAATGATCGTGTCGACGTCCTCCGCCCGGCACTTCACCGCGAATTCCTCCGCCTTGCCCGGACCAATGAACGTCTTCGCCGTCGGCCGTTCAATGCGCTGCGTGCCCGTCCCCACAATCGCCGCCCCGGCCGTCTCCGCCAACTGCCCCAGCTCGGCCAGCGAATCCTGGACGTCCCAATCCGTCCGCGACTTGAACTGTGCGCCAATCAGAAATGCCCGCTCACTGCCCTGGACGGCGTTTTCGGAAACAAGAGCCTTCACGTGTTCCGGGTGTTTAGCGGGATCCGCGTCCCCGGGGAAGCCCGGTTCGCGAATCGGAATTCGCGAATCGAGCGCGTCCCTTGCGAATTGTCCCCTCCCGGGCCAGCTTTCCGCCCCCATGCAGGAACTCGGCAAGGCGCTCGTCGTGCTCGGACTGGTCGTGGCCGCCCTCGGCCTCGTCCTGTGGTCCGGATTCGGCCGCGGCTGGCTCGGCCGCCTGCCCGGCGACATCCACGTCTCCCGCGAAGGGTTCAGCTTCCACTTTCCCATCGTCACCTGCCTCGTGGTCAGCGCCGTGCTCTCGCTCCTCACCTGGCTGCTCCGACGATGACCCGACACGCGAGCCAGCCCCCCGCAGGCCCGTGGCGAACACGGCTGCTGTTTGGCTTTCTGCTCCTGTTCCGGGTCCTCCCCCTCCTCGCCGTCGAGGAACTGCGCGGACTGTGGGTCGACACCTTCCATCCCGGACTGCGCAACGCCCGCGAGATTGACGAACTGGTGAAGGAAGCCCGGACCGCCGGATTCAACGCCCTGTTCGTGGAGGTCCGCCGCCGCGGTGACACCTGGTACGACAGCTCCTTCGAGCCCCGCGTCCCGGAGTCGCACCCCGAATTCGACCCGCTCCAGCATCTCCTCACCCTCGCCCACGACACCAACCAGGGTCCCCGCCTCGAAATCCACGCCTGGACCGTGGCCTTCAACATCTGGAACAGCACCAATTCCCGCCCCGATTCCCCCGATCACCCGTTCCTCCGCCACAGCGAATGGCTCACCCGGACGGCGTCAGGAAGGATCTGGGACGGCGCCAACTTCGCCTTCGACCCCGGCCATCCGGAAGTCCAGGAATACACCTTCCACGTGCTCATGGACCTCGTCCGTCGCTACGATCTGGACGGACTCCACCTCGATTACATCCGCTACGCCGACCGCGACCAGGGTTACCATCCGGAGGCCATCCGGCGGTTCAACGAAGGGAAGGGACGCAAGGGCAGGCCGATGCCGACGGATCCCGATTGGCTCCAGTTCCGCCGCGATCAGATCACCGCCATCGTTCGCAAAATTTACCTGACCTGCCTTGAGGAAAGACCCGCCCTCAAGGTCTCGGCGGCCACCATCACCTTCGCCCCGGGCATCACCCGGACCCCCGATTGGCCCTCGTCCTCGGCCTACCGCGGTGTCCTGCAGGATTGGCGCGCCTGGATGGAGGAAGGGATCCTCGACTGGAACATCCCCATGGCCTATTTCCGTCAAACGGAATACCCGGATGCCATGGCGGCCTGGAGCACCTTCATCAAGGACCACCAGTACCGCCGGCGCGCCGCCATCGGGCTCGGAACCTACCTGAACACTCCCTCCAACATCACCGCCCAGATCCGCCTCGCCAAACGCCCCAGCCCCGCGGGAAACGAGGCCATCGGGGTCGTGGTGTATTCCTACGCCACCCCCTCCCTCGACACCTCCCGAACCGCCACCTTCCACGCACTCCGCAATCCCTCCCGCTTCGACGCCCACCCCATCCCCGTCTTCTCCGCCCCGGCCACCGTCCCCCCCGTGCCTTGGAAGTCCTCCCGGCAATTCGGTCACCTGAAGGGATTCGTCCGCAACTCCAGGACCGAAACGGCCATCGATGGCGCCAGGATCGTTCTCACCGGCCCGGTCCAACGGACCCTCCAAAGCGATGCCACGGGATTCTTCGGCACCGTCGACCTTCCTCCCGGCGACTATCGTCTCGCGGTCTCCGCACCTGGCTTCGACGCGCTGAACACCGACGCCAATCTGCGCGGTGCCACCGTCACCCACCTCGACCTCCCCCCCGAATCCCCCCCCCCCCCCCCCCCCCCCCCCCCCCCCCCCCCCCCCCCCACCCCCCAGCCCCCCCCCCCCCCCCCCACCGCCGGGGGGGCGC
>CAYZAE010000268.1:0-7017 GCA_964476125.1 uncultured Verrucomicrobiota bacterium | reverse complement strand
CCGCGATGACAGACGAGGCCAGACGGGCGGGGGTGATGGAGGGGAGGGGCATGGGGTGCGAAGTGGGGAGTCGGGAGTCGGGAGTGCGGGGAAAATGGCTGTTCTTGAGAGCGTTTCCAAGTCGATGTGCCTGCAAAATGCCTTTTCGCTCCCCACTCCCCTCTCCGCACTCCCAACTCGATGCGCGTCAGAAGATGTCCGGCTCGGGCGTCGGAGGGCCGTGGTGGAGGAAGCGGAAATCGCAGCCTTCGTGCGCCTGGGTGATCTGTTCGCTGAAGAGACGTCCATAACCACGCTCGAACCGGGGCTCCGGGGGCTTCCAGAGGCTTCGGCGGCGGGCGATTTCGGAATCGTCGACGTGCCAATGCAACCGGCGGGCGTCGACGTCGAGTTCGATGAGATCGCCGTCCTGCACCAGGGCGAGCGGGCCACCCAGGGCGGATTCGGGGGAAACGTGGAGCACGCAGGCGCCGTAGGCGGTGCCGCTCATGCGGGCGTCGGAAATCCGGAGAAGATCGCGGACGCCGGCTGCGAGGAGTTTTTTAGGGATCGGGAGCATGCCCCATTCGGGCATTCCTGGTGCCCCGATCGGTCCCGCGTTTTGGAGGACGACCACGCTATCCGGGGTGATCGGCAGGTCGGGTTGATCGAGTCGTGCCTTGAGATCCGGATAATCGCGGAAGACGAGGGCCGGTCCGCAGTGCTTGCGAAACCGGGCTTCCATGGCGCCGTGTTTGATCACGCACCCCTGGGGGGCGAGGTTGCCCAGCAGCACCGCGAGCCCACCGTCGGGCGATCGCGGCTTATCCCGCGGAGCGATGATGTCGTCGGAAAGCACTTCGGCGTCCCGGATTGCTTCGCCGAGGGTGCCGCCGGCGAGGGTGGGGCAATCGAGATGGAGAAGGTCGGGAATGCGCGACAGCAGGGCCGGCACACCGCCCGCGTCGTGGAAATCCTCCATGAGATAGGCTCCGCCCGGACGCAGATTGGCCAACACGGGAGTGCGGCGTGAGACGGCGTCGAAGTCGTCGAGCGACAGCGGGATGCCGGCGCGGCCGGCGAGGGCAATGAGATGGATGATCGCGTTGGTCGAACCGCCGATGGCCATCAGGGTGGTGACGGCGTTGAGGAACGATTCACGCGAGAGGATCCGCGAGGGTTTGAGATCCTGCCAGACGAGCTCGACGATGCGGCGTCCGGACTGGACGGCCAGGCGGGCGTGGGCGGAGTGGACGGCGGGGATCGTGGCGGCGCCGGGCGGGATGAAACCGAGCGCTTCCACGACCGCGGCCAGGGTGGAGGCGGTGCCCATGGTCATGCAGGTGCCGGGCGAACGGGCGATGCCGTCCTCGATCCCCTGCCAGGCATCACAGCCAAGGCGGCCGGCGCAGCGTTCCGCCCAGTATTTCCAGACATCGCTACCGCTCCCGAGGGTCTCGTTGCGCCAGCGTCCCTTGAGCATCGGGCCGGCGGGGAAGAACAGGCAGGGCAGATCCGCGGAGAACGCGCCCATGAGCAGAGCGGGCACGGTCTTGTCGCAGCCGCCCATCAGGATCGCGCCGTCGATGGGATGACAGCGCAGCACCTCCTCCACCTCCATCGCGGTCAGGTTGCGATAGAACATGGAGGTCGGCTTCATGAACATCTCGCTGAGCGAGAGCACGGGGATTTCGACGGGGAATCCGCCGGCCTGATAGACGCCGCGTTTGATCTGTTCGACGCGTTCCTTGAAGTGGGTGTGGCAGGTGTTGAGATCGCTCCAGGTGTTGAGCAGGGCGATGACCGGTTTGCCGGCGAAATCCTCGGTGTCGAACCCCATCTGCTTGGTCCGGGAGCGGTGCCCGAAGGACCGGAGGTCGTCGGGACCGAACCAGCGGTGGCTGCGAAGCTGTTCCGGCGATTTCCTGGGGTCGGCCATGGCGGGTTGCGCGGACGCTAGGGGACGGGTTGGGGAGCGGCAATGTTGGAACCAAGGTTTGCGTGAATCCCGGTGCATCCCGAATTTGTGGGTGGTGAAACTCGTTGCGCCCAGCGGCGCCTGGAGATCGGGAAAAGTGAACACCGCGGGAGCGCCGGCGTCTCGCCGGCTGGCTGGTGCAAGTCGACGGGATGCCAGCGCACTCGGACGAAAAGGCCGGCGAGACGCCGGCGCTCCCAGGGGTTGTCGCAGCGCGGCAACCCCGCCCGCTCAACGCGGGCGTTGGTCCTTGGGTGTTGCGCTTTGGCGATGCCGTTGCGCCGCGACGAGTTCCACCACCATCAGACTGCGGATGCACCGGATATCGGCTTGAGAAGATGGTTGCTGCGACACCCGGGGAATCGGTTTAAGAAGATCTGGAGCTGGGGTTGAACGCCACCCCTGGCCACTTCCTGAGATCCCTGCGGGATCTTCGCAGATGCGAAACTTTATGAGCGCACCAGTACCTTCGGGAACCGAGATGGCTCGGCCCTTTCTGCCGGCCCGGGATTTCGATTTGTCGAAGCGGTTTTATGAGGCGCTGGGCTTCGTGAAGGAGATCGACGGCGAGGTGGCGATTTTTCGGATCGGGACGGGTGGCTTCATTTTGCAGCGGTATTTCCAGAAGGAGTGGGCGGAGAACTTCATGATGCATCTCATGGTCGATGATCTGGATGCCTGGTGGGCTCATGTTGTGTCGCTCGATCTGCCCGGACGATTCGGGGTGCCGGCACCGAAACCGCCGGCGTTGCAACCCTGGGGGCTGCGGGTGGCGTACGTCGTCGATCCCTCCGGGGTGCTTTGGCATTTCGCGCAGCGGCGGGAGGGAACGGTGCAGGATTGATGGGGCGGTCTGGGGCATCGGGTGATGGATCGTTTCGAAGGTGGGAAGGTCAAGGATGCGGCGACGTGTCGCCGCTTTGGATTCGCAGGGGGCGGGGAGGGACGAGGGGTGGGTGTTCCGGGGTGGGG
The DNA here is from genome assembly GCA_964476125.1 of uncultured Verrucomicrobiota bacterium. Taxonomy (GTDB): domain Bacteria; phylum Verrucomicrobiota; class Verrucomicrobiia; order Limisphaerales; family CAIMTB01; genus CAIMTB01. The sequence continues at coordinate 4,088 of CAYZAE010000268.1, read as the reverse complement.
GGCGAAGGAGGCGTTGAGGAAAGCGGCAGAGGGCTGCCGCACTCCATAGGGTCCGGGACTGGCGGTGACGGTGGAGATGGGGCAGAGTGCGGCACGTTCATGAGGCCTAGCGTTTTTCGGTTCGCAGCGGTGCTCGGGCTGGCTTGGGTGCTGTCGTTGCGCGCGGCGGATTCGCCGGCGAATCCAGGTCCAGGTCCAGTCCCGGGGCCGACCGTCCCAAGCTCCGCGGAATCGGCGAAGCCGGCCCAGGCTCCCGGCGATGCGATTTTCGCGGAGCCGACGTTGGTGCGGTGCAAGGTGGAGCTTTCGCAGGAGAGCCTGGCGGCGCTGCGGACGAATCCGCGCGAGTACGCTCCGGCCACGGTCACGCTGGACGGGGAGGTTTTTGCCAAGGCGGGCGTGCGCTTGAAGGGGGCGGCGGGAAGTTTCCGGCAGATCGACGATCAGCCGGCGATGACGGTGAAGTTCAACAAGTTCGTCCAGGGCGCACGCTGGAAGGGGTTGAAGCAGATCCATCTGAACAACTCGGTGCAGGACCCCACGTGGCTGAGCGAATACCTGGCGGGGGAGTTGTTTCGGTCGGTGGGTGTTCCGGCGACGCGGGTGGCCTGGGCGCAGGTCGAGTTGGGCGGGCGGGATTTGGGGACGTACGTGCTGAAGGAGGCATTTGAGGATCAGTTCCTGAGGCGGTCGTTCGGTAACGACTCGGGGAATCTCTATGACGGCGGGTTCGTGCAGGACATTGATCAGGACATCGAGCGCGATCGCGGGACGGGGCCGGTGACGCGGTCGGATCTGAAAGTCCTCACCCGTGCGGCGAGGGAGCGGAATCCGGCGGAGCGCTGGCGTCGGCTCCAGCAGACCCTGGATGTGGATCGGTTCGTGTCCTATGCGGTGGTGTCGACGATGATCGTGGATTGGGACGGGTACGCGATGAACCGGAACAATTACCGGGTGTATTTCAATCCGGCGGATGGCAAGGCGGTGTTTCTGCCGCATGGGACGGATCAGCTTTTTCAGAGGAACGAGATTGGGGTGGAGCCGGGGTGGGGGGGGATGGTGGCGCAGGCGCTCTTTGAGTTGCCGGAGGGCCGCCGGCTTTACCTGGAGCGGTTTCGTCAGGTGTTCACCAACCAGTTCCGGGTGGAGATCATGACCAACCTGATCCAACGGGTGGTTTCGAGGTTGAAAGCCGACGTGCCGGCCTTCGCCTCGCGCGGCCGGTGGGCGACCCAGCAGGTGCGCGGCCGGATCCTGTCGCTGTCCCGTGAGCCCGAGCTGCGCGGGTTGGTGCCGGGCACGGAAATCCCCGAGACCATTCCGGCGGAGGGCCTGCGTCCCGAGGAATGGATCGGCCAGTCGCAGGCGGAGGCGAAGTTCGAGGAGACCGAGAGCGGCGGGGTTCCGATTTTGCGCATCGAGGCGCAGGGACCGGATGCGGCGTCGTTCCGGAGTGTGGTCCGGTTGCCTGCGGGTCGGTACCGGTTTGAGGGGCGGGTGCGGACGACCGGGGTGGAGTCGGTTCGGGACAACAAGGGGGAGGGAGCGGGCCTGAGGATTTCGGGGAGCACGCAGCCGCGGAAGAACCGGGTGTCGGGGGATCGGGGATGGACGGCGGTGGCTTATGAGTTCGAGGTGGCGGGGGAGGGCTCGGAGGTGACGTTGGTGGCGGAACTGCGGGCGAGTCGGGGTCTGGCGGAGTTTGATCGGTCTTCGCTGCGGGTGGTTCCGGTGGGGCGTTAGAGGAAGTCGTTGCTGGGGTCGGTAGAATGCTGCGGCGATTTTTCGGCAGCCGGAGATTTCGGTAACCGATAGGAGCAGGAGCGGGTCTGGTCGCGCGGCTCCCTGAACCATCCGATTCACGGAGGGGGGCAGCAATTGTCGTGAACCAGCGCCGAGAAGTTGTTTATCGGGTGGGTACGGGTGAGGAGATTCCGGCGATGCCGAGCCCGCCTTTGTTGACGAGCGCGTCGACGCCTTGGGAAGGGGTTTTGCTCGAACGCCACGCGGCGGAGTCGGTGGAGACCGGGCCGGTGGCGTGTCGGAACCATGTGGTTTTCGTGCATGAGGGGCCGGCGGTGGAGACTGAGTTTCAGATCAACGGGGAGCAGCTTCGCCGTCGATTGGAGCCGGAGAACGTGGGGGTATTGCCGGCGGGGGTTCCTTTTTCGTGCCGGACGCGGTCGCGCACGAGCTTTGTGTTGGTCTCTTTGGAGCCGAGGTTTCTGGATGGCGTGGCGTTGGATTTGTCGGGGAAGGGCTGGGTGGAATTGCAGCCCCGCCTGGGAATTCATGATCCGCTGATCCACGGGATTTCCCAGGCGCTCCAGTTGGAGGCGGCGGCGGGGCAGGCGGCGAGCCGGTTGTATGGGGAGAGCCTGGCGGCGGCGCTGGCGGTGCATTTGGCGAAGGAGTATTCGCCGGGAGCCAGGACCCTGGTGGAGCCGAGCGGGGGCCTGACGCGGCAGCAATTGCGGACGGCGATGGATTATCTTCACGCGCACCTGCGGGAGAACATCCATCTGGAGGATCTGTCGGGTGCGGTGGGGATCAGTCCGTTTCACTTTTCGAGACGGTTTCGTCGGTCGACGGGCGTGCCGCCCCACCGGTACCTGATCCGGTTGCGGGTGCAACGGGCGCGGGAGTTGCTGCTGCGATCCTCGCCGAGTCTGGCGGAGGTGGCGGTGCAGGTGGGGTTTTATGACCAGAGCCATCTGGCCACCCATTTCAAGGCGGCTTTCGGGGTGACCCCGGGTCGCTTCTCAGCGCAGCGCACGGGCCACCTGATGGCCGCGATGCCGGCCCCGGTGATGCCTTCCTCCCTGGGTTTGATTCGGTAGCGTGCTGTTTGGGGTGAAGGGAAGGGTGGGGGCCTTGGGAGTCCCTGGCCCTGGGGAGCCGGGAGACGTCCGGACCAGCCGTTCACCCGTTCGCCCGTTCGCCCGTTCAGCCACTCAGCCACCGGGGCCTCGACGAGTTTCCGGGTGGACTGATACCCAGCGTGGATGAAGCTCTTCGCCGGGTTTGACGGGGGTGGTTCCAAAACGCGGGTGGCGGTGGCTGACGAGCGGGGACGGGTGCTGGGTCGGGGTGAGACCGGGCTGGCCAACCTCCACCATGCTCCGGAGGCCGAGGTCCGGGCCAATCTTGCCCGGGCGCTGGCGCTGGCCTTGGAGCCCGTTGGAGGAAAGCCTGCGGATGTCGCTTCCGTTTTCTTCGGGATGGCGGGCGTGACGTGCGAGGCCACGGCAGGGCGGTTTCGCGGGATGGCGGCCGACATCGGGCTGGGGGCGGCGCGGTTCGGCATTGATCACGACATTCGGATCGCGCTGGCAGGTGGGTTGATGGGGCGGCCGGGGATCGCGTTGATCGTGGGGACCGGTTCGGCGTGTTATGGGCGGAATGCGGATGAATCCACCTGGCAGACGGGCGGGTGGGGGTATCTGGTCGCGGACGAGGGGAGCGGTTACGACCTTGGACGGCGGGCGATGACGGTGGCGGTGCGGATGTCGGACGGTCGGATGGTGCCGGGGCCGTTGCGTGACCTTGTGTTTGGATTTCTGGAGGTCAGGGGTGTGCAGGAGATCCTGGTGCGCCTCTATGAACGGGGCATCGGGCGGAACGAGATTGCGTCGCTGGCACCGAGGATTGTGGCGCAGGCGGAAGCCGGGGATGCGGTGGCGCGGGGTATTCTGGAGTCGGGCGCGGCGGAGTTGGGAGCGATGGTGTCGGCCAATCATCGGGCCCTGCCGACCTCGGAGACACCGGAGGTGGTGATCACGGGGGGCTTGGGATCTGCGCCGACGCTTTATCGCGAACTCATTCGGGGAGCGATCCGGGGGAGGTTGACGGGTGTGCGTCTTCCGGAGCCTGCGTTGGAGCCGGTGCTGGGAGCGGTTTTGCTGGCTCTGGGACCGGGAGATCCGGGGGTGAAGGCGGCGTGGGGGGAGAATCTGCGGGCCACGGCGTCGATGGGGTGAACCGGGATCCGGGAGAGGGTCTGGGGTTTGGGGTCTGGCGTCTGGGGTCTGGCGTCTGGGGTCTGGGGTCTGGGGTCTGGGGTCTGGGGTCTGGGGTCTGGGGTCTGG
>CAYZAE010000267.1:0-7019 GCA_964476125.1 uncultured Verrucomicrobiota bacterium | reverse complement strand
CGTTGCGATTTGGCAAACCAAATGGAAGCGACCACCAGGGTGAGGAGGCTCGCGGCGGTGAACCCTAGTCCCGCGGCGAGCCCGCGATTGCGGTTGGCCCAGCGGACGCCCTGCTTGATCACCCCTGGGTGCTGGGCCTTGATCGGACGCCCTTCGATGAACGCGGCGAGGTCGTCGGCGAGTGCCGCGGCGCTTGGATAACGATCGGCAGGGAGTTTTTCAAGGCATTTAAGGCAAATCGTGCTCAGGCATTTGGGGAGATCGGGCCGCAGTCGCAGCGGATAATCGCCCGGGTGCCCGACCCGGAACATCCACTGGTTGCCGCGCACGGTCCGGACACTGCGCCGGACCTGGTCGGCGAGGGTCTGGAAGGCGAGCCGGTGATAACCGGCCGCCAGGGCCGACGACAGGCCGTCGCTGGGCCCCTCGCGGGACTGCACCGCGAGGAATGAATCGATCGCCTCCTGGAACCGGCGGCCCAGCAATTGCACGTACCCGCGGAACGGGATCAGCGGGGGTTTGCCGGTGCCGCCCGGGCTCGGGCCCGGGCCCTGGACCTCGTTGGCGGCGGTGACGGTGACCGAGGAGGAACTGGCGGCGGCGTCAGCGGCGGCGGCGAGTTTCGGCGGAAGATGGAACCGATGGATGGCGTGCAGGAAGAAGAGCGCGCGGATGCGTTCGTACAGGTTGCCCGAGCGACGGCGGAATGCGTCGAGCGCGTCGCACGCCTGCATCAGGGCGCCGACATCCGCGCTGGCGCAGAAGCCGTCGAGCGACCGGTCCCGGAGTTCCGGGTTGGTCGCGGTGATGATCTCGATGAGGGGATGATCCATGGCGGGCGCTGGTTCGGAGCCGGTCAGGACGGACGCCCGAGTTCCCGGGTGGCCAGGAGGTCCAGCAGCAGCCTCAACACCTCATCGCGATGGCGGCCGTCGAGTCCGAGGGAGAGCTGGGCATGGAGAAGCCCGTAGCGGACCCCGATGTCGTAGCGACGTCCCCGCGTCTCGTGCGCGAGGTAGCGTTCCCGGTGCGCCAGTTCAAGCAGCGCGGGCGAAAGCTGCACCGTGCCCGGCTGGCGTGACGCCGATTCCAGCAGTTCCATGACCAGCGGGGTCAGGACATGCATGCCGAAAAAACAAAGGTAATGGCCGGCCCTCAGCCCGGGAACGATCAGGCGCTGCTCCGCCTCGGTCGGAGTCGGCTTCTCGATCACGTCGGTGATCTCGTGCAAGCCGGTCTGTCCCTGCAACCGCCTGGCCCCGACGGCTCCGTACATGGGCAGGCGGCTCTCGTGGGTCCCGTGCACCGCCGAGACCGCGCAGCCATGCTTGGAGGCCACCGCCACCAGCTGTTCCGCGCAGCTGCACGACTCCTCCGAGGCGTAGAGATGATCCCCGACCAGCAGCAGGAAGGGAGCGTCCCCCACAAAGGTCCGGGCCGACAGGACGGCGTCGCCGAATCCCCGCGCCTGGGTTTGCTCCACGAACTGGAGCCGGCTGGCGTGGGTTCCGGCCGCCTTGCGGAAGGCGTCGCCGTCGCCCGGGGCGATCACCACGGCGATCTCCTGGATGCCGGCGGACAGCGCCTCCTCGATGATGATGCGGAGCGCGGTCTTTGATTCGCCGTCCCGATCCACCAGCCATTGGAGCGGAAGTGACCGCTGGCTGCGGCCGGCTGCGGTGATGAGTGCCTTTTTGATCTCCATGGGCAGGGGGAAAACTCCCCGCCTGTCGGTCCGGGGTCAATTCCGCCTTTGCCCAACTCCCTGGCCCGGTGCATGGACGGCCTGCGGTGGGTGGGCTGACGCCTGCGCAGAGGCGGCCTCCACCGGGCTGGCCAGAGGGCAGTGGCGCGGGCCCGGGCGGGGGCGGTGCGATCGGGGATCGCGTCGCTCCGGCGACCTGGCGGGGGACCGGTCCGCGTCGGAAAAGGAAGGTCGGGCTTTCGCGGGGCGCGCCGGCGGTGGTACACAGGGCCGCCATGTTGCGTCGATTCCACTTCCTGCCCGCCCTGGGGATGGCGGCCGTGTGCTGTCTCTCCGGATCCGAAGCGCTGGGCGAGGAGGTCCCCGCAACCGGTGCCGGGCGTCCGGCCGCCGCGCAGGCCGCTGCGGCGGGCTCGGATCTCGAACTCGCCCGCCGCCTCGGCAACGCCTTCGCGACCGTCGCCGAGACCGCATCGCCGTCGGTGGTGGTGGTGCGCGTGCGACCGAAGCCCGGGAACGACGAGGACTTCGACCATTCCGGGATCCTGGAGTTTTTGCCGGAAGGCATGCGCAAGAATTTCAAGGAGCGCATGGAACAGGAGCGGAAGGCGCCCCGGCGAAAACTACCTGAGGGGTACTTTCCCGAACAGGGATCGGGCGTGGTGATTCGGGAGGACGGCTATGTGCTCACCAACGGGCATGTGGTGGAGAACGCCGAGAAGATCGAGGTGCGGCTCAAGGACGGGCGCCGGTTTCCCGCGGAGGTGCGGGGGGTGGACCAGGAGGCGGACGTGGCGGTGCTCAAAATTTCGGCCACCGGATTGCCGACGGCGAGGATGGGGGATTCGGCGAAGGTCCGGGTGGGTGAGTTCGCGGTGGCGATCGGGGCGCCGTTCGAACTGGAGTACAGCGTGACCTTCGGCCACATCAGCGCCAAGGGGCGCCGGATCGTGGCCGACTCGGCGATGATGGATCAGGACTTCCTCCAGACGGATGCCAGCATCAACCCCGGGAACAGCGGCGGGCCGCTGGTGAACCTGGACGGCGAGGTGATCGGCATCAACACCATGATCCGCGGATTGAACACGGGCATCGGATTCGCGGTCCCGGTCAATCTGGCGAAGGAGGTCGCCGACCAGCTCATCGAGAAGGGCCGTTTCAGCCGGGCCTGGCTGGGCGTGGGCATCGACAACGTCGGGGATCGGAATGGCGAGGCGGGCTCGGTCCTGGGGCAGGGGGTGTTGATCACGCAGGTGCTGCGAGAGGGGCCTTCCTGGGGATCCGAGCTCAAGTCCATGGATGTCGTGGTGGCCGTGGATGGCGAGCCGGTGCGGGACGTCGGGGAGTTGAAACGTCAGGTCAGCCGCAAGCGTGTGGGCAAACCGCTGGCCCTCGAGGTGCTGCGGGAGGATAAAAAACTGACCATCGAGGTGACCCCGGGGGAGCTTCCCGCCGAGCGGTTTGCCATGGGCCGGATGCCGAGGCGCCAACCGCCGGTCCCCGGCGGAGGCGAAGGCGGAGGCGGAGGCGCAACGGAACCGGGGGACACCCCGGAGGACACGACTCCCACCGCCGGGGGGGTGGGTTTGAAGGTGCGTGCGCTCGATTCGGAGACGGCGTCCCGGGTGGGTTTGGACGAAAACCAGGGCGTGGTGGTGATGTCCGTGGAGGCCGGGAGCCCGGCGGCCAAGCGGGAAATCCAGGCGGGGGACGTGATCACCAAGATCAACCGGCGTCCGGTGAAGAACCCGAAGGAATTCGCGGCGGCGTTGGAGGAGGTGGATTTGAAGAAGGGTGTTCCGGTGACGGTGTACGGGGGGGACGGGGAGCGTCGCTACCCGGTGTTGAAGAAGTGAAAGCCACGGGATTGCCGGTTGCGGGCGGGGGCGGGGTGCGATAGACAGCGCGGGCCATGCGCTTCATCGCGAGTGTTATCGACAAGCTGCAGCGGCATCCAAAGCGGATCGTCTTCCCCGAGGGAACCGAGCCACGGGTGCTGTTGGCGGCGCGCCAGTTTCATTCGCTCCGGCTGGGTGTGCCGATCCTCCTGGGCGACCGGGGTCGCATCAAGGCGCTGGCGGAGAGCCTGAACGTCTCGGTGGAGGGCATCCGGATCATTGATCCCGAGCTGAGCGATGATCTTCCGGCCTATGTGGCGCGTTACGAACGGCTGCGCCGGCTCAAGGGCGTGGAGGAATCCGACGCCCGCAGCGTCATGGTGAAACCGAACTTCTTCGGGGCCATGATGGTGGCGATGCATGGCGCGGACGGCTTCGTGTCGGGTACTAGCGAGATTTCGGGGAGCGTGCTCAGGCCGTTGTTCCAGATCATCAAGGTGGCGCCCAAGGCGACGACGGCTTCCAGCTGCATGGTCATCGAGGTGCCGGATTCGCGGTTCGGGGAAAGCGGCGTGCTGTTCATGGCCGATTGCGGTGTCATCCCGCTGCCGACCGTGGAACAACTCGCCGAGATCGCGATTTCCACGGGGCGCCTCGCGCGTCAGATGCTGGGGACGCGGCCGCGGGTGGCGATGCTTTCGTTTTCGACCCATGGCAGTTCCCGGCACGACGCAGCGGGCAAGGTGGTGGCGGCGACGGCCCTGGCGCAGCAGCGGGCGCGGGAATCGGGGCTGGAGGTGGACATCGATGGCGAGCTCCAGGTGGATGCGGCGCTGATTCCCGAAATTGCGGCCCGCAAGCTGCCCGAGAGCCGGGTCGGGGGACGGGCCAATGTCCTGGTTTTTCCGGATCTGAATTCGGGCAACATCGCGAGCAAGATGGTGCAGCACATCGCGCGTGGGAACGCGTACGGGCAGATTCTGCTCGGGCTGGACCGTCCTGCCGCGGATGTCTCCCGCGGCTCCAACGCGCATGACATATTGGGCGTGGCCGCGGTGGTGGGATTGCAGTCGATCGAGTACGGGAACCTGTACCCGGACGCCGGTCGCACGCTGCCCGGTGACGAATCCCACTGATTCGAAAGGATGTTGAAAAACGTAGCGACTCCGCGGGTGTTCGTGGCGGCCACCCGCATGAACGACGGGAAGACGACGACTTCGCTCGGGCTTGTCTCCGCGTTGCAGCAGTTCCATCCCCGGATCGGTTACATCAAGCCGGTGGGACAGCGCTTCGTGGAGGTCGAGGAGCAGAAGATCGATGAGGACTCGGTCCTGATGCAGCGGGTGTTCCAGATCGAGGCCCCGCTGGTGGACATGAGCCCGATCGCGGTGGAACCGGACTTCACCCGGCGCTACCTCGAAATGTCGAACAACGAATCGCTGGTCCGGCGCATCGAAAAGGCGTTCGACCGCGTGTCGTGGGAGAAGGACTTCGTCCTCTGCGAGGGCACGGGCCATGCCGGGGTGGGGTCCGTGTTCGACCTCTCCAACGCCACGGTCGCCCGGTTGCTCCACGCCAAGGTGATCATCGTCTCGCAGGGCGGCATCGGCCGCCCCATCGACGAGGTGTCGATGAACCAGGCGCTGTTCGAGCGGGAGGGGGTGCAGATCCTCGGGGTGATCCTGAACAAGGTGCTGCCCGACAAGATCGATTACATCGCGAACTTCGCGCGGAAGGGGCTCAAGCGCCGTGGACTCGAACTCCTGGGCGTGATTCCCCACCAGCCCATTCTTTCCAGCCCAACCCTGGCGGCGATCCGGGAGGAGTTGGAGGCCGACGTGCTCAATTCCACGGCCGGGATCAACAACATCGTGGGCCGCGTGGTGGTGGGGGCGATGAGCGTGCACAACGCCATGAACCACTTCACCCCCGGGGCCCTGGTGATCACCCCCGGGGATCGCGAGGACATCCTCCTGGCCGCGGGCGCCATGCTCAACCGTGGCGATGCGGCCGGCACGCTGGCAGGCATCATTCTCACCGACAACATCCGCCCCTCGGCGCCGGTCACCAAGATCGTCCGGGACCTGCCGTACCCGGTGCTGCTGGCGGAAGGCGACAGCTACGAAGTGGCCTCGCGCGTGCACGACCTGAACGTCAAGACCCGTCCGGCGGACACCGAGAAAATCCAGATCATCCGCAATCTGGTGACCCAGAACGTGGATGTCCGTCGCATCCTGAATCTCCTCTGACCGATGAACTCCCTTCCGCTGAATCCCGCCCTGGCGACCCTGCCGGTTTACCTGCCGGGCCGACCGATCGACGAAGTGGCCCGTGAACTCGGATTGGATCCGTCGGGCATCATCAAGCTGGCGTCGAACGAAAACCCGCTGGGTCCCTCGCCGCGCGCGCTGGCGGCGATGCAGAAGCTCCTGCCCAGCCTGCACCTGTACCCCGACGGCAGCGCGTTCCATCTCAAGACCCGGCTGGCCGCAAATCTCGGTGTGCGGCCCGAGCACCTGATCCTCGGCAACGGTTCCAACGAGATCATTGAATTCGTCGGTCACGCCCTGATGCGGCCGGGAACCGAGATCGTGGTGTCCCAGTACTGCTTCGCCATCTATCCCATCGTGGCGAAGATGATGGGGGCCTCCGTGATCACCGTGCCGGCGAAGAACCACGGGCACGATCTCCAGGCCATGCGCCGTGCGATCACGCCGTCGACGACCGTCGTGTTCGTGGCCAACCCGAACAATCCCACCGGCACGCTGGCCTCCACCGCCGAGGTGCTCGACCTGATCGCGAACACGCCTTCCAACGTGCTGATCGCGATGGATGAAGCCTACGTGGAGTTTCTGGACGAACCGGCGGACCTGTTGTCGGTGGTCCGGGCCGGCACGCATCCGAATCTTCTGTTGATGCGGACCTTCTCCAAGATCCACGGACTGGCCGGGCTTCGGCTTGGCTATGGGATCGGGGTGCCGGAACTGATCGCGACGCTCGAACGCGTGCGCCAGCCGTTCAACATCAACTCCCTGGCCCAGGCCGCCGCCCAGGCGGCGCTTGAGGACACCGACCACGTGGCCCGCACCCGGGCGAACAACCGGGCCGGACTGGCCTGGTTTGAGAAGGAACTGCGATCCGCCGGGATCGACTACGTGCCCAGCGCGGCCAACTTCCTGCTCGTGAAGGTGGGCGACGGTCAGCGCGTGTTCTTGGAATTACAGAAGCGCGGGGTGATCACCCGGCCCATGGGCGGCTATCAGATGCCGGAGTTCGTGCGCATCACCGTGGGCAGCCCGGCGGAGAACGAACGCTGCCTGAAGGCGCTGCGGGAAATTCTGGGGAGATAATTCCCTTACCTGGAGCGGGCAGCGCTCGAGTTCATCCACAAGCTCCAAGGCGCTTTCCACGGTGGGTAGCGCTGTGCTCGATCCCCCGCGTAAAGGCCCGTCGGAAATGCGGTTTGCACCACGAAG
>CAYZAE010000266.1:0-7092 GCA_964476125.1 uncultured Verrucomicrobiota bacterium | reverse complement strand
ACGGCTACCATCCTCCTGTCGCTCCGCGACGCCTGAAAATGGCCAAACTCCAGACTCCAGAGATCCCTCCGGGATCTCTGGAGCCCACTCCCTGCTCCCTACTCCAAACTCCAAACTCCCGACTGCCCGCCTCACGGCGCCACGCGGATCCTCACGTCCTTCAGGGGTGCCCCGGATTTTTCCATGAAACGCATGGCAGCCTGCCAGCTGTTCTGTTCGTTGAGGACTTTGAAGACGAAGACGTTGACGCCCTTCTTCAGGGTGACCCGGCCCTTGTCGGCATCGAGCAGGAGGGGACGGGCCTCGGTGAAGGCGTAGATATCCACGCCGTTGAAGTAGATCCGTCCCTGATCATTGCTCGCCACCGCCAGGGTCACGTTCGGGATTTCCCGGTCGCACTCGACGTACGTCACCAGGAACCCCGCGGCCTGGTCGTTCTGGGATTTGAGCACGGCGTTGAAGTCGAAGTAGTTCGTGGAAGCGACGACCCGTTTCCAGGTCAGCTTCCGGCCGTTGACCGTCACTTCGTCGCCATCCTTCGGGGCCAGGGTGGCTTCGGATTGCACCTGTTCCCGGAGGAGCAGATCCCCGGCCATGCCTCCCTGAGGCAGCGGGATGGGAGCGAGCATGATCCAGTCGCGGACGTATCCCTCCGAGTCCAGCTTCAAGCCTTCGGCGGCGGACGCGGGCACCGAGAGAAACGCCCCGCAGGCCATGGCCGCGAGGGCTTGGAAAATGGATTTCATGGTCATTCGAATTCTTCCGTTTTGCGGACAGGCACCGTGATTCCGTCCTTGGGTGGCGTGGTTAACGTGGAGAGGAACGCGAGGATATCCTCGAGCTCCTGTTCTTTCATCAGGGCCCCGAGGGGCGGCATGGGAGAGATGGAGAGCCCCTCGAACCCTTTGGCCAGCTTGGCATTGGGGTCCATCAGACTCTCCAGGAGGTAGGCCCTGTCCCCGCGGACCGCGATGCCCTCGAGGATGGGGCCGACGTCCCCGCCTTTTCCGTTCACCCGATGACAGGCCGCGCAGGCGGCGGTGGGACTGTTGAAGAACAGATCCTCGCCGCGCTTCGGATCGCCAGCCACCAGCTTTACCTCGTTCGCACCCACACCGGAGACCTTGTGAATGCGGCCGAGCAGGGTGAGTGAATCGTTGAGGAACGGATCGCTGTTGTTCACGGCGATGCGGGACAACTGAGCGACGACCGTCTGGATCTCGGGGATGGTCGGGAACTCCAGCAACTTCACGAAGGCGGTCTGGCGCGTGATCAGGTCGGGGTCCTGGATCACCGGACTTCCGAAGAACAGCAGCCGTCCCACCTCATTCGTGGGGAGAGCCCGGATGGCGTTGCGTCGCAACCCGGGATCGCGATTCAGAAGCGCTGCCTGGTGCGTTTCGCGGTCGAGCGCGCCCATTCCCTCCAGGGCCCAGAGCGCATGAATCGCCCCCTTCCCGCCAGTGCCGGACCTCACGCGCTTGCGCAGCGCGGGCGCCGCGTCGGTTTTCCGCGAATCCACCAGCAGCCGCTGGGCCGTGAGGTTCCAGAACTGATTGCCGCTCTCCAGCGCCGCGACCAGCTCGGGGGCTTTCGCGTTGGCCAGGGAGTGGATGGAATTCTTCAGAGCGTCCTTCCAGACCACGCGATAAATGCGTCCGTGGGTCTGATCGCGCAGATCGTTTTCGGTCTTGTAGGCGCCACCCCGGCCAGTCGTCGCCTGGATGCCTGCCGACTGCGGACTCGGCGTGGGGTTGTGCTGGATGATGAAACTGTAGAAATCGATCACCCAGACGGCACCGTCGGGGCCGACTTCCGCGAAGATCGGCGACATCCATTCATCCGTGCTGGCCAGCAGGTTGAAGCCGTCCTTCGCCTGGTATCCGCCTCCGTCCGGCTGAATGTCCATCAGACCGATCAGTTTCGCGGTCGGCTCGGTCACCAGGGCCCGGCCCTGCAAGCGCGGTGGCAGTGCGTCACTGACCAGGAACGCGTGCCCTGCGGCGGCGGTGTACCCGCCGAAGTTGTCCACCATGCGGACGTTCGGCGTGTTGGGATGCATGCGCAGCCCGGGAGCCAGCGACTTCGCGGACGGCAGCCGGCGGACGTTCACCGTGGCGGCGTCGGCCGCATTGTCGCCCTCGAGACGATAGCCCGGACGAAACCCACCGCCCCCTCCGCCACGTCGACCAAAGCCGGGCTGGGTGGGCGTCAGGATGTGCGCGGGCAGGTACCCATAGAAACTCGGGTTGCCGTTGGCCGTGGAGCCGAAGGTATCGCCGAGACTGTTCTGTCCGAAGCCCCAGGTGTTGTTGTTGTACTGGTGGAGGAACTCGAGGGCGGAGCCATCGGCCTTGAAACGAAACACGCCCTGGCCGAACTGCAGTTCCTTGCCGCCAACGGTCCCGCGGAAGTTCGAGTAACCGACCGCGCCGTAGAGCCAGTTGTCGAAGCCACGACCGAGACTGCTCTGCATGGCATGCGAGTCCCCCACGCCCCAGCCGGGGAGGAGAGGCGTTCGCACGTCCGCCCGATCGTCGCCATCGGTGTCCTTGAGAAAGAGCATGTGCCGCGCTTCCGCGACCAGGACACCGCCGTTCGCAAACACCAGCGAGGTGGCGAGGTTCAGGCCCTCGGCGAAAACGGTGAACTTATCGGCCCGCCCGTCGCCATTGGTATCCTCGCAGATCTTGACGTCGGCCAGGCCCCGTTCGCCTTCGTTCACCAGACCATGGGGATAGTCGCGTGCCTCCACCACCCAGGCGCGACCCCGTTCGTCCCAGGCCATCGCGATTGGCTTCACGACGTCGGGTTCGGCGGCGAACAGACGGATCTCAAAATCCGCCGGAACCTGCGCGTAACGCAGACTGTCCTGGGGCGACAGCGGGGCCTGATAGCGGACGGCCTCGGGTCGACGCTCGTAATTCGGCACGTCGCCGGGCAGTCGCTGGAGCGGTGGGCGCGCGGCCAGCGAAGCCTCCCAGGCGGCTTTGGCCTCGGTCTTCACGGAGCTCAGAACCGCCTCGCGCAGGACTGTGTCCGCGGGGCGTTGCCCCTCCGGATACCGGATCCATCCCCGGCCCTGCCCCTTGAATGCCTCCACCCAAGGTTGCTGGGCGGGATCCAGTTTGGCGTCGTCCAACACCTGCACCACGGCATCAAAATGGCTCAGGTACCGTTCGGACAGGTCCCCAGGGCGGGAGACATGATCGAAGTAGATCTGGTCCAGGGCGAGAGTCTGGCCTGGGAGATAGACGTAGTTCGTCCGCGAACCTCCGCCGCCGAGCCCGCTGGCGCCGGGTTCCACCGGTCCGAGGTACAGCACGCGCAAGGGTCGGTCCGGGACATTGGCGGCCAGGGTATTGAACGCCAGCAGACCTCCCGCGAGAAAAGTCAGGGCAGATTTCGAGTTCTTCATGGCTCAGTGGGCGGCGGGTTGGAAAATGAGTTGGGCGAACTGGTAGAGCGCCTTCTTCCAGTGGTTGAAATCATGGGCATGTTCGTCCACGTGCCAGACATGCGGCACCTGGTGTTCCTTGAGGTAGGCGTGAACCCCCTGGCTGAAGCGGATCAGCCCGTCCTTGTTGCCGCAGGAGAGGTAAAGAAGCTTCAACTGGCCGGCGGCCTCCTTCGGATTGGGCAGGAGTTGGGCCGGAGGTTTCGTGTTGGGGGCGGAGGAGAAACCCCCGACCCAGGCGAACGTTTCCAGATGCCCCAGGCCGAAGTTCAGCGACTGACCGCCGCCCATCGAAAGCCCCGCCAGGGCGCGGCTCTCCCGATCCTTGATCACGGAATACTTCGACTCGATGAACGGGATCAGGCTGCCGAGCAGGTCCTGGTCGAACTTGCCGAACGCCGGCGCCGTGGCCATGGCGTTGGGACCGGGCCGGTCGTCCGCCTGAGCGCGACCATTCGGCATGACGACGATCATCGGCCTCGCCTTGTGCGCCGCGTATAGATTGTCCAGCACGACCTCCGGATGGCCGCCGCGCCGCCACTCCTCCTCGTCGCCGCCGATGCCGTGGAGCAGGTAGAGGACGGGATACCGGGTGTCCGCGGAATAGCCGGGAGGCGTGTAGACCAGCGCCTTGCGCCGGGTGCCGACGGATTTCGAATCGTATTCCACCATTTCCAGTTTGCCGTGGGGAATGCCGTCCCGGGCCTGGTCGAAGCCTTCGGGCACGGGCGGGAACGCCGGTTTGTCGTCCTCCTTGAGCTCAATCGGTCCGCCAAAGCCCCCGCGCCTGGGTCGTGCGGAAGCGTCCGCCGGGGGCGGGGCCGGGGCCGCACCCGGGGTGGTGGCGTTCGGCGAAGCGGCCGCAGACGCAGACGCAGACGAAGACGCAGAAGCAATCGCGGACGGCGAGGCAGGGGCTGGCTCACGTCGGGCGACGAAATCCTCCGTGGCAATCTCGCCAACTTTGCGGGAAAACTTGATTTCATTTCCCACGAGTTTGCCGGTGTACCGGATGTTGATGGCGTTTCCCTGGAAATCGAAGGCCTCGACGAACGTGACGGTGTCGCCGGTCCATCCGCCGTCCTTGATCTCCACCGTACGCTTACCTTCCCCGTTGATGTCGCCGGTGGCCTTGCCAGTGAGTTTCCCTCCCTCGGCCTTCAGGTCGTAGAGGTAGGACTGTTTGCCGACCTGGGTGTCGAATTCGGCCCGCCAACGGCCGGTGATCTCAGCCGCGCGGAGCAAGCCCGTCGTGAGAACGAGCAGGCAGGCGATGACAGTGGATTTCATGGGTGACGGATCAGCGGGAGTGGCTGGCGTTCTTCTTCCATTCGCGGGAGGAGGTCAATGAATGATGTCTTCCGCATCGGCCACGTTCGGCACCAGAACCGCCACGTAACGGAAGATTTCCCGTTCACTGCGCAGGAACAGCGACAGAAACCGCTGCTGGGCGGCGGCGCGTTCATTGTCCTGGGCCTCGGGTACCATGGAGATGCGGAGGAATCGTCTCTACTTCCGGTCATCGCCCCGTTTTGGACAAGGAATCTAACGGCCCACGAATCATCCTCCCCCACCCCAGCCGAACCCGGATCCGCCTGCGGAGTGTCGCCTGCGGAGTTGCCGCGAAGCCGCAGGTTGCCTTTGATCCGGCGACCCACCCATCCCATGGAACTTCACCGCCCGAAGTGGACAACGATTCCTGCGCTGTGGCTGGCCCTGCTCGGCGCCGCCGCAATGCCATCGCCGTCGTCCGCGCAATCCCTCTTCACGCCCTGGGGCAACCTTCATGGCCTTCGCGTTTCCGAGACACCCGTGGCCATCGAGGCCGGGCCACGCTGGGTGCATCCGGAGTGGTCGGGGTTTTCCAGCGCCGTCAAATACGTCCAGCGTCCGCGCTATTCGCGCACCGGATCCCTGGCGATCGTGGAATCCGCCGTGGAAGGCATCGCGTTCCGGGAGGAACTCCAGGACACGGGGCCGGGGTCGGCCACCCTTCAAATCCAGATCACTGCACGAACCAACCTCCCGCTGGCTGGAGCGTACTTCTGCTTCGATCTGCCGGATACGGATTGGGGCGGCGGCACGCTTGAGCTCACGGGCGATTCCGGAGCCGCCACGGGAAGTCTGCGGCTCGAACCGGACCCGGGCAGCACCGCCAGGGAGCGCCTTCGACGGGTCGCCCAGGGTGCAACCCTCGTTTCCGCGCGACGAAAACTGGCCCTTCGCTGGGATGGCCCCCGATCCGTGGTCGTCCGCCGGGATGCATCCGATCGCCCCACCTCCCTCAATGATCCGTCCGTCCGCCAACGATTCGAAACCGGCCCGGACCGGCCCAAGGCCGTCGGCTTCCAGGTCTACGTCGAACTCTTCGCCGGGGATGCCCTGCCCGGGAAAACTGCCACCGCGACATTCCGTTGGGAGGTGCAGGCGACGCCGGACACTCGACCGGTCGAACTGCGACTGGACGCCACGAAGCCCGGTCGGGCCTTCGAAGGCATCGGGGGAAACTTTCGGCTGCAATTCCCGGACACCGATCCCGCGGTGATTCGTTACAATCTCGACCATCTGCCCGTCGCCTGGGGACGTCTGGACCTGCCCTGGTCGGAGTGGCATCCGGAGGAGGAAGCGGATCCGACCGAGGCGGCAAGAGCGGGGCGGTTGCATTCCAAGTTTCGAGGCGCGATGGAGACGGCGCGGACGCTGGCCCGGCGACGCATTCCGGTGATGCTGAGCGCGTGGTCGCCGCCGCGTTGGGCGCGGGCGTTGTCACAGCCCCCGGGGCTGCGCGGAACGGCTTTGAACACCACCAAGCTCGATCGCATCTGCGAGTCGCTTGCGACGGCGCTGGTGTTCATGAAGGAGGAGGCCGGAGTGGAGGCCGCGTATTTTTCGTTCAACGAACCGGAAACCGGGGTGGAAGTCCGACAGACCGCCGGGGAACACGCGGAGTTCATCCGCCGGATGGGGCCTGAACTGGTGCGCCGGGGACTCGCCACGCGGTTGCTGTTGGGGGACACGGCGCATGCGACCCCCGCGGCGCTCGCCTTCCTGGCACCCACCCTGGCCGATCCGGCCCTGCATCGTTACGTGGGCGCGATCGCCTTTCATACCTGGCGCGGCTGCACGGAATCGGATCTGCGGGCCTGGTCCGAGGCGGCGCGGAGTCTGGGGGTCCCCCTGTACGCAACCGAAACCGGACCCGACGCCCATCTGCACGAGTATCCAGCCGTCCGACTCGAACCGTGGTTCCAGCTGCAGGAAATCGAACTCTACCTGCGGTGCTGCGCCCTCGCTCAGCCCTCGGCGATTCTCCATTGGCAGCTGACCACGGATTATTCGGTGCTCGCGGGGGGTGGGGTCTACGGGGAGAGCGGACCGCTGAAACCCACGCAACGGTTCTGGAATCTCCGGCAGCTGGGCTCGACGACACGAGGCTCGTTCGCCCTGCCCCTCACCTCGGATCATCCCGAAATCACCTGCGCCGCCTTCGGGGATCTCGCCGCCGGCACCTACGCGATCCATCTCGTGAACCGGGGCGGGCCGCGAACAGCCCGGTTGTCAGGCCTGCCCGCAGGACTTTCGAAATGCAGCCGGTGGGTGACCGATGCGCACCGCGGCCAGGCCGAGGAGGGCGT
>CAYZAE010000265.1:0-7261 GCA_964476125.1 uncultured Verrucomicrobiota bacterium | reverse complement strand
CGCTTCTCACCGCGCTCGTGACCCTCGCGGCAAGTGATGCCGCGCCCTTCATCTACTTCCAGTTCTAGCATCCCGGAAGGCTGTGGCGGTGATTGCTGCCGGGATGGAGGGCTGCTACACTAGCGTGTGAACATCTGCAGGAGAACATGAGATCCCGCCCCAGCACATTCTCTACGACCGATCGGAGGAGGGAGCCCGTGTTGGCCTGTCTGGTAAGATGGTCTGATGTGCTGGCTTCGCAGGCGGGGCGAAGGCTGGGGTTCCTCGTGTTCCTGGTTGCGCTCGTACCCCGTTTTCTCATGGTCCTGCTCTTTCCTTCCGAACTGCGCTATCCGGACGAGGAGGTCTACTTGATGCTAGCTCAGAGTCTGCTGGCGAATGGTGAGTACGAGGTGGGTTGGCCGGACCTTTGGTCCAACAACCAGTTCTCAGGAGTTGGGGCACCACCGATGCAGTCCTTCGTGATCCTGGTGGGCCTCATTGTGGGGGGCGGAGGAATCTGGGGGGCCAAGCTGATTATGGCCCTGTTCGGGGCCGGCACGGCGGCGTTGACCTCCCTGCTTGGGAACCGACTTTTTGGCGGGCGGGCAGCGGTGGTGGCCGGGTTGGTCTGTGCGGTCTACCCGCTCCTCCTCTTCATCAATAACACGCTCTTCCCTCAGACGCTCGCGGCATTTCTTCTCCTGCTCCTGATCCTCGCTCTTGTACCTCCCGAGGGGTACTCGCGCCGTCGCGTGCTGGGGGGCGGCCTGGCGTTGGGCGCGCTGATCCTGACTGTCCCCGCATTTGCGCCCTTGTCCCCGATGTTCGCCCTCTGGGTGCTTCTCGGGGCCCGGCGCATGGGGAGTTCCTGGGCCCGCGCGGTCGGCATGGTCGTGCTCCTTGCACTGGGGGCCTCGGTGGTGGTCCTGCCATGGACGGTGCGGACCTCGCTCCGTTACCGGGAGTTTATCTTGGTCTCGGCCTGCTCGGCGATTCCCCTTTGGGACGGAAATCTCGGAGTTTACCCGATGATGTATGTGAAGGAACTCCGTCCGCTCAGCCCGCAACAGCGCGATGCCTTTCTTCGGAAGATCGCGTGGGCACGTATGACAAAGGATCCTGCTGACACGGCCGGGAGAATCGGCACGAAGTTCGTCCAGTTCTTTGGTCTTTGGGACCGTCAGTTGAAGTCCACGAGATGGTCGAAGTTCGGTTACAAGGTCCTCGGGGCGGCGACCTCGGCCCCGGTGCTGCTCGGGGCGCTCTGGGGAAGCCGTCGCGCTCTGCGGCGGAATCCCCATGTGGCGTGGATCCTGGCGACGGTCCTCCTCACTGCGGCGCTTTATGCCGTCTTTCTCGCTAAAATTCGCTATCGCTTGAGCGTGGAACCGCTCATTATGGTCCTCGCCGCAGCGGCCCTTCCCGTGCGCCCCGGGGAGGGGGTGGGTAATGGGCGCCCCTAGCGCTGACACACCATGTTTGAAGGACTGAAAGTTGCCGTCGTCATTCCCGCCTTTCGCGAGGAAAGCCGGGTTGCGGGGGTCCTTCGCGGGTTACCCCCCTGGGTGGACCAAGTGGTGGTGGTGGACGACGCCTCGCCCGACGGGACGTCGGAGGCGGTGCGGTCAGTTGGTGATCCGCGGGTGACGCTGGTTCGCCACGAGAAGAACCAAGGGGTTGGGGGTGCCACGATCACGGGTTTTAAGAAGGCCCTCGAACTGGGAGCCGACATCCTCGTGAAGATGGATGGCGACGGCCAGATGGACGCGAAGCGGTTGGGCGAGTTGGTGTCGCCAATCGCGGCTGGGTTGTGCGAGTACGCAAAGGGGAACCGCTTCCATGCGGGTCGCCTGCTGCGGGGGATGCCCTGGGTGAGGCTCGCCGGGAATGCGGTACTGAGCTTCCTCGTCAAGATGGCTTCGGGTTACTGGCACATCCTCGACCCCCAGAACGGTTACGTGGCGATCTCGGCACAAATAGTCCGTCAACTGGATCTGGAAGCCATGGATCGGGGTTATTTTTTCGAGGACGACATGCTCATTGCGCTAAATATCGTAGAGGCACGGGTGCTGGATGTGCCGATGCCGGCGGTCTACCTCGGAGAGCATAGTTCATTGAAGCCACACCGGATCCTGTTCTCCTATCCCCCGAAGCTACTGATGGGGCTGGTTCGGCGCATCTGGTACCGGTATGTGCTATACGATTTTTCTCCCGTGGCGTTGTTGCTGGTGGCGGGTCTTACCCTTGCCGGGTTCGGCTTCTTGTGGGGTCTGGTCCATTGGATTCGTGCCCTAAGCACCGGGTTGCCAACCCCGATCGGAACCGTGATGCTCGCCGTGCTTCCCATGATGCTGGGCACGCAGTGCTTGCTGAACGCTTTGCAACTCGACATCCAGAACTCGCCGCGTCCCTCCCGTTCGGGCGAGTAGACGGCAGGCGGAGGCCCTTGTGGCACGGCGGTTGCTTTTCTACGTGGATCGGGTTCCCGCGGCGTATTCAGCGTGGGTTGTCGATTTACCCGCGAGGGCAAGGAGGAGTGCGAGGCGGGGAGGCAGGCGGTGCCGTCCTACGTAGAGAAGATGGTTGAGAAGGGATCTCCCGTGGACACCTGCGCTCATGACGTACTCCTGTTCGATGTCGAGGTCGTAGGGGTGGAAGTAGCCGACCAAGGGGCGTCCGGGTGGATGTCGGCATATGGCGCGGCGGATGAGCCAGAGCGGAAGGACGCGGCAGTAGGTGCCGCTGAAAAAGGGCAGGGTCAATGGGCCGAAGCGGGCCACCGTGATAGGGATTTCGAGGATTCCCTCGACCCGTCGAGGTTCCGGTCCGAAGGAAGGCCATCCGTAGAGAGGGTTTTTTGCCGGGATCACCGAACTCGAGTAGGCGAAACCGAGTTCCCGCAGGATCGGGTAGGCCCAGGCCGTGGATTCGGTGAGGGAGGAGATCGGGGCGCGAAACCCGAGGACCGTCGGTGCTCCCGCCGCGCGGAGGGCGCGGAGGTTTTCCTCCAAGTCCCTGCGGAATCCCTCGGGCCCAAGTTCATCGAGGGGGATGTGATGGTCGCCATGCGCGCCGATCTCATGGCCGGCTGCGGCGATTTCGCGGATCAGATTCGGATGGGCTCGGGCAACCTCGCCGACCACAAAGAAGGTGGCCCGGATCCCTCGATCGCGGAGGAGTTCGAGGTAGCGAAGGGTCAGCTTGGGAAGGGGGGTGCGACGGAAGGGGCGAGAGGGATCCTTCGGGCGGAACTCCTCGAGGTCCACGCTAAACAGGAGAGGGGCGATGGGGGTGGACATGAGTGAAGGAGGAGGGGCGATCCAGAGGGCACGGGGTGCAGGAAGTCGATTGCGACGACATGCCTGTCCACCAGCGGAACTCCTAATAGGCGTCGAAATCCATCGCGAAAAAGTCGACCCGGTCGATGTCCAACCTTTGTGAGGGATTCTGGAGATCCCTGTAAATGAGGTTGAGTGGGGACGGGCGGAAACGTGCCGGAATGTTCAGGTAGAGGGGGGGGCATGCCCCACGGGGGGCTCTCGCGGTGAGGCAAAGGTTGAACACTCTTTTGCCCGTCTTCGAATTGGGACCACCCTTGGGACAATCCTTCGCCGGAAAACAACCAAGAATGGCTTTCACCATGGGAGTTTCGGTTCGGGAAAAGGCGAGGCAAATGTCGTTGTTCCTTGCGATCCGATAACAGCCCGCAGGATTCCTCAACCTCCATGCGAGGGAAGGCGTACTCCAGACTCTTGAGAACTGGATGTCGGGAGTGCTGTGCTCGAACCACGCCAGAA
This sequence comes from uncultured Verrucomicrobiota bacterium, assembly GCA_964476125.1. GTDB lineage: Bacteria > Verrucomicrobiota > Verrucomicrobiia > Limisphaerales > CAIMTB01 > CAIMTB01. Next base: position 3,482 of record CAYZAE010000265.1, on the reverse strand, counting down.
AGCCATTTCCCACGCCCACCATGGCCTTCAAGGGGCCGACCAGGCTGAACCCTAGCTTTCGAAGAAAACCCGGCGTGCTGTTCTGGTTCGCGACCCCGATGACAAAGCGGTAACCCAAAGACTTCGCGTGCGCGTAGGTTTCATTGGCCAACGTCGTGAACAAGCCCTTGCCTGCGTGGGCGGGGTGCGTTGCCGTGTTGAGTGAGAGCAGCCCCCGCACCTCTTCCCCGAGCAGGCGTGCCCGCATCGGTACGGTCACGAAGTGCGCGGCAAGATCTCCACGATCGTCCAAGGCATTGAACCCGATGGCCTGTCCATCCGGGTTTTCGGCGTATTGCCATCTTAAAGACTCCAAGGAGAACAGCTCGGGTTTGCGAAAGGTAGTCCTGAGGAGACTGCTGATAGACGCCAGTTCCGGATCGGTGATTCCGAGAAGTTGGTGTTTGTACATGGGATTACATACTGTTCGCTGAATGCGCTTTGCTGGGCATGCATTACTAGTGAATTGGATGGGATGGGGATTGTCAAATTGAAAGCACCCAACTGAAAGCACAACGCCGTCCGTCGCGATGACGGATTGGCGCATTCCGCCACGCCCGGCAGGTTCCCGCCATCAAAGGATGTCGGAGTCCACCCACATGAGTGCCCAGTCCTCGAGACGGCGAAATCGGCCGGGGGAACGCGGCCCTCCAGAGGGTGGAAGATCACACGGAAGAAGTGCGGGGTGCGGAGGTGGCCGTTGCGCCCGAGGCGGTGGCGGCGCGCCCACGGCCGGGAAGCCATCATGGCGACGCCCTCCGCGTCCGCTTCCATGTCGCGTTGGGCGAGGGCGGCATGGAGGAGGTCGGTTGCGGTGGGATCGCAGTCCACCGTCATGAAATCCAGCATCGCGAGGCAGGGAATCCCGGCAAGCGGCGCAATTCGAGAGAAGGCGGCAGCGACGAGGGTGCCTTCACGCAGGACGACCGTGATGCGGTAAGAGGCGCCGGGGGCTCCGTAGCGCCAGCGGAGAAACGGGGCGTCCTTGACGAGGCGGTTGGGATACTGGTTTCCCCATGCCTCGAGGAAAGGTTCCCATCCGGGATGCGCACCGAGTTCCTCGATGCCCATTTTCGCCTTGGTGAGGCAGGCGGTGGAGGGCGCTTTTCGGTCGGGGGTAGAGGTGGCGAGGAGGATGAGGTCCACTTCCTCCTTGTCGAGGCCCGCAGTTTCGAGGGCGCGAAGTCCGGCGTGTGCGGCGAGATCGGAGGTCCATTCGTCCTCACGCGCCACGCGTCGTTCCCGTATCCCAAGGTTTTCGATGATCCAAGCGGAACTGGTGGAGGCGCGCTTTTCGAGTTCCGCGTTGGTGACCACGCGCTCCGGGATGGCGGAGCCGGTGCCGACAATACGGAAGGAGGGAAGGGAACCCTTCATGGGCTTGGATTGGTGTAAAAGGTACTGTGCGAAAGAGTGGATGGTTAGCGTTGCGTCAGGGGAACGACTTGGGACCCTCGCTGCAGTGGGAAGAGGAGAGCCCAGAGCCACCATTGGAAAGTATTCGTTGCGGCATGGCCTCCGGTCCAGGAACCAAACAAGTGGGTGCAAATCCCAATGAAAATTATGATGGCGAGGGTTTTGCGCAAATCGCCCTCCGGAAAGGCGCGGGCCACCCGGACGCTCAAGGCGAGCATGGAGAGGGTCAGGCCGAGCCAGATCAGGGCGGCGGGGATGCCAAAGGTCGCGGAAATCCCCAGCCAGGTGTTGTGCCAGCTTTCCCCGGCAGTGATTCCCGTGATGATTTGACGGCTCATTGCGCGGTCAACCCAATAGTCGGAGACGTTGAGGGAGAAACCCTTGCCGATCCATGGATTTTCTCGGATGCGTTCCAAGGCGTATTCCCGCAGGATCTCGCGGTATTCGTCTTTGATCCCCAAGTTGGCTACCGGGTCCCATTTGCCGGGGAGTGTCGAAAGGGCGCGCTGCGCGATCAGGGGTAGGTCGAAGAGGCGGCCTTGTCCGAGGACGAGCGTGCCAATGGTCAGGGATGTGCCCATGAGAACAATGATTGCTAGACCGAAAGAGCGGCGTAGCATGCTAACGAAAAGGGGGGTCATGAAGAATGCGGCGAGCCCTATTCGTTTTCCGCTGAGGAGGGTAGCCCCAAAGCTGGTAACGATGATCGGCCACCAATACCAGCGCTGGAGACTGAAAAGGGCCGAGAGGGGATAGTGGGCGATCAGAGCGGTAAAGAGAAAACCGACGGGCTGTCCGAGAGCCTGGTGCCACGTGTTGTAGGGCGTATCGACAGACCAGAGATTGGGATCCATGGGTAAACCGCGTGCGCTCCACCACGCGTAGAGCATGTTGAGAAACGAGGCCGAGAAGCCCAGCCCGAGGAACCAGCGGATGTCGCGTTCAGAGATCGTTCCGTTGGCCAGGACCAGGAACGTTCCGAGAGAGAGGGCGATCTGGAAGTAGTAGCGAAATCCCACGATCTCGCTCCCGAAAATCGCAAGTCCTGTGGGGTTTTTCCCGAAGACGAGCAGGGCCCAGCCCGCGTACAGAAGTGGCCAGAGGTGCTCCTTCTGAAAGATCGCGATCTTCTGACGCCGCAACATGTGGAGAACGATGCCGTGGGCGACAATGAGCATCATGGTCAACTCCTTCGTATTGAAGTCGCGTCCAAAGGTGAGTGGCACGGGGATGTCGAGGTTCATCCCAACCACGGCAATCAGCCACCCGCGGGAGCCGAGGCGGGTCATGAGGGCGGCGAGGCCCAGGACCAGGAAGGTCCCCATGATCATCTTGATGGCACCCTCGCCCACCTTGACCCCGAGGTACACCGCGGCGATCAGGCCCAGGAGGGCGACGGCGATGGAGCGGATCTGGAGGTCGCTGGGGAGCTGGAAGTGGGGGGTCGACGGATTCGCGGAGGCCGAGGGGAGTTGGTCGAAGCGCTCTTCCTCGCGCGGAGGGATTGGCGCCGGGGGAGGGGGGGGGGACATGGGGGAAGTGAGCGGTAAGCAGTGAGCAGTGAGCGGTGGGGAAGGCTACAAGCTGCAAGTCACAAGCTGCAAGGGAGGAGGGGATGGAGGAGGCAAGCGGGGGGGGGTGGCAGAGGAGGGGAGCGGCGAGCAGGAAGCGGTGAGCGGTGGGAAAGTGAGAGAGGAGATGTAAAATGTAAAACGGGCAATGAAAAATGGGCAATGGGGGAGCGGAGCGGAAAAGCGAGAAAGGAAGGAAAATCGGGGAAGCGGGGAAGAAGAGGATCTCACGCAAAGGCGCAAAGTCGCAAAAGGGGGGGGAGAGGAGGGAGTGAAGCAGAAAGCGGAAAATCGAGAAATCGAGAAAGCGGGAAAGCGGAAAGCGGGAAAGCGAGAAAGTGGGAAAGTGGGAAAGCGAGAAAGTGGGAAAGCGGGGATTAAGGAGGGGAGCGGGGAGCGGCTTCGCTTATTGGCGGGATGTGCGGCGTGAGCCGATGGCCGCCCGTTTTCCAAGGC
>CAYZAE010000264.1:0-7277 GCA_964476125.1 uncultured Verrucomicrobiota bacterium | reverse complement strand
TCGTCGATGACGATGTAACCGCCGCTCTTCAGGTGCACCGTCCGGCCAAACGCCGTGTCCAGCTGCTTCGAGATGTTGAACCGGTCGAAGATCGGCTGCGGCTCATTGTAGAACTTCACCTTGCCCATCGAACGGCTCGAGATGCGGCCGATCATCTCCTTGATCCGCTCAAACTGCCCAAAGTCGTCGACCATGATGCGATCCACATCCTCGGTGAGGAAGTCGCGCACCGTGCGGGCGATGAGGTCCGGCTCCTCGAAGACGCACGTGGCTCCGCCCTGGCGCTGGATCCGTTCCTGGATCGAATGCCATTCGTCGAGCAGGAGCGCGAGATCGCGCACGAAATAGCGGGCCTGCTTGCCCTCCCCGGCCGTCCTCATGACCACCCCCATGCCGTCCGGAATCGAAAGATCGCGGAGGATGCGCTTCAACCGCTGGCGCTCCTCCTGGTTCTCGATCTTGCGCGAAATGCCCGACTGATCCGAGTTCGGCAGCAGCACGAGATAACGTCCGGGCAGGCTGAGATTGGTGGTGATGCGGGGGCCCTTCGTGCCGATGGGGCCCTTGGTGACCTGGACAATGATCTCGCTGCCGGGCGGATACAGCCGCGGCACGTCCTTCTGGGTGATCTTCGGACGATCCCGCTTCCTCGCCCCCTCGCGCTCGACCACCTCGACGTTGCTGTCGAACTGGCTCGGGACGATGTCCCAGTAATGCAGAAACGCGTTTTTCTCGAAGCCGATGTCGACGAAGGCCGCCTTCAGGCCATCCTCCAGATTGCGAACGCGCCCCTTGAAGATGCTGCCGACCAGGCGTTCCTCGTTGGTGCGTTCAATGGTGAATTCGTCGAGCTTTCCGTCCTGGACCACCGCAACCCGGGTTTCCAGGGACTCGGAGTTGATGATGATCTCCTTGCCGCTGGGCTTCTTCGGGCGCAGCAGCCGGGCCACCTTCTCCACCATCTTGCGGGCCGCACTCTTGATGGCCTCAATGATGCTCTTCGGCTTTTCAGGTTCGGCGTCCGCGGATTCGGCCATGGCGCCGTCGCCGACGGGCACCATGGCCGTCGATCCCCCGCCGGCCTCACCGGCGGGCGGGGAACCGGCACCGCCACCGGCGTCGGCCCCGGTGGGCGCGGAGGCGGAGGCGGGCTCGGGACCGGACGCGCGCGTTTCAGCCTGCTCGATCTCGGACTCGTACCGGCGCGTGTTGAAGACGCTCTCCGGCGATTCCGACTCGGCATCGGTGCGGGCTTCGAGCGCGGCCTTGGTGGCCTTGGGATTATTCTGCTGCTGCTGCTGCAATCCGCCTTCGGGGCGGAATCGCATGGCGCCTCGACGGCGCCCCTGGAATCTTCGATCGCTCATGGTTAATAGGATCTTCGATAGAGGTGGACATTCTGAAGGACGCCCATGGCTAGCATGCCGCAGACCACTGCTGATCCGCCGTAGCTGACCAGCGGCAGGGGAATGCCTGCCACGGGCATCAGACCGATATTCATGCCGACGTTGATGAAGACGTGCGTGAACCACATGGCCACCACGCCCACGGCCAACAATCTTCCCAGGCGGTCGCGCGCCTGGCCGGCGATTTTCAACCCGCTGAACAGCACCACCGTGTAGAGGCCAACCACGAGGATGCACCCCACGAAACCACTCTCCTCCGCGATCACGGAAAAGATGAAGTCATTGTGGGCTCCCAACCGCGGGAGATAACCCAGGGCATTCTGCGTCCCCTGACGCCAGCCCTTGCCAGTCAGCCCGCCGGAGCCGACCGAAATCAGTGCCTGCTGGACATTCCATGTCTTCTGCCGCTGCAGGTCGCGGTAATACGCCTTCTGCTCAGGGGTGGCGTTCTTCGGGGTGAAATCCTTCCCGAAATACACCATCAACCGCTGCCGCTGATACTCGCGCAATCGCAGCACGCGCCATTTCTCCGGAGCGAACAAAACATCCGCCACCAGGATCCCCGAAACCACCACTCCCACCGCCAGAATCCGCGTCAGCAGCGAAACCGGCACCCCGGCCACGAACATCATCACCAGCATGGTCGGGATCAGAACCAGCGCCGACCCCAGATCCGGTTCCTTCAAAATCAACAGAAACGGCAGGAGAACCATGCCCAGCGTCTTGAACACCACGTTCGTCAGGCGCAACTCCTCGATCGGCCGGCTCAGAAACTGCGCCAGCGCAAACATCACCGAAAGCTTCGCGAACTCCGACGGCTGAAACTGCACCGGCCCAAGCTCGATCCAGCGCCGCGCAAAATTGCGCTCCACCCCCACCACAAACACCGCCACCAACGCCAGAATGCCCAGCCAATACCCCACCCACGCCCAACGCGCCAAAATGTGGTAATCCACAAAACACAACCCCACCGCCGCCCCGAATCCCACCACGAACCACACCACCTGCTTCACCGTCGTCGACGTATCCCCCAGCGTCGAACTGTGCACAAACGCCAGCCCGAACAGCATCAGGCCCGCAATCGCCGCCAGCAGCGGCCATGCAATGCGCGACGGCCGCAGATTCAGTTCCGTGCCCTGGTTCGCTGTCATCGGCTCCCCCCATTCCCATCCGCCAACGCCACGGAAGCCAGGCGAAGTGTCTCCTCCCCGGCGTCCCTCGACGCGCGACGCCCCCCCGGCGGTCCCGAAGGCGGCACGCCCGCCGCCGCTTCACGCTGCCGGATGGTCCGGAAAATCTGCGCCGCCACCGGCGCGCACGTCTTGCCCCCGGACCCCCCGCTCTCCACCACCACCGCCACCGCATACCTGGGCGCCTCAAACGGCCCGAAACAAACAAACCACGTGATCTTGTCCACCAGCACCCGGCCCCGCTTCACCTCCGCCGTGCCCGTCTTGCCGCACAACCGCATCCCCTCCACAGCCGCCTCCCGACCCGTGCCCTCCGGTTCCTCCACGTCCGCCAGCATCACCTTCCGGATCAGCTCCAGGTGCTCGGGCTTCACCCCCAGCTCCCCTCGCACACGCGGCTCGAATTCAATCGACGGATCCCCGTTCGCCGGTTCCACCCGCTGCACAATCCGGGGCTCCAACACATGCCCCCCGTTCGCCACCGCCGCCGTCATCACCGCCATCTGCAACGGCGTCACCGTCAATGCCCCCTGGCCAATGCTCAGATTCGCCGTGTCTCCATCCGTCCACGGATCCCGCATCACCCGCAGCTTCTCCAGATAAGTCTCATCCGGCAGATCCGTCGCCGCCTCCACCCCGATCGGAAATCCCGTCGGCTTCCCCAGCCCGAACCGACGCGCCATCTCCACGATCCGCTCCCGTCCCGTCCGCGTCCCGTGATCCGCGAAATACGCGTTGCTCGACCGCTTGAACGCCCGCTTGAAATCGTATTCGCCGGCCGGCGCAGTGTCCTTCATTGGCGGCGATTTCGGGCCCATCGGCCAGTAACCCAGGTAATGCTTCCACGCGTCCGGATCGAGGGTCCCCGCCTCAAGCGCCGCCAGGGCCACCACAATCTTGAAGATGGATCCAGGCGCATAACGGCCCGACACCGCCCGGTTCATCTGCGGCGTCTGCTTCTCATCGTTCAATTCCGCAAATTCCTCGGGCGTCAGGCCCCCCAGGAACCGGTTCGGATCAAAGGCCGGCAGCGAAACCAGGGCCAGCAGATCGCCCGTGCGAACATCCATCACCACCACCGCCCCCCGCGTCTCCGCCCCGGCAATCTTCGTAAGCGCCTTCTCCGCCGCCATCTGCAACGGCACGTCGAGCGTCAATCGCACGTCCACCCCGGGCTCCGTCGGCTGGAGAATCGACTCCTCATGGCGATAGCCCTGGCTGTTGACCCGCAGCGCCTTCACCCCCGCCCGCCCACGAAGCTGCTCGTCATACCGATACTCCAGCCCGGCCACCCCACGGTAATCCCGCAACCGATACCGGAACACGGACTCATCCGGATCGTTGTCCGCCTCGTCCGCGCGCTGCAGATGGCCAAGCACGTGCGCCGCCAGCCGGCCGAAGGGATAAGTCCGCGCCGCCTGAACCTCCAGATCCACACCCGGCACACCCTGGCAACGCTCGAAGAACAGCGCCATCTCACCCGGGGTCAGGTTCTCCTTCACCGGCAACGGCAGCGCCAGATCCTGCCGGTAATGGCGCAGAAAACGATCCACGCTCGCCTCGATCGGCACCCCCAGCCCCCCCGCCACCGTGCCCACCGTGTTCGTGTAAACCCAGAGCCGCGCCCACTCCTGGAGCTGAAACCGCTGCTGCAACGTGAAACGAACCCCGGGATGCTGCGCCCGCGCCTGAGGCAGAACCCGGTTGGTGTAGGCCTGCGAAAAAGCAGGGCGCAACTCCTCCAGGTAAAGATTCACATCGAAGCTCGGCCGGTTCTCCGCCAACGCGAAACCATTGCGGTCCAGGATCCTTCCCCGCATCGCCGGCACCCGGACCAGGCGCACCGACTGCGCCTCCTCGCTCCGCACGTACCGCTGGGCCGCCAGGACCTGCAACCGCCACAGCCCCGCCACCAGGAGCACCATCCCCACCAAAACACCAAACGCCACCGTGCGAAGCCGGGCGTCATCCTTCCGCAACTGGTCCACGATCAACATGTCAGGACCTCCCCCGTTCAATCTCGCGATCGCCCCGACGCGCCACCACCGGCGCCGGCTGGTAGTTGCAGGTGGCATCCACCCAGCGATAGACCCGGAACAAAAGCGGGGTCGCCACCGCTCCCACCACTCCCGCCACCAGACACTGCCAAAGCCGACCCAAACCGGCCCCCGGAAGCTCGCTCAAACCCAGCACCACCTCCGGCTGGAAAGGGACCTGGCCGGGACCGTCGCTGACCAATGGCCAAAGGAGGTAAAGCAACAGAAAGGAACTCACCGCCACCCCCAGCGATCCCACCCCCCCGATCGAAGCCTGCGCCCAACTGGAATCCCGCAGGATCAGGTCCCTGCGCCGATGCAGCATCACTCCCAACCCCAGAAGCGGCACCGCCCCCAGACCAAACGGCCCCGAAGAAAGCGTGTCGAGCCCCAGCCCCCCCACCATCGCCACCCCAACCGTGGTCGATAGGCTGGCATGCAGCGCCGAATAAATGACCAGACCAGCCAGAAGATCCGGTTGCGCATGGATGAACGACCGCAGCCCGGTGCACCAGGACTGGAGAAATGCCAGCACCCAGGCCCCGATCAGCAACGCAATGGGATGCACCCAGTTCATGGCAGCTTCACCCAGACGTGGTCCAGCGCCCCCAGATTCACCGACAAACGCACCCGCGCCTCCATGTAAATGCCCGAACCCGCAGGTCGCGAATCGACCAGCTCCCCGATGGGAATTCCGGGCGCAAACACACCCCCCTGCCCGCTCGTCACCACCCGCTGCCCCGGCTTCAGGGACGCGCTCCGGGCCAGATAGGTCAATTCGACCAGCGCCCCCCGGATCTCCCCCCCGGAAACCCCGCGGATGATCCCCGTGTCCGAGGTGTCCGCCAGAGCCGCCGCCACCGGACAATTGGGATCCCCGATCAGCACCACCCGGGAAGTCCAGGGACCCGCCTCCGCCACCCGGCCCACCAAACCCTCGGGCGTCAGAACCGCCAGGTTGGTGGTCACGCCGTGCTGGAGTCCGACGTCGATCCGCACGCTCTGCCACCAGTTCCCCGGCTCCCGGCCAATCACCCGGGCGGGCTGGAGTCTCCAGGCCGTGCGGGCGGGATAAGCAAGCATCTGCCGCAGGCGCTCCGTCTCGCGATTGGCGGCCTGCAATTCCGTAACCGCCAACCGCAGCACCTCGTTCGAACGCTCCGCCGCCTGGAGCCGATCCTGAAGCACACCCCGGGGAATCAACGCGCCGGTGGCCTTGGCCGCTGCCCCCTGGCCGGCACCGGCCAGTCCGAACAGGGGCAGGAAAAGACTCCCGAGGGCGACACGCAGGCGGGAGCGTCGCTGCTCCGGCAGGAGCAGAACGAGCAGCAGCGCCAGAGCGGCGGCGGCGAGTAGAATGGCGTGGGGTTTGCGCAGCATCCCAGCCCGCTAAGCGGTGCTGGAGGAGGCGACTCGTTTGAGGAAGGACAACTCCTGCAATACCCGACCCGTCCCCTCAGCCACGGCGCTCAGCGGATCATCGGCAATATGCACCGGCAGCCCCGTTTCCTGGGCCACCAGCCGGTCAATGCCCCGCACAAGCGCACCGCCACCCGCCATGACGATCCCGCGGTCGACCAGGTCGGCTGCGAGTTCGGGCGGACAACGTTCCAAGGTGAGTCGGATATTCTCGAGAATACTTGTCAGCGGTTCCTTGAGAGCGTCACGGACCTCTTCCGAACGAATCGTCAGCGTCTTGGGCAGACCGCTGCCGAGGTCCCGGCCCTTGACCTCCATGGTCAACTCCTGCTCCAGCGGGAAGGCGGAGCCGATCCGGATCTTGATCTCCTCCGCGGTTCGTTCGCCGATCATCAGGTTGTAGGCCCGCTTCATGTGAGCGATGATCGTTTCGTCGAATTCATCGCCCCCCACACGGAGGGAACGACTGAACACGATGCCGGCCAGGGAGATGATGGCGATTTCACAGGTGCCCCCGCCGATATCCACGATCATGTTGCCCGCCGGTTCATGAACCGGCAGACCCACACCAATGGCCGAAGCCATCGGCTGCTCGATCAAATACACTTCGCGCGCCCCGGCATGAGTCGCCGAGTCCTTTACCGCGCGTTTTTCAACCTCCGTGATTCCCGAAGGAACCGCCACAACCACCCTGGGTGCGATCAACTTGCGATGGTGAACCTTCTGAATGAAGTGCCGGAGCATCGACTCCGTCACCTCGAAATCAGCGATTACACCATCCTTCATTGGTCGGATGGCCACAATATTGCCGGGAGTCCTGCCCAACATCCTCTTGGCCTCTTCACCCACGGCCAGAACATTGGTGGTACCCGCTTGAATGGCGACAACGGAGGGCTCACGCAACACGATCCCGCGATCACGCACGTAAACGAGCGAATTCGCGGTACCGAGATCGATTCCAATGTCGTTGGAAAAGAGACCTTTAAGCTGCGCAAACATGAAGTCAGCCTACCGACCCGAGGCTACGGGCCCCCCGAAAGATGGGTCAAGAGGTTAAAGCCCCCATCTTTCGGGGGGACTGGGGAGCGGGGAGCCTGGAGCGTTCGATCAACGTCCTTAATCTTAATCCTAATCTTGATCTTAATCTTAATCCTCCCCCTTCGCCTCCCCCCCAGACGCCAGACGCCAGACGCCAGACGCCAGACGCCAGACGCCAGACGCCAGAC
>CAYZAE010000263.1:0-7282 GCA_964476125.1 uncultured Verrucomicrobiota bacterium | reverse complement strand
CCGTGTAGCCGCGGTTGCAGGTGAAGCGGTAGATCCCCGGTGCGGGAACCTTGATCTCGGGCTCGCGGCGGCCCGTGGGCACCCTGCCCTCGACCACCGGCGCGCCATCCTGGGTGATGAGCGACCAGACAGCATCGGGTTTCTCAATCCAACCCGTCTCCCGCTTCGTGATGGCGAACCGCAGGGGTTCCCCCTTCCTGCTCACGAGCAGGTAGGTCGCCTTGCCGCTGTAGAGCTGCTTGTCCACGCCACCGCCCACCCGATCCGTCTTCACGAGGACGTATTTGGAGGAGAACTTCTGCTCGGGAACGGTCGGCAGCTCTCCAAACCCCACCTTGAGGTCGCGGAATCGGGCCTCCAGTTCCTGCGGCGTCACGGGGGCGTTGGTCTTCCAGGGGTTGCGCCAGAACCACGTCTTCTCGCCGAGCTTTTCCGCAGCGGGGCGTCCGACGGTGGAGCGGAAGTCCATCCAGTTGTTCATGAAGTTGTTCCGCGTCCGGTAGGACCAGGTGAACCACTCGAGGGTCTGCTTCTTCTGCTCGGCCTCGCCCGCCGCGGTATCCAGCTTCAGGCCGATGGCGGCGTAAACGAGGTTCTCCTTCAACGCGGTGAGGCGGGCGAGCACGTCGGGCCTGCCCTCGGCGAGCGGGGTGGCCTCCTCGAGGTCGCCGAGGCACTGGCGGAGGAGGGCGGCGCCGGGGAGCGGCTTGTTCGAGAGGTTCAGCCGCTCAAAGTAACGCTCCATCGGGACGGCCGCCGGGCCGAACGCCTTCTCGCTGAAATCCCTGCGCAGCGCCTTCGAGTCGAGAGTGGAATCCCACATCAGCCGGGCCGCAAGGTAATAGCCGAGACCGTTGACACCCCAGTTGTTGGCGGCCTGGGCGCTGACGCTGGCCACGCGGTTGGTCACGAAGTTCCGAATGCGCGGGCCCAGGTCGTCGTACTTGTTCTGGTTCCCCGTACCCGGGATCATGCATTTGTCCATTTCCCAGTAGGAGTAGTACTCGTAGATCCCAAGGTGGCGGCATCTCTCCGTCCACAACTTAAAAAGCTCGTCGAAGGAGAACTTCGACGCGTTCATCCCGGCGGTGAGTTGGACGTAGATGTTGGGCTCAAGCGCGAACGGGGGAGGATCGGAATGCCAGGTATAGGCCAGCAGGCCGATGTATTTGCCGGGATGCGTCTTCTGGAGTTCCCTGGCAACGAGGTTGGCCAGGAAAAAGGCTTGGTTGCTGACGGCCCCCAGCTTCGCGCACTCGGGGCAGGTGCACCAGCCCCCCTGGTCCGCGGTGTCCAGGGAGACCATGTGGGCCTCGGGGTTCTTCTCAAAGTACTTCGTGGCATACTTGGTGACGATTTTCTGCAGGCCGACATTCGCCACGCAGAACTGGGGTGGAGCCCGCTTTCCGTCCACGAGGGCGAAGTACTCGGGGTGCGCGTCGAACTCCTTCTTGAAGGGAGAGCCGTCCTCCTTGAACGCCGCCGGGATCGCGTGCCAGTTGTGGTTGACCTGGAACTTCAGCGACATCCCCATCCGGTTGGCCTTCGCCCACGCTTCGAACGCGGCGCCGGCATCGGGATCCCCCTTCTCCCCCTTCTGCCTCATGGTCCGCGAGCCGACCCAGAGGTCGCGCGACCAGAGGTCGGGGCGGGCATTCTCGTTCATGCCGAACGAGAGCTCCGGGAGGCTGGGGAGAACCTCCCAGGTCGGCCCCGGGAAGAACCAGCGGCACCCGAGATGCTCGAGGAAACGGTACGCGGCGTGGGAAACGCCAGCGTCGGTGTTCCCGATCAGGCGGACCTTCCCGCCGTCGCTCCGGATCGCGAAGGCCTCGAGGCCGTCGTAACCTTCACGTACCGCAAGGGGTTCCTTGAGCGAGTCATCGGGAAACTGTGCGAGGGTCCCGAGGATGATGCCCGCGGGTTCGCTGCCCTCCTTGACGGTGAACTCGGCCCCCGTGATGCGTTTGAGGTACCCCGCCAATTCGGCCGCCGCTTTTTTCGTCCCCTCCGAGCTCTGGGGCGAGATCACGATGGGAAGCAGCGCCTTGCCGTCCTGCGCAATAACCACCGCCGCCTTGCTGGCAACCAGAGTTTGTCCCTCGGGCGTATTCGGCGCGGCACTGACTGCGCCCTGCCCGCCCCAGCACAAGGCTGTGGCCATCATGGCGATCAAGATTCGTTCGTTCATCGTGTTCTCTCATGCATGGTTTTTTCTCCTTACAGGGGGCGGGGGCACGTCGGCTTCCCATCGTGCGAGGTCCTCCCGCAGACGGGCCAAGATGGCAGGCTCGTCGGCCTGGCGGTCGCGCGTTTCTCCAAGGTCCGTGGCGAGGTCGTAAAGCCGTTCCTCCCCGTCCACGACCAGCAGTTTCCAGCGCCCGCGACGGGCGGCTTTCTGCTCTCCCATTCGCCAGAAAATCGTGCGCTCGGGAAACGCACGCCCTTCCGAAAGCAACGGCCAGAAGCTGACGCCATCAAGGGCGACTTTTTCGGGCACGGGTACGCCGCACAGGTCGTGGAATGTAGGGAAAAGATCCATGAGAACCAGCGGGGCGTCCACCACTCGACCGGCGGGCAGTACCCCGGGCCAACGGGCAATGGTAGGAATGCGGTGCCCCCCCTCGCGCAGCGACCCCTTGGCGCCGGAGAGCGGCGCATTGTTCGCCACCAACTGGTGCCCGCCGTGGTCTGAGGAAAACAGGAACAAGGTCTTTTCTGCCAAACCCAGCGCATCGATTTTCGCCACCAAGCGACCCACATTCCGGTCCATGGCTTCGACCATCTCTCGATAGGTTCCCGCTCGATTCGCGGAGGCCCCAAACTTCTTCTCCCCGGTATCGTTGTTCACGCCGGGCTTGAACACCGGCTCGTCGTTCGGCCCCTGCCAGGGAAAATGGACGAGGAAATCAGCCACGTGCAGGCAAAAAGGCCGATCACGGTGCGTCTCCATGAAGGCCATCGCGTGGTCCGCAATCAGGTCGCCGAGATATCCCTTCTCGGCGACGAGTTTTTCCCCTTTCCACCAGTTGGGTTTGCCCCAGCGTGTGACATGCGAATGATGGTCCGCGCCACCGCACAGGCCGGAAAACTCGTCGAAACCGAATCGGAGCGGAGAGTTCTCGGGCAGGTAACCGGTGTGATGGACGCCGAAGAAGCCGGTGGCATAGCCGGTCCTCTGGAAGGCGTGGCCATAGGTGAAGGCATCCTCGGCCATCGGCGGGTAGTCCCGCGCGTCATGGTTGAGCACGTACTCGAGTCCGACCCGTTGCTGGTAAAGACCGGTGAGAAGCGCGGCGCGGGAAGGGCTGCACATCGGCCCGTTGGAGTGGAAGTCGGTGAACCGGACGCCTCCCGCGGCCATGCGGTCGAGGTGCGGCGTGCGATGCGTCGGATTCCCGTAACAGCCGAGGTCGCCGTAACCCAGGTCAGAAGCCAGAAAGAGAACGATGTTCGGTTTTGCTGTCATCGCCGGAGGTGCCCCAAATACCTTCTTCGCGTCCATGTTCTTTGTCAGCCCCTCGTTACCGGCCCCGGCTGATCCAGCCCCGGACAGAATCGAGGTCAGGGCTGCCCAACCTGCGGATCGAACGAGAAACTCGCGCCGGTTGATGAGATGCGACATCACACTTTTCCAATGCTGTATTGAGTCCACGTCCTCACACTATTGAATGACGACCTTCAGACCGTCTTTTCCCGCCACTTCTTTTGGCACAAAGACCATTTCTGGACCGGCCGAGAGGACGGTCGGGATGTTGAGGAACCAGAGGTTTCGAAATTTCCCGGTGATGCTCCAAACCTTGCCATCCATTCCGGGTTTCACCGCCATGGGGATGAGGTCTCCCTTGACCCGTCCCTGGTACGCCACCTGTTTGCCCGGATCGCGCACGGTGACGCTCCCGTCCTGGACGTAGAGGACCACCTGGGAAACTCCCTTGGGAACGTAGAAAAAGGCGGTCATAAACTGGGGGCGGAACTCGAGTTCCCGCCGGGCGACCACCGCGCTGTGCAACCCCTCGGGCAACTCCATGCGCCAACCCGCGCCACCCCGCTTGCAGGTGAAGGCGTAGATCCCCGGCCCCGGCACCTTCAGGTCCATGGAACTCTCACCCTCCGCCAGTTCCCCCTTCGCGACCTCCTGTCCGTCGAGGGTCGCCAGCGAGTATTTTGCATCCTGCCGCTCGATTTCCGGGGAGGGCGTGGAGATCACCTTGAAACGCAACGGTTCGCCCTTCTGGCTGGCGAGCAGTTGGACGATGCTACCCAGGAACGCGCGCTTGTTTTCCGCCTTCCCCGTCCCGGGAAACTGCACCAGCACGCACCGGTCGGAGAATGTCCGTTCCTCAAACGAGGGCGCCTCGCCCCACTCCGCCTTCATTTTCTGGAGGCGTTCAGCGAGTTCCGCCGAGGTCAACGGTCGAGGGTCGCGCCAGGGGTTCTCCTTCGTGGTTCGGTAGTTCCATGACGGTTCCTTGAGTTTGAAGGCGAGCGTCCGCTTGTACTCGTGGTTCCCCACCGCGGAGCGGAAGGTCATCCAATCCACCATGAAGCTGTTCCGGATTCGATAGGCCCACTTGAACCATTCGAGCGCGGCGCTCTTCTCGTCGGCTTCATTCGCAGCATCGTCCACCTTCAGGGCCAGGGAGTTGTAGACGAGGTTCGCCTTGAGATCATCCAGCCTCGCCAGGATGTCGGGGCGGGCCCCGGCGAGGGCGGTGGCCGCCTCCAGGTCCGCGAGGCATGGGCGAAGCATCGCGATCCCGCGGAACGGCCGGTTGGCAAGGTCCAGCCTCTCAAAGTAGCGCGCCATCGCCGGCGCCGCCGGCCCGAAGGCCTTCTCGTAGAAATCGTTCTTCAGGGCGAGGACGTCCGCCGACGGATTCCACATCAGTTTTTGGGCGACGTAATACCCCAGGCCGTGCGCCCCCCAACTGTTTGCCGCATCGCCGCCGATCTGGATCACCTTGTGATCGGTGTATCTCTTCATCCGCGCGGCAAAGCCCGAGAGGTCGTTCTGCGGTCCCTTTCCCGGCAGCAGGCACCGGTCCATCTCCCAGTAGGAGAAGTACTCGTAGATCCCGAGATGGCGGCACTTCTCTCCCCACGCCTTGAACAGCTCGTCGAAGGAGAGTTTCGATGCGTTCATGCCGGCCGTCAGCTGAATGAAGATGTTCGGCTCCATGGCGAAATCCGGCGGGTCGGAACGCCAGCTATAGGCCAGCAGACCGATGTACTTTCCCGGATGGGATTTCTGGAGTTCCCTGGCAACCAGGTTTGCCAGGTAGAAGGGCTGGACGCTGGGGGGTCCCAGCTTCGCGCAATCCGCGCAGGCACACCATCCCGGCTGGTCGGCGGCGTCCAGCGACACCATGTCGGCCTTCGGGTTGACCTCGAAATACTGTTGGGCGTACTGGACGACCACTTTCTGGAGGCCCGGGTTGGCCACGCAAAGCTGCGGGGGCGTCCGTTTGCCGTCCACAAGCGCGAAGTACTCGGGATGGGAGGCAAACTCCTTCTTGAAGGGATAACCCTGTAACTTGAACGCATCAGGAATCGCGTGCCAGGCGTGCGCGCAGTTGACCTTGAGGGACTCCTCCATGCGGTTTGCCTTCTCCCACCGCTGGAAGGCCAGGGCGCTGTCCACCTCGCCCTCCTCGCGTTTGTGGTTCATGCGCGTGAACCCGTATCTGCGGCTCCAAATCCGCGGACGGTCGCACTCGTTCAGGCCGAAGATGAGATCCTTCGCCTGCGGCACGATCTCCCAATTGGATCCCATGAAGAACCACCGGCAACCCATCAACTCCAGAAAGCGGTAGGCGGCGTGCGAGGCTCCAAGATCGGTGTTCCCGAGGAGACGGATCCGTCCGCCATCGCTCCGAATCGCCATGGCCTCGATGCCGTCAAAGCCGTCGCGGACGGCCATGCCCTCCTTCAGCGTGTCGTCAGGAAACTGTGTCAGGGTCCCGAGGGTGATGCCCTCGGGCTCCCTGCCCTGCTTGACCGCAAACTCGGCACCCGTCATGCGCTTGAGGTAGCCGGCCAACTCGGCTGCGGTCTTCCTCATCTCCTCCGAGCTCTCGGGCGCGATCACAATGGACAGCAAGGCCTTGCCGTCCTGAGCAATGGCCACCGTCTCCTTACTGGCGACCAGGGTCTGTCCTTCGGGAGTGTTCGGCGCGGAGGCGGCGCCGATCCTCGTCAAGCCACCCAGCGTCAGGCCGAGGACGAGCCACCGCAACCACAGGGATCGAGTATGCATCAGTGGAGATTTCATGGGGATGGGTTCGGCCACACGGGCTGCATCCGGATCGTGTCGATCCAGTAGGTTGTCTTGTTTTCCGGCGTCTCGATCACCTCGATCCGATACCCATCGACCGGCGCCAAGGGCTTTGGGACCTCGAGCGTGACGTCCTGCCACGCGTTCCCCGCGGCAGCCGTCGCCACGAGCGGCTCGGGGGGGTCGGCCCAGTGCGGCAGAAGCGGCGCGAGGCGTACGTCCTTTGCCACGAGCAGCTTGATGGCGGCCGAGGCCCACTGAGGGGGACGCATCGGGACAAGCCGCACGGAGAGGCTCGTCGGGCTCGCGGCCTTGAGGCGAACCGTCAACTGATGGGCCAGGCCGGGGACGTGGTGAAAGTGGCGGATCGAGAACCCGTTGGGCCCCTTCTTTCCCTTCTTCCCCGAGTTCTCATCAGACATCACAGGATCGACACGCCAGGACTGGCCGCCCGAGCATGCCCCGTCCTTCTCCGGCTTCCCGAAAAGCGGTTCCCCGACCCGCTGGTAGAAATCCTGCGCACGATTCCCGAGGTCCCCGTCCACGAAACAGTTCAACTCAAGGTTGACCTCCACGGGCAGCGCAGCGAGGTCGGCGGACGAGAGGACGAGCGGCGGGGTGGAGACCAGTGTCCCGTTCGCGTCGGTGAGGTTCCCCCAAACGATGAGGGGAAGCTGGCGCGACGGGATCGGGAGCTTCGCGCTGGCACGCTTCCCCTCGACCGTGGCGGGGAAGACAAACGCCGCGCGGTTCGGCCAGCCGAGCCAGGGACTGTCCTCGCCGTAGCTGACCACCAGCTCCGCCTTCGCCGCGGGATTCTCCCCGGCCCAGGAGAACGAGGCCACCGCAGCGCCACTCTCCTCATGGACGGTGACCGGGCCGGGCGAGTTGTACGCCGGCCGCGGCCGGACGGCGACCGCCGTGGTGTTGAGGAAGTTGAACAGCGTCTCGTCCACCTCGGGCGGGAACCCGTGCTTCCAGTGCGGCATGATGAACATCCGCTTT
>CAYZAE010000262.1:0-7292 GCA_964476125.1 uncultured Verrucomicrobiota bacterium | reverse complement strand
TCGAAGCCAAGGCCAAGGAGTTCGTGTCCCAGGGCGCCGAAGTCTACCGCGAGGCGTAACGGGCAAAGCGGGCAATGGGGTCGCATCTAAATTGTTGACACTTGAGTCAGGGGGGGGCGCGATTCCTGCTGCCGTGACCGGGTTCGGAGCGTCCGGATAGTCAACAGTTTAAATACGACCCCATTGCGACTTTGGCCGTCAGGGGTCTTCGGGGAGTCGCTCCAGTCGGAGGCTTCGAACGAGAGCCATCCATTCCGCTTCGAGTTGGTCGGATTCCTCCAATTTGCCTTCAGCCTCCAGGCATCGGGCGAGGCCGCGAAGGGCTGAGGCCAGGCCGGGTCCGGCTCTGAAGGGATTGCTGAGATCCGCGTCTTGCGCCTGGCGGCGGTGTCGGACCGCGCTGCGTTGGGAAGCGGTGGCCATCGATTTTTCGCCGCGTGCCGAGTGAAGCCGAGCCTGGGTGGTGTGCCAGTTGGCGAATGAGATCTGAACTCCGGCGAGGAGCTCGCTGAAGCCGACACGCGAGAGAGAATTCCAAGCCTCTTTCAGACAGTGCTCGCAGGCGGAAAGATTCCCAAGCCCCAACAGGCATCGGGCGTGGAGGATCTGAAGGTTGGCGCGCATCTGAATGGTGCACGGGTGATTTTCCAGGACGCTGAGGGCTTCATTGACGAGAGGGAGCGCGACCGCTGGTGCCTGGATCGAGAGGTGGGTCAGGGCTTCGCTCTCCAGTCCACGGGCGATGAGCGATCCCACCTCGCCGATTCTGCGGGCGGCGGCGGTGGCTTCGCGGGCGGCCGACATCGCCTCCTCCGTGCGGCCGAGCAGACGGAGCAGTTCGCTCCGCTGACGCTCGTGATGATAGACTTGGCAATGATCCGAGCGCGCCGCCGCGTTCTCGACGATGCGGCGCTTCGTTTCGGCAGCCCCAGCCCAGTCGAGCGATTCGAGTTGGTTGTGAAAGGCGGAATGCAGTGGCGCGTCGGGGGAGGGGTTCGCCTCGGAATGCGCCTCGGCGAGTTGAAGGACTTCCTGCACGACCGCCTCCATCTGCTCAGGGTTGGTGAACGTGGCAGGGTTTCGCATGGATTCGGTCAGGCGGCTGATGGCCGCGGGGTCAGGCCCTCCCGGGGTGCCTGACCCGTTGTGAGACCCCGTTGGAGGCTGTGGAGGCAGTTCGCTCATACGGATAATGGAGAGTGTAAATAGTCAACAATTTAGACGCGACCCCATTGCTTGAAGACCTTCGAGCACTTCCTTGCGGGGGAGGTTGCCGGCTTCCAGCGAGGCGTCGTTGAGCGAGAGCAGGCGGCGGTAGTACGCCTCCCCGAACTTCACGACTTCCGGGGCGGCAGGGTGGGCCTCGAGCAGGGCGAACAGGATGTCCTCGGCCTTGCCAAATTCACCCCGGCGTTCGTGGTGACGCATGAGCAGCGCCAGGGTGTCGGAGGGGATCTCGGAGAAATCGAGGCAGGCGGCGATGGCGTCGACGGTGGGGCTGAACTGCGGGCATTCGCCGTGCTCCGGCTGTTCCAGGATTTCGAGCAGGAGACGGAGGGCCTGCACATGACTGTCCCGTGCGGTTTCTTCGTCGTCCTGTTCCAACGCAAGATCGCCTGACTCCTTGAGCAGGGTGACGGCGTAGAGGGCGCGGGTCCGGACTTCGTGGGCTGCGCCGCTGCGGACGATCCGGGCGAGGAGTTCGGTGGTGCCGAGTCGTAGAATATCCCGCCGGTTGGTGGCGAGGATTTGCTCCAGTTCACGATCCAGCGCCGACCCCGCCCGATGGGATTCGGGGCCGACCCGGAGCTCCCGGATCTGGGCGAGGGAGCGCATGAACTGTTCGATGAGCCGGAGGAGGTAATCGTGTTGGATCATGACGAGGGTTCGTTTTCAGAGGGATCCGTGGACACCGATGACCCGCACCATGCATCGGAAGCGTGGTTTTGGCGAGGTGCGCGGTGGGGGCGCCGCGGATGGGGCGCATCGACGAGTTGTCGACCTGGGGATGGATCGGAGGAAGGGGGGATCCGGATCGCCGGGGGAAAGGTGCCTTGGAGTGCTGCGACATGTCGCAGCTTTCGATTCGCCGACCCATTGCCTCCTGATGCCGGAGCGCCGGCCAGCGTCGGGTCCCGGGCCCCCGGTGAATCCAAAGCGGTGACATGTCCCCGCAGTCCACACGCCAAATTCACCCTTCCAGGCGGCATGGATCCCGTTTGGAGCTGCGGGATTTTCCGAACGACAATTCGAAGATGCGCTCCGCGAATGGCGAAGGGCAGACAATCCGCGCCGTCCGGGCGTCGCCGGCGTTCGGCCGGCTTGATTCGCGTGGGGCGGACACGGCAGGTTGCCTTCATGCACCCCCTCAAAGACCTTCGATCGCATCGAGTTTGGGAAGACTTGGAGAGTCGCTGGGGGCTGCGCGGATGGCTCGGGTCCCTGGTGCTCGCGCTTCTGGCGGTAGCCGGGGTTTCGGCGTGGGGTGAGGACGAACCGCGTCCGCTTTTCGTGGAGGGCTACGCCGGTCAGGTCAGCTACGCACCAGGCGAGGAACTGACCCTTCATGTCTCGACGTCCGCGGCGAGGTTTTCCGTGGAGATCCTCCGCATTGGGGCGAAGGCGGAGACCGTGTGGTCGACGAACGGGGTGGTGGGCCAGGAGTATCCGGTGCCGGAGGATGCGTCGGCGAAAGGTTGCCGCTGGCCGGCGGCGCTTCGTTGGAAGCTCCCGGAAACCTGGGTGAGCGGGTACTACGAGGTTGTTCTGAAGGTGCGGGATGGCGGCGGGCGGTTCGTGCAGCGCAACACCCGGACGGCGGAGGGCGGCTGCCATTTCGTTTTGCGTCCCTCGGAGCCCGGCAAGACCAGTCGCATCCTCCTCCAGTTGTCCACGCACACCTACAACGCCTACAACAATTGGGGCGGGTTCAGCCTGTACGCCTACCACGGCCGGGCGGGCAACCAGGGCCACCGCGTCTCGTACGATCGTCCTTCGGGGAGCCTGTTTTCCAATTGGGAACGCCCGTTCGTCGAGTGGGCGGAGCGCGCGGGTTACGTTCTGGAATATGCGGCCAATGGGGATCTCGAATCGCGACCGGAAATGCTGCGGGCCTACAAGCTGGTTCTGAGCGTAGGGCATGACGAGTACTGGTCGGCGCCGATGCGGGATCATCTGGAGAAGTTCATCGCCGACGGTGGGAACGTGGCTTTTCTTTCGGGGAACACGTGCTGCTGGCAGGTGCGTGCCGAGGACGACGGCCGGGCATTGACCTGTTGGAAGCAGGATTACCACCAGGACCCCGTGTATTCCGCGCGGGCGGGATACGCCACGTTGTCCTCGCTGTGGAGCCATCACCTGGTGAATCGGCCGGAGAACAAGCTGACCGGGGTGGGCTTTCTCTGGGGTGGTTATCACCGCAGCCACGGCCAGTTGATGGATGCCAGCGGGGCGTACACGGTGCATCGACCGGACCATTGGTTGTTTACGGGAACGGGTTTGAAGCAGGGGGAAGCCTTTGGCGGCAAGGACACCATCGTGGGGTATGAGTGCGATGGGTGTGAGATTGAATGGCGCGGCGGGTTGCCGTTTCCGACTCATCGGGATGGGACGCCGGACAACTTCGAGATTCTGGGCACGGCCCCGGCTCAGTGGCACCCGGACGATTGTCAGTGGTACGACCGTTGGGAGAACGGGCGGAAGGGCAACGCGGTGCTGGGGGTTTACGTCAGGGGCGGCACCGTGGTGACGGCGGGCAGCACCGATTGGTCGCATGGGTTGCGTGGCGGCGACCCGCAGGTGGTCCGCATCACCCGCAACATTCTCGATCGACTTGGCCGATGAACTCCAGGAACCGGGCGGGGGAACGTGGATGGATGCGTGCGACAACCTCCGCGATGGCTGCGGTGACGGCGTTGGCGGCGGTGGCGGCGGTGGCGGCGGTGACGGCGCTGGGGCCGTTGGGACAGACCCTTCGCGCGGCGGAGAAGCCCACGGTCCCGGCGGTCGAGCTCCGTGATTTTGACCATGACGGGGTGCTGGAGCGGGTCGTCAGTGAACCCGGGCGTGATGAAATCCAGCGCCGCAAGCCGGGTGCGGAGGCGTGGGAAAAGGATGATTTCAACCTTCCTGAGGGTGTGTACCGCATCGATGCCGCCGGACGTGATGCCGGGTTGCGGTTCATTGATCTGAACGGGGACGGATTCGAGGACGTTTTTTTCTCCAACGCGGACCGGATCGCGATCCATCTGTGGAACAAGGATGTGAAGCCCCATCTGGGTTGGACCCGGGGGTGGTCGCAGTTCGTGCGATCCGGACGTCGGACGGGCGCGTCCAATGAGCCTCCGTCGCTGGTGGGGTCGGAACTCCGGAGGGAAGGCTCGGAGTTGGTCGTTTATTGGCCGGCGGCAGGTGGGCGGCTGGATCGGACGGAGCGGCTGGAACCGAAACGCCTGATCGCATTCGACATGACCCCACCGCGGTCGCCGGAGGAGGCGCTGACCACGATGCGGGTTCCGGCTGGGTTCCGGGTGGAGTTGGTGGCGGCGGAACCGGTGGTGGTGGATCCCGTGGCCCTGGATTTTGGGCCGGACGGCCGCCTCTGGGTGGCGGAGATGCGGGACTATCCGCTGGGCATGAATGGGCGTGGGAAACCCGGTGGGGTGGTGAAGACGCTGGTGGATGCGGATGGGGACGGTCGTTACGAGAAGGCGATTCCCTTTCTTGAGGGACTGCCGTTTCCCTCGAGCGTCATGGCCTGGCGCAAGGGCGTGATCATTGCGGCGGCGCCCGAGGTTTTCTATGCGGAGGACACCGATGGGGACGGGCGGGCGGATGTTCGTCGCACGCTTCTCACGGGCTTCGTGGAAGGCAACCAGCAGCATCGGGTGAACGGGTTTGAATGGGGCCTGGATGGCTGGATTTACGCCGCGAACGGGGACAGCGGCGGGAAGGTGCGTTCGGAAAAGACCGGGCAAACCCTGTCGATCAGCGGACGCGACCTCCGATTTCGTCCGGACACGGGGGAACTGGAGACGGTGTCGGTCCAGACCCAGTACCAGCGGCGTCGGGATGATTGGGGCAACTGGTTTGGGAACAACAACCCCACCTGGCTCTGGCACGTCACCATTCCCGAGCATTATCTCCGTCGGAACCCCAAGGTGGCGGTGAAGCGGGTGATGAAGGTCCTGGCGAATTACGAGGATTCCACGCGGGTCTTTCCCGTGAGCCCGCCGATGGTGCGACCCAACCAGCCCTGGTCACTCAATCACGTCACCAGCGGTAGTTGCGCCAGTCCCTACCGCGACGACCTGTTCGGAACGGAGTTCGCCGACTCGATCTTCATTTGCGAGCCCGTTCACAACACCCTCCACCGTGAGGTCCTGGTTCGCGAGGGGTCCGGGTTCTCCAGCCGTCGCGCGGCGGGCGAGGAGAAGAGTGAATTCCTTGCCAGCACTGACAATTGGTTCCGGCCCACCATGGTTCGCACCGGACCGGACGGGGCGCTCTACATTGCGGACATGTACCGGTTCGTGCTCGAGCATCCGGAGTGGATTTCGCTGGAGATGCAGGCGCGGTTGGATCTGCGCGCGGGCGACGACCGGGGGCGGCTTTACCGCATTGTTCCCGAGGGCAAGCCGCGTCGGGCCATGCCCGACCTGACGCGACTGGGCAGCGTGGAACTGGTCGCAGCCCTGGACCACCCGGGCGGATGGCAACGGGACCACGCCCAACGCCTGCTGGTGGACCGTCGTGATGTGTCCGCGCCTGTCGTTGGAGGATTGGAGCGGTTGCTGTCGGTGACCCACGCCCCGCAGGTTCGGATCCAGGCGCTGTCGACGCTGGGTCTGCTGGGGGTGCTGAAACCGGATCGACTGGCGGCTGTGCTGGCCGATCCGCATCCGTGGGTGCGCTGCGAGGCCTTGCGTCAGGCCGAGGTCTTTTCGGCTCAGGGCGAACCGGTCCTTGGCGCTGTTCTTTCGGCGGTCCGGGATGGGGATGCCGCGGTCCGGCTCCAGGCGGCCTTTTCGCTGGGGGCCTGGGCTCCCGACTTGTCGGAGGGGCCGCTGCGCGAACTGGCGGAGCGGGCGGAAAGCGAAAATGACGAACTCCTGCGTACGGCGGTGATGTCGTCGCTGCGTCCGGAAAGCCCGCTCTTCGCCGCGATCAACACCCGGGGTGTGCGCGAGCGCGCGACGGTGGCGGGTCCGGTGCTGCGTCCGTCCTCCCCGGATCGCGCGGCGGTCATTGCGTCCTACGCCGGGGTGGAACGGTTGGAAGGCCGGGCCGTGCATGGGAAGGAACTCTTCGTCAACCTTTGTGCGCCCTGCCATCGGCTTCGGGACGAGGGCCACGAAGTGGGGCCTGATCTGGCCATGGTGGCTTCCAAGGATGTTCCCTGGCTGCTGCTGGCCATTCTGGATCCGTCGCAGGCGGTTGAGGCCCGGTATCGCGCCTGGACCCTCACGCCCCGGAACGCGGAGCCCCTGGATGGATTGGTGTCGGCCGAGACCGCGAACAATCTGGTGATCCGGGTGGCGGGTGGCACCGAGCACGCGGTTCTCCGGTCGGATATCAAGGCCCTCGAGCCAAGGAAGGGATCGCTGATGCCGGATGGATTCGAGACGGCCCTGAAGCCGCAGGACATGGCGGACCTGATCGCCTGGATGCGCGGGCCCGGTCGTTGATTTCAGCAGCCGGAGGGCGTGTCGCGGTAAAGGCACTCGCTGGCGATCAGTTCAGCGACCGCAGCCGGGACGAGATGCCGGATCGGCAGGTCCCTGCGCACGCGATCGCGGATTTCCGACGACGACAACGCGAGCGGGAATCCGCGCAGATGACGAAGTCGGAAGGGGGCTGGCAAGGCCGGCGGCGGGGTGGCGTCGGTGCCGGGTCGCGGAATCACCACGAACTCGACGAGTCCTGCCAGTTGTTCGGCTTCGCGCCAGCGCGGCAGGGCGGCCACGTGGTCGGCGCCGATCAGCCAGAACAATTCCGCGCCGTGATACTCCCGCTGGAACTCCCGCACCGTATCGATCGAGTAGGAGACTCCGCCCCGGGCGATTTCGCGGGCATCGACTTCCATGCGCGTTTGCCCGGCGAATGCGAGACGCAGCATGCGGAGTCGGAGGGCGGCGCGGGCGGGTTGCGATTCCGGTTTGAAGGGTGACTGCGTGGCGGGGAGGAGGTGCAGACGGTCGAGACCCAGTTCCTCGAGAGCGGCGTGGGCCACGAGCAGGTGCCCCCGGTGAACCGGGTCGAAGGAGCCGCCATAGAGCCCGAGGCGCAGCATG
>CAYZAE010000261.1:0-7386 GCA_964476125.1 uncultured Verrucomicrobiota bacterium | reverse complement strand
GACCTGCGCGATGTGTCGACCCGGCGGGGGACAGGTTCCGAATTCGCCCGACAACTCGCCGCCTTGCGGGATCGCCACGCGAAGAAGCGGACCTTTCTCGATCGGCTTTCCGCCGGAGGGCTGCGTTAACGGGATCCCGGGCCATCCGCCAGGGCTTGTCCTGAAGACTTCGTTCGAGTCGCGTGAGACGACCCTTCGGTGTGCCCACCAGGTACGAGATCCGGTGACGAGGTTTGCGCATCAAGGCGAGGGTCTCTTCGGTCGGGATCCCGCGGTCCATGATCCAGGTCCGCCGCGCCTTGCCGAAGTGCCGGCGGATCTTCTTCAGAAAATGGACCAACGTCTGGCGGTCCTGGACGTTCCCGGACATGACCTCGCAGGCGAGGGGGAATCCGCATTGGCGGACCCCGAAAATCGCGAAATCGAGGACCGCGGGCTCACAGGTCAAAACCGCCAAAGGCCGGACGCCCGTGTTCAGAATTCGCTCGGCGGCTGACCGTTTCCACGCCCGGAAAGCGTATAGGAGGATGGGAAACGCCACCGTTTGTGGACGGAACCCACGACTCGGCAGACCAAAATTCGATCCTAATGTATGAATAAATTCAACGCTCACGGGCCGCGGCTATTGCTGGGACTCCTCCTCTCTCTGCTCCTCCTGGGTCCGCTCAGCTCCGCCACTCAAGCCGCCAACGCGCTGCCGTTCAGGTTCGCGCGGATCATGACCGTGGATGTCACCGACACCGCAGCGCTCAACTCTCTCATGGAAAAGTGGACGCCGTTTGTGAAGGAACACTTTCCGGCGTCCCACCGCACCGAGTTCCTGACCGACGACCTGGGCAAGGCGTTGTTTGTCGATTTCGCCAATGACCTCTCCGAATTGGATAAAAACGAAAAGGAATTCCAGACTGCGGTCGAAAAGTACCAGTCATTGAAGTTACCCGATCTTTTCCCCTTGTGGATGCAGTCATTTGCCGCCGCGGATACTTTGGTCTGGGAAAACCAGCCTGAATTGTCGTACGCGCCGAGCGGGGGCGAATCCTGGGAGCAACCTTTCCGGATGGTTCGCATCTTTCACGTAAAGCGCGACAAGGAAGCGGCGTTCGCCCAGGCGCTGAAAGCCCTCAACGAGGTGGACCGCAAGGCGGGAATCACTGCCCCGAGGCTGATCCTCAGGCTCAAGTTCGGCCCTGACGCGCCGGCCTTCGGCATGGTCATTCCAGCCAAGGATTTGCTCGACTACTACACCAACTACGCCAAACGCACGGAACTGCGGGCGAAGGATCCGGCGTGGAAGGAGGCCCTCGACACCCTCAGACAAAGCACCCGGCGGTCGGAGATTCAGCATGACACGCTCCACCCGGAATTCTCGAAGCTGAAGTGACCGGGGCATCCCGAAAGACTCGTCCATCGGGGCGACGCGCGTAATGCGAGTAAGTCCTTTCGCCGAGTCCCGCCCTTTCGGACCCACCGAAAGGGCGGGCTGGGCGTGTGGCGCGTTGCGGCAAGGAGCGAGAATGCGGTTGACGGTTGCGCCGAGGTTCAGGCACAGACGATCCAACGAGATCGCCACATGCCAACCTCCACGCATGAGTGAGGTCACTCAGATTTTAACCTCCATTGAGCAGGGCGACCCAAAGGCCGCCGAAGAACTGCTGCCGCTCATCTACCAGGAGCTGCGCCGGCTGGCCGCCAGCAAAATGGTCTCTCAAGCCCCTGGGCAAACCCTCCAGGCCACCGCGCTGGTCCATGAAGCCTATTTGCGGCTGGCAGGGACCGGCCACCACTCGTGGAATAGCCGGGGCCATTTCTTCGCCGCGGCGGCCGAAGCCATGCGGCATATTCTGGTGGACCGCGCCCGGCGCAAAATGCGCGCCAAGCATGGTGGCGAGTTCCAACGCCTGGACATCGACGTGGTCGAGATCGCGGCCGAAGGCGGCGACGAAAAGGTCCTGTTTGTGCACGAAGCCCTGGACAAGCTGGCGGCCGAGGACCCAGTCAAAGCGGAGGTGGTCAAGCTCCACTATTTCGCGGGCCTCACCCACCAAGAGACGGCGCAGGTGCTTAAGCTTTCGGAAAAGACCGTGCGCCGACACTGGAACTTCGCCCGGGTTTGGCTCTACCAGAGCATCCGATCCGCAGCCGGAGAAGCCGCTTGAGCGGAATTGCAATCCCGGCGCCTCTCCATGACGCCTGACTTCCAACGGGAGGAGGCCCTCTTCAATGCGGCCAGCGAGTTGGAGTCGGCGGCTGCGCGAGCCGCTTACCTGGCCCGGGAATGCGCTGGTGACGACCGCTTGCGAAAGCGGATCGAGGAAATGTTGGAGTTTGACGCCCCTGCGGCGGAGTTTTTCCGCGCGCCCCAGCCTGGGTTACAGGCCCACGAATCCGTACCCCAGCCAACCCTGCCGGGTCCGAACACGACGGGGGTCGGTTATGGCAAAGAGACCATCGGTAGCTATCGGCTGCTGGAGAAACTGGGCGAGGGCGGCTTTGGGACGGTTTACGTCGCCGAACAGACCCAACCCGTCCGGCGCCGGGTGGCCCTCAAGGTCATCAAGGCGGGCATGGACACTCGGGAGGTGATCGCCCGGTTCAACACCGAGCGCCAGGCGCTGGCCCTGATGGACCATCCGAACATCGCCAGGGTTCTGGACGCAGGTTCCACCAACGCCGACCGGCCTTACTTTGTCATGGAGCTGGTCCTGGGCATCCGGATCACCGAGTACTGTGACCAGGAGCGCCTGGGCATACCGCAGCGGCTCGCCCTGTTCATCAGTGTCTGCCGCGCGGTCCAGCACGCCCACCAGAAGGGAGTGATTCATCGCGACCTCAAGCCCTCGAACATCCTGGTGGTCGTCCAGGACGGTGTGCCCGTGCCCAAAGTCATCGACTTCGGCATCGCCAAGGCGACCGAGCGTGGCCTCACGGAGGGAACGGTCCATACGCAACTGCACCAGCTCATCGGAACGCCCGCTTATATGAGCCCGGAGCAGGCGGAATTGACCGGGCTGAACGTCGACACCCGGTCCGACATCTACAGCCTGGGGGTGCTCCTGTACGAACTGTTGACAGGCTTCACTCCCTTTCAAAACGAGGAGCTGATCGCCTCGGGTTGGGACGGAATGCGGCGGATGATCCGGGAGAAGGATCCGGCGCCACCGAGCACGCGGTTGAGCCAATCGCTCCGAACCGCGGAATCCAAAACGGGAAACCCGATTTCGAACTCCTCCGCCTCGTCCCGTGGCCTGCCGGTCAAGGAGCAGATTGCCCAGCTTAAGGGTGACCTTGACTGGATCGTAATGAAGTGCCTGGAGAAGGACAGGAACCGCCGGTACGAGACCGCCAACGGGCTGGCCATGGATCTCCAGCGGCACCTGCAGAACGAGCCGGTCATCGCAGGTCCCCCGGGCAAAGCCTACCTCGTCCAGAAGTTCATCACCCGCCATAGGTGGCCGGTGATCGCCATTGCGACGATCGCGATCTTGATCTTGGCCGGACTGATCGGCACCAGTCTCGGGATGAGCCGCGCCAAAGCGGCCCGCATCCAGGCCGACCAGAATGCCGCGCGCGCCAGCGATCTGGCCGCCGCAGCCAGAACCTCGGAAGCAGCCGCACGACTCGCGGAAATGACGGCGCGCGCCGCGCAAGCCACCGCCCTTCGCCAAGCCTACTCCGCCAGCATGCTCAGCGCGTCGGACGCGCTGGAACGCGGGCAGATCGACACCGTTCGGCACTACCTGGACATCGCGCCGGTGGCCCTGCGCGGTTGGGAATGGCGACACCTTTCCAGCCGGCTGGATCTGAGCATCCGGGTCCACAACTACCCGCGCCCGAATACACAACTCCATGTGCTGCCGGATGGGCGGTCTTATTACGACGTCTCCGCCCTACCCATCGGGGGCATCCGGCGCTGGGACATGGACACGGGCCAATTGCTGGCGACGCTCCCGACCCGCCGTGCCTACCACGGATCCTGGCTGGTAGCGGGTGGAAAGCAGCTCATCGCTCAGACCGCCGATGACTCCCCACGGGCCCTCGAAGTGTGGGATCTGGAGCGCGGCCTATTGCTCTCGTCTCATCCAGCTCCGCCCGTCTTCGACGCGGCGCCGGACGGATCCCGGGTTGCCGGCATGGAGGAGCACAAGCTTCATATCACGCACACACGCTCGGGCCTGACGCGTGTGTCCGCGGCTGTCCCGTTCGCCAACACCCTGTGCTTTCAACCGGACGGACGGCGGTTGGCCGTGTCCCCGTCGTTTGGGAAGGTTGCCTTGGTCGATACGGAGTCCCTGCAAGTCCTCCATACGTTCGAAGCGCACAGGAATGATGTGGTGGCGTATGCGTTCACTGCGGATGGCCGGTGGCTCGCCACGGGTTCGATGGACAACACCATCCGCATCACCGACGTCGCTGCGAATCCTCCCGCGCCGGTGACGACGCTGCGCGGTCAGTCCGGCTGGATCGGGTCCCTGCGTTTCTCACCGGACGGATCGCTGCTGGTTTCGACCAGTCAGGATCGGACGTTGCATCTCTGGGACACAAGGACGGGCGAGTCCCGAGCCGTGCTTCAAGTGGAGGGCGCTGACCCGGGTTTTCTTCCCGACGGCCGGACGCTGATCGTCGGCGACGCCAAGGGAGTTCGTTTCTCGGATATCAGCTCGCTCGATGCCTGGGGCTTGCGCGGGCATCTCGGCAACGTTTACCCGGTGCTGTTATCGCCCGACGGGGCCACGATTTACTCCGGCGGCTGGGACGGCTACGTCGGGCACTCCGGCAGCCTGCGCTTCTGGGATGCCGCCACCGGCGACGAGATCGCCGCCACGGGGGCGGCGGACGAATACGTGCGCGCCGCGGCGTTATCGGCGGATGGATCGCGTTTGGCGATTTCAGTCACTCTGCAAAACGGATCGTTCAGCCGCATCGACATCGTCGACACCGCCACGGGAACGACGGTCGCTTCCGGCGCCGGAACGCGAGTCTCCAAAATCGACACCCTGGCCTTCGATCCGACTGCCGAGAGGCTCATTTGCCTTGATCCCCCCCACGGAGTCGCGCACGTGGTGGATGCTCGGACGGGCCTTGTGCAACAATCGCCAAGACTGTTGGGCAGCCGCGGCTTCTTCACTTCGTGCGTGGCTTGGAGTCCCGACGGGGCCACGGTTGCCCTGTGCGGCTGGACCGAAACCACGATCGATCTCTTCAACGCCCAATCGATGGAGCTGGTCCGCCAATGGCCACACGGTCACCGTGGCCTGCTTCATTCCATCGCTTTCAGCCCCGACAGCCAGCGGATCCTGACGACCTCGGACGATGGGATCGCGCGGGTCTGGGACGCGGTGAACGGCACTTTGCTGCACGACCTGGTCGGCCACGCGGGTCGCGTGCTTTGCGCGGTTTACAGTCCGGACGGCAAACGCATCGCCACCGGCGGCAACGACCGCGACGTGCGCCTTTGGGACTCCGAAACGTTCGACCCGGTGGCGCGACTCGGTGGCCACCAGGACTATGTCTTTTCGCTGGCCTGGCGGGCCGATAGCCAGCAACTCATCTCCGGCTCGGGCGACAACACCGTCCGCATCTGGGATACGCAGCCGCTCATCGAGCGCGTTCAGGCGCGGCGCGAGCGGCAGACCCTCCTGGGGCAAGTCGAGCCGATGGTGCAAAGGCTCTTCACCGAGCTGGGCGATGCCCACAAGGTCATCGAACGAGTCAAAGCGGACCCCTCGTTAGGAGCGCGCGCGCAACAGATCGCGCTCCAAGTCGCACTCCGCACATCGCTGGCCCGGCGGCACACCGGCCAGCCGTAGGCGCCGAAATCCGAAACCGCGCCAGGAATATTCCGGGGCGGAGGAGGGTCGGCAAGTTAGGGACTACGCCAAGGGCCAGTCCGGATCGGACCTTCCGGCGCTTCGGCCATGCGCACCGAAGCAACACGCGCGTCCCTCATCCGCCTTCCAAAAAAAATGTCGATTGGTTGACCGTTTTGGCGGGCGGAAAACGTAAGGAACGGTGCCCGGGGGTTCCCGGTTTCGCGCGGCGATGATCCAGCACGCCGGAACCGGCCCCCAATGACGCATGAAAACTGACTCCGTTTCGAAACGCCTTCGAACCCTCCTACCCGCTGTCGTGCTCTGCGCGACGGCCTTCCTCGCCGCGTCCTCGTGGACGACGGCCCGCGCCGACGCTCCGCTCCAGACGAGCGAATCCAGCAAGCCTGCCTCCGCGCCCAAGGCGCAGGAAGTCGGCGATTTCAGTTTGCTCGATCAAAAGGGACGCTTTCACGAATTGCGCCGGGTGGACGGTGCCCGCGCGGTGGTGCTGATGATCGCCGGCAATGGCTGCCCCGTGGTGCGACAGAACGCCGCCAAGCTCAAGGCCTTGCGCGACAAGTTCCCCCAGGTGCAGTTCCTGATGCTCAACGCCAACCCGCAGGACGACCGCGCGAGCATTCTCGAGGAATCCAACGAATTCGGGTTCGGCGTGCCGGTGCTCAAGGACGAGACGCAAATGGTGGCCAGCTCACTCGGCGTGAAGCGGACGGCGGAGGTCGTGGCCATCAGCGCCAAAGACTGGACCGTTTTCTATCGCGGGGCTTTTGACGATCAGATGGTCCAGGGCGCGGTCAAAGCCGCGGTGCGCGAACCTTACCTGGAGAACGCCCTTCGAGCGTTTCTGGACGGCAAGGAAGTGGCGCCCGCCAGCACGGTGGCCGCGGGTTGCCTGGTCCATTACGACTTTAAGAGCAGTGAACCGGTCTCTTACGCGCGGCAGGTTGCGCCCATTCTGGAGAGCAAATGCGTGTCCTGCCATAGCGCCGGGAACATCGGCCCCTTCGCCATGTCCAGCTACTCGAAGGTGAAGGGCTTTTCCGATCAGATCCGCGAAGAAATTCTGACCCAGCGCATGCCCCCCTGGAGCGCGGACCGCCATTTCGGGGTTTTCCAAGGTGACCGCTCCCTG
Organism: uncultured Verrucomicrobiota bacterium; assembly: GCA_964476125.1. Lineage (GTDB taxonomy): Bacteria > Verrucomicrobiota > Verrucomicrobiia > Limisphaerales > CAIMTB01 > CAIMTB01. The sequence continues at coordinate 426 of CAYZAE010000261.1, read as the reverse complement.
GCGCCGGCGGAGGCGCAAACGCTGCTGCGCTGGATCGATGCCGGCGCCCCGCGCGGTGAAGGCGAGGATCGTCTGGCGGCCCTGGCCCAAACGCAGTCCAAACCCGACGCCTGGGTTTTGGGCCAACCCGACTACGTGGTCACTCCCTCTCGCCGGATGGAGATTCCCGCCACCGGCGTGGTGGACTACATCACCAACATCGTCGATTGCCCCATCCCGACCGATACCTGGCTGAAAGGCGCCGTGGTGCGACCAGACAACAAGAAGGTCCTGCACCACGTCGTTGTTTATCTCGATTACCCGGAAGGCTACCCCGGAGGCGACCGTTGGGAAGAGAAGTGGCTGATTTCTTGGGTGCCAGGCGCAGTCCCGAGCTTTTTTCCGGAGGGGACAGGCAAGTTCCTCCCCAAAGGCACCAAAATTCGT
>CAYZAE010000260.1:0-7477 GCA_964476125.1 uncultured Verrucomicrobiota bacterium | reverse complement strand
CGGCGATTGACTTCATTCCCATTTCCACCATCGAAGCCCGCGGCCAACTGATGCGTCCCTGGGGAATGAAGCCTCTGAACATCCTCATTCGCACCAATCACGTTTCGGAAGAGGGTGATCCCTACAATCCCCTCGCCCGCGTTCCCAGCCAGGCCGCCCCCCCACCCCATCCGCCACCCGCCATGCCCGAACGCCACGCCAATCACTCACGGCGACCCCGCGTCATCCCCACCGCACTCGGGGTCGGATGATCCGCCCTCCACCACGCACGGACCCTCTCCCGTCCGGATCACCCGCCCCTCCCCGCAGCACCAGAAACCAAAACCCCAGCCATGAACGAAGTCAGTTTCAGCATCTTCGATGCCTTCGCCCTGGCTGCGGTTTCCTTCATGGCCCGCACCGGCGGACAAATGGGATTCGCCAAAATGGTCTGGCCCCTCCTCGGCGCCGGCCTCGCCCTCGCCTTCGGAACCCTCTCCTGGCCCAGCCTCGGCCAGGAAATCTCCCTCCGAACGGGATTCTCCCCCAACACCAGCGCCGTCGCCGCCTACCTCGGCGTCGGCGTCGGCATCCTGTTCCTCACCGTCCAACTCCGAAAGTTTCTGGGCAACCAGGTTCTCCTGCTCATCCCCGCCGGCCCCCTCGACGGTGCCTTCGGCGCCCTCGCGGGCTTCGCCGCCGCCACCGCCGGCGTCATCGTCTTCTACGCCCTCCTCAGCCCCTTCGAAACCGGACCCGTCGACTGGAGCCCGGTCGGCATGAAAACCAACGACCAGGCCATCCCCGAACTAAGCCGCGCCGTCTTCGGCACATTCCGACGGGCCGCCTTCGATGACTCCTGGATCGGCCGAACCCTCCAGCAGAATGGCGCCTCCTTCATGATTCACCCCGGCACCCCCACCGAGGCCGAATTCGAAGTCCCGATGTAACGTCACCGATTCAGACCGCGGCCCCCCGGCCGGCGGTCGCCGCACGGCGCGCATCCCGCCGAATCCCAACACCCGATACCGTGTCCCAACCCACCGAACCCATCGCCCAACGCCCCAGCATCCTGGGACGTCTGCGCACCCGGTTTGGTCTCGGACGCGCCGACGGATCCCAGCTCGAAAAGGCCGTCAAACTCCACGACGCCGGCGACAAGGACGCTTCCGTCGCAGTCCTGAAGGAACTCATCGCCCGCACCGATCCCCCGGCCGACGCGAATGACGCCTTCATCCTGCAATCGGCCCGGCTGCTGCTCGCGGAATACCAGGCCGAAATCGGGCTCCGCGACGGAAACGCCGACCTGCTGAAAGCCGGCCTCCGAATCCTCGTCACGCTCCCCAAAAGCAACGTCAACGACCTCCGGAACGGGGACGTTCCCTGGACCGAAAAACTCAGCCGCGCCGAGGAACTGCTCGGGGCGGCCCTCGCCGGGAAATCGCCCACCCCCCTCGACATCGGCTCGTTCCTCAACGAAATCGTCACCCTCGCCTCGGCCCACAACCGCCTCCTCCAACCCGAATCCGCCCGCCGCGTCTGCCGCACCGCCCTCGCCCACCCCCCCCTCGACCTCCCCGGCCTCCACCTCGTGCTCGCCGAATCCGAATTCGGACTCGACAACCACCACGTCGCCCTCGATTGCCTCGCCCGCGCCATACGCACCGGCATCCCCGCCGAATCCGACGGCTTCGCCCTCGCCCTGCTCGGCAGCATCCAGCGCATTGATGACCGCGACATCTCCGAGCACGCCGAAGTCCTCACCGCCGAACTCCACTGCGTCCAGGGTCGCGCCAACCAGGGGCTCGCCATGCTCCAGCGCGCCATCGACAAACAGGGCGATCGCGCCGAACTCGGCGCCATTCGCTCCCTGATGTCCTACTACGCCAGGACACGGCGCCACGGCGAATTCGAGGACACCCTCGCCGTCCTCCTCCGCCGCGAACTCCCCGAGGTGGTGCGCATCCGGCTGGTCCGCGAAATCGAGGAAATGTCGGCCGCCCATCCCGACCGCCCCAGGCTCCGGGGCTCCCTCGCCATCCTCCGCTACCGGGCCGGCGACACCACCCACGCCCTCGACCAACTCACCGACCTGCTCCGGAAGCACCCGGAACTGGCCCCCGAATACGACCAACTCCTCCAGGCCGCCCAATCCGACGAATGCCCGGCTCCCCAGGAACCCACCTCCACACTCTGGCTCCTGCGCTCACTCTTCGACGCCGGCGCCCTGGAGGCCTCGGCCTGCCTGCTGGCCACCCTCCCACCCTCCTCCCTGCTGCCCGAGGAAGCCGCCAAGGCCTCCCATATCGCCGCCGAAATCGCCCAACAACTGCCCGAGTCGTCGTCCCAACCCGGCATCCTCCTCCACCTCGCCACCCCCCCGTCCACCCCGACCGCACCCACGCCTTCCAACCCAGGCCCGGCCCACGCCGACCCCGATCCACGGCCCTCACCCCCTCCCGGACCGCCGGCCACGGCACCGCTGACCCCAAGTCCTCCGACGCCGCAGCCCCTGCCGCCCGCCGCGACGGCGTCCTCCATCCCGCGTCCGCCCCCTCCTTCTCCTGTTTCAGGCCTCCCTGAACCGGCGGAACCCGCCCAACCCAAAGCCGCATCCAGGCCATCCACCGGGGTCACCGTGATTGTGCCCGTGGCTTTTTCACCCATCCAGCCGATCGCCGGCAGCACGCCACCGGCGGTCAGCATCCCGCCCGTCCAACGCATCGAGAACGATGCCGTCGAAGACCGCCCTGGTGACCCCGCCGATTCCAGCCGGCTCCAGGCCATTCTCGGACTTCTGATCGTCGCCTGTCCTTCCTTGCGCGGCTGCGCGGTCGTGTCCCATCAGGGCCTGCTCCTGGCGGCGCAGTTCCCGACCGCCTCCGACGAGTCTCTTCGCACCCAGCTGACCGCCGCGATCCTGACCCTTTCCCAACTGGCTTCGCCGCTGCTTCGCATGGCCGACCTGGCGGCCGCCCGGCTCAATCCCCACCCCACCGGCGCGGCTCCGCACGAAAGCGGTCCCGGCGAGGAGTTTCTCCAGATCCGATCCGCCTCCGGCCTCAGCGTCCTCCTTCCCGCAGGCCCCGCCGCCAGCCTCGCCACCTTCTTTCCTCCCGTCCCCGACGCGCATTCCATCCTGCCTCAACTGCGCCAGGCGGCCTCCGCACTGGCCGAGGTTCTCCAGCCGTCGGCTCAGTGGGCCGCCGGCTAAATCGAGCGCGCTCCCACCCCTCCCGGATCTCCGGCTCCTGCCCGGAGAAAACCACCCAGCAAATCGCCATCGCCCCCCGGACCGGGAAGCGATGGCGATGTGGGCGTGAGTTGTCTCGCGGCGAGACCGCGATGTCCCGGCCGCGGCTAGACCTTGACCCACTTCCGGCTCTTGTGGCTCTTCAGGATCGCGTCGCAGACCTTCACCTCGTGGTGCCCGTCCTGAACCGTGGCAAAGAGGGCCCCGTCACGTTTTCCCGAGGCAATGGCGGTGTACACCGCCCGGCAGTTCATCTTGAAGGCGTCGGGGAAACCCTCGGCATGGCCGCCGGGATAATCCGTGAAGCCGGCCACGTCCTCCATGAATCCAGGCGATCCGCGCAGCGACTCCTCGTTCGCCCCGTCGCGGCTTCCGTAATGGATGGTGTTCGGTTCCTCTGAATTCCAGCAGGCCGACTTCTTCGAACCGTAGATCTCCAGGCGCAGGCAGTTCTTCCGGCCGGCCGCCACCTGGGAGACGTTCACACTGCCGAAAACCCCGCTGCCCCAGCGCAGCAGCACCGCCGCATAATCCTCCGTCTCCACCGGGTAGGTCGCGTACTTGATGTCCGCTCCGGCCTTGGAATAGGTCTGGATCTCGCCCAGCGGCCGCTTGCGGGTCTTGTGCAGGGTCTCGAGCTGCGCGTAAACCTCGGAAATCTTCGACCCCAGGATGAAGGAGGCCGCGTCCATCCAGTGCGTGCCGATGTCGGACACCGCCCGGAGCGCCCCGCCCTCGTTCGGCAGGAGGCGCCAGTTGTAATCGGTGTCCTTGAGCAGCCAGTCCTGCATGTAGCTGCCATTGACGTGGAAGATGGTGCCGAGGTCCCCGCGCTGGACCGCCGCCCGCATCTGGAGCACGGCGGGATAGAACCGAAGGTTGTAATTCACCGCGAACACCTGCTCCGGACGCGCGGTCGAGAGCTTCAGCAACTGGGCCGTCTCCTTCGAAGTCATCGCCAGCGGCTTCTCGCAGATCACGTGCTTGCCGGCCTTCAACGCGTCCGCCGCATGCTGCGCGTGCAGCTTGTTCGGCGAGGCGATGTGCACCACATCCACCTCGGGATGGGTCACCAGCTTCTTGTGGTCGAGGTCCGTGATCGCGTGCGGAACACTCCACTTGTCCGCCACCACCTTCGCGCGATCGTTGTCCACGATCGCCGTCACCTGCACTCCCAGGCGCTTCAGCGCTTCGATGTGGGCGGGTCCAATGAAGCCGGTGCCAATGATGCCGGCGCGAAGGGAAGTAATCGTTTTGGGCATGTCAGTTCGTCCTGGGTTTGAGGTTATCGAGAATCGTCGCGGAAAGCAAAAGCGCTCGGCCATTATGATAGGCCCCCTGCCACATCGAACTCCGGGAATCACTCGAACTCGCCGTCCCGTCCGACCTCAGCGTCGCCCACCAACCCCCCCCCTGCTTCGCCACCTGATGGCGCTCCACGAAATCCAAAGTTCCCACAAACGCCCGGTAATACCCCGCCTCTCCCGTCGCCCGGTACAACTCCAGCATCCCCACCAGCGCCTCCGCCTGCACCCACCACTCCTTCTTCGTGTCATCCGCCGCCACCCCCGGATCGCCCGCGTAAAAGAACCCCCCATGATCCCGGTCGTACCCGTACTCCAGGCAGTAATCCCCCAGCGACCGCGCCCAGCCCAGATGCATCGACTGCGGCCACCCCAGGGCCCGCACCGCCTCCATCCCCAGCCACAGGCACTCCACGTCGTGCCCATAGCTGGCACGCCGGTTCTTCGGCTCATCCACCATCCGCCAGTCCGGCCACCAGGCATCCACATTATGCCGCGCCTGCGGATGCATCACCGTCGTCATGTTGATCCGCAATAGCTCCGCCAACCGCTCCCGCAACCGGTTGTCCGGCCAGACCCGGTACAACGCCGTGAACGCCTCCAGCAGATGCAAATGGGTGTTGTAGGTCTTCGTCCCCAACGCCCCCACATACGTCCCGGCCCCGGTCGTCCTCACCGGCGTCCAATCCGCCTGGAAGAACTCCTGATACCCGCCGTTCACCCGGTCATGGGCCCGACTCTCCAACACCTCGAACAACTCCTTCGCCCGCTGCAACGCCTGCCGGTCCTTCGTCGCCTCGTGGTACGCCACCAGGCCGTAGAGCACAAAGGAGTTCAGGTAGGCGTGCTTCCGCGTGTCCACCGGCTTCCCGGCATCCGTGACCTTGGCGTAATATCCCCCCTGGCTCGAATCCCGGAACGCCTTCTCCAAAAACACATAACCCGGCACCGCCGCCTCCAGACACTTCTCACGTTCAATGTTCCGCGCCGCCAACGTCGAAAAAAACCAGAGCTGCCGCGCCTGCAAGGTCACAAACTTCTCCCCTCGCGCCACAAACCGACCGTCCTTCCAATCCTCGAGATACCCCCCGTTCGCCCGGTCCAGGCAGCCCGGATGATAGAAATCAAACACCGTCCGCTTCAGCATCTCCCGGCAACGCCTGGCCTGCTGACGCAGCTCCGCCTCGCCAGGATGCACCCCCGCCGGCAGGTCCGCCCCCCATCCCCGGATCGGCCCGGCATGAATCAATCCGAGGCAACCGAGCAACGCTGTGACCAATGTTCTGCGAGCAAGCATGTGAAGGTGTGTCCGGCTCCCTACGGGACTTCGCGACGACGGTCAAGCCACCGATGGCCGATCAAACCAATCGCAACTCCCGCCCCCCCACCAACACCGGCACAACGCCGACACGATCGACCGCCATGCAGATCGGCACGTCCGCCGCAAGATCCGGCATGGACATCAGCCGCCTCGCATTGCGGGCCGTCACCAGCACGGATTCGAATCCCGGCCGCGCCGACCTCCACAGCCCCAGCGCGATCGCCGCCGAATCCGCCAATTCCACCCCCGGTCCGCCCAAGGCCAGGCGCTCCGCAAAGGCCCCCGCCGCCAGCGCGTCCTCCAGCGCCGGCTCCTCGCCCGTCCCGCTGCACACCAGCACCACCCGCCCCAACCCCGCCGACACCACCCGCGCCACCGCCTCCGAGAGATTCACAAATCCCGCAGCCACCACCATCCCCGCTCCGGCACTCGCCTTCAGCGCCCGCGTCCCATTCGTCGTCGTCATCACAAGGGTCCGCCCCCCCACCCGCTCCGGCCCGAATTCCCGCGGCGAATTTCCGAAATCAAAGGGCACCCCCCCCGTCCGATCCGCCCCAATCCTCAATCCGCCCCGCTCCCCCGCCAGCAGGACCGAGGGATCCGCCGCCCGCTCCGCCAGCGCCTCCTCCACCGTGGACACCGGCCGGATGGCCCGCGCCCCGTTCGCCAGCGCCGTGATCGCGGTGGTGGTCGCCCGAAGGACGTCGAACACCACGCACACCGCCCCCGCCAAATCGCGTCCCGGCAACGCCGCGAAATCCGCCGGTCCAAAACAGGTCTCGATCTCCATCACGTCAGCAGCCTGCCCCATCCCCCCCCGGATTGGCCACCCGTCCCGCACGACGCCGGGCCCAATGAAAAAGATACTGCTGCGCGTACCCCCCGAACGGCCCGAAATGGCTTTCCGCAAACGCCACCACCTCCGAAGTCGCCGGCCGGCGACCCGGGAAATAAATCTCCCCCAAAACCCTCAGGATCCACACATCCACCGGGAACGCCGCGTCGAAACCACACGAAAAAAGCAGGACACAATCGGCAATCTTCCGCCCCACTCCCGGCAGGCTCATCAACTCGCCCCGGGCCTCCCCCATCGTCCGCTTTCTCAATCGCTCCAGATCCACCTGCCCCGACGCCACCCGCCGCGCCGTCCCAAGCAGATACGGCGCCCGGAATCCCATACCGCACGCCCGCAAATCGCGCTCCTCCAACCCGGCGATCCTTTCCACCGGAGGAAACGACCAGACCGGACCACTCTCCGCCGGACATTCCACCGGCCCTCCAAAACGGCGGCACAACTCCCCGACAACCCGGCGGATCTGCACAATCTGCTTGGTCGACGACAGAATGAACGACGCCAGGCACTCCCACGGCTCCTGGCGCAGAAGCCGCAATCCCCGGCACTCCTCCACCGCCGGCATCAACCCGGGATCGCGCGGCAACGATCGCCCGATCTCCGCAGGATCCACATCCACCGCCAGGTAATCCAACAGCCAGCCCCAATCCCCGGGATCCACCACCGTGCACGCCCGAAAACCAGCTCCATCCCCCGGCTCCAGCCGGACCCAACGCCCCCCCCCCCCCCCCCCCCCCCCCCCCCCCCCCCCCCCCCCCCCCCCCCCC
>CAYZAE010000259.1:0-7540 GCA_964476125.1 uncultured Verrucomicrobiota bacterium | reverse complement strand
GACGTTGGGAGAGGGCATCGCGCGGAGGCGCAGAGGCGCGGAGGAAAGGCGGGGAAGGCGGTAGGGGAAGAAGGCTCCTTGTGGCTCGGGCGGCTCGGCGGGGTGGGTGGGCGCAACGCATTCTGGGTTGGTGGCGTGTGCGGGGACGGGTTCCCGGGGTAGGTCCGCACGGACGAGGCCCAACCCCGGGCTGGTGGACGGAATCGCAGGGATTGAGTCCGGGAGGGTCTATCGGGTGTCGGAGTCGCGTCGTCCGGGCTGGCTCCGGAACGCCACGAAAAGTGCGATCGCTCTTGACCTGGCCTCCGGCGAGGCGCTTGAAGAGCCCCGCCCGGTCCCGGGCAAAGACGACGCAATCGGGCCCGGGCCGGAACAATCCCGGCGTCCGTTCGTCGGGGAGGGAGGAAACAAGCGATGACCAAATTCGTTCAGTTGTCCGACGAGGAAAAACTGGCGCTGTTGCGGGAGCATAGCTTCGAGGCGCCATTCGCCACCCTGGCGACGAAGAATTGGTGCCTTCACTGCGAGCGCGAGTTTGACGGCGCTTCGGTGAGGGTGTGGCGTTCCGCCGACGGGAGTCTGTGGCTCGAGTGCGGCACGCCCGAATGCAGCGGTTCGCCCATCGATTGGGCACCCTATCCCTGGTGGGATCCGGATCACCCCCTCACCAAGAAGCTCGAGGGCGATGCCGATGAGGCAGGTTTCGTCGAGTAATCGCGCCGTCGGCGGCAGGTCGGAGGTCCAGGTACAAAGGGTCGGGTCCTGAATCTAAACTGCGGACCAGTTCGTCGAATTGATCGATGCGAAGGTACTTGCCGGTAGGGCGCGTCTTTCCGAGCGCGCCGCTCTGGCATCCCCAGGGGCGGTCAGTGCGCGAACAAGTTCCACGACTCATTCCGGCCTACCGGGAACGCACTCGTGATCACCACCGATCATTGCAATATCTCGTTCAAAACCGGACCTCGCTCCTGCCTTCAGCTAAACCACGAGAATGAGAATCGCCATCCCACTCTGCCTGGCCTTCGGGTTGACCGCGGGGGCGGTTGGGATTTGGCGGATGGCCGCCCTGGTGAGGCGCGTCGCCCTCGAGCCGCCCAGGCCAGCTCTCGCGGGAACGCCGCAAGCCAGGACCGCGAAAGCTCGACTCCCCGGGCCAACCGCTCCGCGACAGGGAGAACGCCCGGAGTGAATGTTTACGGGGCGGGAGGAGTCTGTAGGCTGGGTGACACGCATTATGAAAAACCGGATGATCAACGTCGGGCTGTTGACGGGACTTGCGCTCGGACTCGGGCTGGGAACGGGCTGTGTGTTCAGTATCAGCGGTTCGGAGGAACGATCGACCCGGCACGAGGTGCCGAAACATGAGCCGTCCCCGGTGGTGGTGATGCCGGCCAATACCGAGGACGCCGCCACGCTCGCCGAAATCGATGCGGCCGGGTCGTTGTCCTTCGACAACGGCCGGGTGCCCGCCCTCAAGAACGTCGCCGTGCGACCCAACCTCTCCGCCCCGATCCAGGTTCACCTGATCAATGTCGCGCTGAACCGCCTGTCCTTCGATGTCGGCAAGGAGGAGGTGCTGCTGGCTCTGATCCAGAACCCGTCGTTCTCGCCCGCCGGGAAGGAAACTGTGCTCCGACGGCTGAACAGCCTTCAGTTCGATGCCAGCCGTACCCGGATTCTGAATGCCATCCAGGAACGGTCGGCGGCGAAGTGAGGGGCGGTCGTGGTCACACGACGAATTCGAGTTCCTGCCGGTGGGGAATGATCCCGCGGTCGAAGGCTTGTCCCAGGAAACGCCGGATGCTTTCGCGTCCTGGTTCGCCGTAATCGAGCGTCCAGTGGTTCACGTACATCCCGACGAACCGGTCGGCGAGGTCGCGTCCCATGTCGCGCGCGTACTGGAGCGCGTGTTCCACGGCTTCAGCCCGGTGGTCGAGGCTGTACTGAATGCTGCCGGTGAGAATGCGTGAGATCCGGCTGCGCAGTTCGGGCGCGAAGCGTTTGTGAACCACATTGCCGCCCAGGGGCAGGGGAAGTCCGCCGTTCTGCTCGCCCCACCAGATTCCCAGATCCGCACAGCACACGAGGCCCTCGTTCTGAAACGTCAGCTGGCCTTCGTGAATGATCAGTCCGACATCGGCCCGACCCTCGCGCACGGCTTTGAAGATTTCGTCGAAGGGCACCACGATGTGATCGAATTCACTGGCCGGTTTTCCCAGCCACAGCTGCAAGGCCAGAAACGCACTGGTCATGCGGCCGGGAACCGCGATCCGTTTCCGGGCGATTTCGTCCCGGCTGAATTTCGTGCGCGCCACGAGCATCGGGCCATAGCCGTCCCCCATGCTGGCACCGCTGGGGAGCAGGGCGTACTTGTCGCTGACGTAGGCGTACGCGTGGATGCTGATCGCCGAGATGTCGAGTTCCCCGCGGGTGGCGCGTTCGTTGAGGGTCTGGATGTCCTGGAGAATGTGATCGAAACGCAACCCGCCGGTGTCCAAGCGGTCCTTGGCCAGTCCGTAGAACATGAAGGCATCGTCGGGATCGGGGGAATGCCCGAGGGTGAGGGGACGGTCCGGGAGGCCAGTGGCGGGGATGATCGTCGTCGCGGGTGACGGCATGGGCGTCAGGGTAGGGGAGGGTGAGGCGGTTGTCAGGCGTTGGTCTTGGGGAGTGGGGAGTTGGGAGTGGGGAGTGGGGAGAGGATTAAGATTACGATTAAGATTAAGGTGGTTGATCGAACGCTTCGGACTCCCTACTCCCCACTCCCGACTCCATGCTCCAGGCTCCCCACTCCCCACTCCAGACGCGCCCCGGCTAGCGCCGGGGCGCGTCTGGAGGCACCATGGGCGGCATGTTGAGGCTGGAAGATCTTGCGGAGCTGGTGGCGCGGCACGGCGACGCGTTGAAGGCGCGGGTGGAGACGTTTGAGATCGGGGGGAGGACGTTCGATTTCAACCGGCAACCGGAAATGATGGGGGTGGTGAATCTTTCGGCGGATTCCTGGTATCGGGAGAGCGTGGTGCTGGGCACGGACGCCGCGATCCGGCGGGGTTGTGTGCTGTCGGCCGAGGGGGCGGCGCTGGTGGATGTGGGGGCGGAATCGACGTTGCTCCACGCGGAGCGCGTGGATGTTTCGATGCAGAACAGCCGGTTGCTGCCGGTGGTGCGGGGATTGCGGGAGCGCGGGGTGCTGGTGTCGGTGGAGACCTATCATCCGGCGGTCACCCAGGCGTGTTTCGAGGCGGGAGCGAACGTTTTGAACCTCACGGGCACGGATCCGACGGAGGAAATGTTGCGGATGGCGGCGGAGCATGGGGCGGCGGTGATTCTTTGTTACGTGCAGGGGAAGACCGTGCGGGAGGTGGGGGATTTTGACCTTCGGGCGGATCCGGTGGGGATGATGGAGGAGTATTTCGGCCGCCAGATTGAGCGGGCGACCCGCTGCGGGGTGCGGAAGTTGTTCGTGGATCCGGGCCTGGGGTTTTACTACCGGAACCTCCAGGACAGCGCGGTGCGGGTGCGCCACCAGATGACCGTGTTTCTCAATACCTTCCGGTTACGGCGGTTGGGATGGCCGATCTGCCATGCGCTGCCGCATGCGTTCGAGTTTTTCGGGGAGGAAGTCCGCTGTGCGGAGCCGTTTTTTGCGGTGCTGGCGTCGCTGGGGCGCACGGATTTGTACCGGACCCATGAGGTGTCGAGGGTGCGAGGCGTATTGGGCACGCTTGGTGCTTGGTGAAAGCGGTTCGATCGTGGAGGGTGGCTCGGAGCGCGCGGGGCGGGGACGGATCGAGCGATTCCGAAATAAGGCCTTGCTGTGAATAACTCTGCCACGTAAGCTCCGCGCTCCTTTTCGACAGACGAGGGAATTATGCGACGAAGCCGTCCGCCCAAGACCAAGAAATCGGTGGCCAAGCGATTTAAGATTACAGCCACCGGCAAAGTGATGCGTTCCCGCGCCGGGAGGCGTCACTTGCTGCAATCCAAGAGTCCCGGCCGCCGCCGCAGCTTGCGCAAGCAGGTTGAGGTAGGGCCGACGGACGCTCACCGCGTCCTGGCGTGTTTGCCGTTTACGCGCTGAACCGAGAAGCGGCCGAATCTGGCTGCAAGAACCTAGACCACCTCCCAGACCATGCGAGTAACCAACGCCCCAGCCTCCCGCAAGCGCCGAAGGCGCATGCTGAAACTGGCCAAGGGATTCCGCCTGAAGCGTTCCAAGCTTTATCGCTACGCTTCGGACGCGGTCGACCACGGCCTCAAGTACGCCTATCGCGATCGCCGCGTGAAGAAGCGGAGTTTCCGCCAGTTGTGGCAGATCCGCATCAACGCTGCCGCCCGTGCGGCCGGCCTCACCTACAGCCGCTTCATCGAAGGCCTCAAGGCCGCCAAGGTGGCTCTCGACCGCAAGGTCATTGCCGATCTGGCCGCGACCGATGCCGCAGCCTTTGGTGAACTGGTCCGTATCGCCCGCGGCGCGCTCGAAGCCAAGAGCAGCGCAGCCAAGGCCTGATCAACGAACCGGGCGCGGCCGCCGTCGAACCCCGCAAGGGGTTTCGCGAACCGCGATTTCGAACCGACTTCGAACCGAAACGGGCGCCCCACTGGGGTTGCCCGTTTTTTTCTTGGACCAACTATGTCTGCCTTGCTGGAACAGATCGAACCATTGAAGCAGTCGGCGAAGGACGCTTTCGGCGCCGCCGGGGACCTGCCGTCGCTGGAACAGGCCAAGGGCGCGTTTCTCGGGGCCGAGGGCCGGTTCACGGCGCTGATGAAGCAGCTGGGAACCCTGGCCAAGGAGGAACGGCCCGCCGCCGGAAAAGCGATCAACGCGGTGAAAGTTGAGCTCGAAGCCCTGCTCGGCGCGCGCCGCGAGGAACTCGAACTCAAGGCCGCGCTGCCGCCGCATCCCACCGATTTCACCGCGCCCGGACGCCGCCGCGCGCTGGGTCGGTTGCATCCGCTGACCCAGGTCACCGACGACATCGTGAAGGCGTTTCGGCGATTGGGATTCGCGGTCGCGGATGGTCCGGAGATCGAGGATGAGAAGCATTGTTTCGATGCGTTGAACACGCCGAAGGACCATCCGGCGCGCGACTCGCAGGATACGTTCTTTGTGTCCGCCACGGATCGGCCGCTGCTCCGCACCCACACCAGTTCGGTGCAGATCCGGGTGATGGAGAAGCAGGCGCCGCCGATCCGGATCATCGTGCCGGGGCGCGTGTACCGACGCGACAACGCGGACGCCACGCACAACCCGACCTTCCACCAGGTCGAAGGACTCTACGTCGATCGCGGGGTGACGGTGGGGGACCTCAAGGGCACGGTGGAATTCGTGTTCCGTGAACTCATGGGATCCGACACCAGGATCCGGTTCCGGCCGCATTACTTCAGCTACACCGAGCCGAGCTTCGAGATCGATTTCAGCAATGCCCTGGTCAAGAAGCTGGGCAAGGACTGGCTCGAGATCGCCGGCTGCGGGATGGTGCATCCCCAGGTGTTCGAAAACGTCGGGTACGATCCCGAGGTTTGGACCGGCTGGGCCTTCGGCTTCGGCATCGAGCGCATTGCCATGATCCGGTATGGGATCAACGACATCCGGCTCTTTTACGAGAACGACGTCCGGTTCCTCGATCAGTTCTGATCATTCGCCCCGCGCTCGTCCGATGGGCCGGAATGGCCATGGTGGCCATGGTCCAGGACGGTGATGGGGATCCGTTCGAGCGCTTCCGACAGAATCAAACCCGCCATGAACTCGCTGACGTTTCCTGCTCCGGGCCCTTCGACGCCCCGGACTTCTGGCGCTCCGAACTTCCTCCGGGGCGCCGGCGTCGCCTTGGTTCGGGTCGTGGTCGTTCTCGTTCTGGGGGGGCTGGTGTTTGGCGGTGCCGTCGCCCGGGCCGCAGGGTTGCAGGCGCGCAACGTCTTCCTGATCACCACCGACGGGTTGCGCTGGGAGGAGATCTTTGGGGGCGTCGACGAAACCCTGATCAGCAAGGAGTACGGGAATGTCAGCGACACCAACCGGTTGCGGTCGGAGTTCTGGCGTCCGACGCCCGAGGCGAGGCGGGAGGCGTTGTTTCCGTTCCTCTGGGGAACCCTGGCGAAGCGGGGGCAGATCTGGGGCAATCGGAACCTCGGCAGCGAGGTGCGCGTTTCGAACGGCCACAACTTTTCCTATCCCGGCTACAGCGAGTTCCTGACCGGGGTGGCGGATGCGCGGATCGACAGCAACGACAAGCGGCTGAACCAGAACACCAACGTGTTTGAATGGCTGTCGCACCGGCCGGGATTCGAGGGACGCGTGGCGGCGGCGGCGAACTGGGATGTCATGCCGTGGATTCTGAACGCGCCACGGTCCGGGTTTCCCGTGTGGAGCGGCTTCCCGGTTCCGGAGGGAACACGTCGGTTCAAGGGGTCGGAAGCCCTGGAGGAGCTGGTGGAGCATGGCCGAACCATCTGGAAGGACGTCATGCTCGACACCTTCGCGGCGCGCGCCGCCCGGGAAATGTTCGTCGGGCTTCGTCCGCGCGCCTTCTACGTGTCGTTGGGCGAGACCGATGACTGGGCGCACGAGGGCCGGTACGAGCGCGTGATCCGCGCGGCGCACGAGTACGATCGGTTTGTGGCCAAGCTCTGGCAGGCCGTGCAATCCACCGAGGGCTACCGCGATCAGACGGTGTTCGTGCTGACGGTGGACCATGGACGCGGTCCGGCACCGGTGGCGTGGAAGGATCATGGACGCCAGATTCCGGGGGCCGCGTCGATCTGGTTTGCGGTGATCGGACCGGACACGCGCCCGCTGGGCGAACGCAAGGGCACGGCGCCAGTGATCCAGGCGCAGATTGCGTCCACGGTCGCGGCGCTGGTGGGTGAGGATTTTCGATCGGGAGTGCCGGCGGCCGCTGCGGCGGTGGCTGAGGTGGTGGGACCGGCGGGCAGCGGGTTGGGCCGCTGAGAACGCGCCGGGGTTCCGCGAAGCGCGCGGGGCCCCTGGAACGGAAAAGCAGACGACACGTTTTTGGCAGGAGACGAACGATGAAAGTCACGTTGAACTGGCTGCGGCAGTATGTGGACTTCGACTGGTCGATCGAACAGACGACCGAGCGATTGACCATGCTGGGGGTCGAGGTCGAGGGCGTTCACAAGGTCGGCGGCGATTTTGAGGGCGTGGTGGTCGCGCAGGTCATCACCCGCGACAAACATCCCAACGCCGACAAGCTGTCCGTGTGCCGCGTCAATGACGGTCGTGGCGAGCGCCAGATCGTCTGCGGCGCCCAGAACTTCCAGGCCGGCGACAAGGTTCCCCTCATTCTCCCCGGGGCCACGCTGCCGCCGAAGCCGGGCGACAAGGAGCCTTTCACCATCAAGGTCGGGAAGATCCGCGGGGTGGAGTCGCACGGCATGATGTGTTCCGCCGACGAACTCGGCCTCGATCCCGAGGCCATCGGACTGAAGAAGGAGGACGGCCTGCTCCTGCTCGGGGCCGAGGCGGTGGTCGGAAAACCGTTCGCCGAACACCTCGGCCGCAGCGGCAGCGACG
>CAYZAE010000258.1:0-7540 GCA_964476125.1 uncultured Verrucomicrobiota bacterium | reverse complement strand
ACGCCCAAAATCCCTCGCCGCAGGACCCCACTCACTTTTCAGACGGGCTCTAAGGACCCTCCGCAGTGGCGGGTTTCGCTCCACTCGGCCGGGACCGCGCCGAGGGAGTCACTGAAGATCAGCTGCCCGCCTGTTCCGAGAGCCCCCGAAGGTCCCTGGCCTCCCCAGACCAGCAACCGACTGCCAGTCCAGGCCACCGCCGCCTCGTAACGGGCGGAAGGCGCACCGGAGGCGGTGCTCGTGACCCAGTCAGGAGGCGGCAGGGTCAGCATGGGGAGGTAACCCTTGGACAGGAGCGCGGGGTCCCGGGCCACGGACGACGCCACGGTCAGGCCCGAAGGAAGGGCAGATTCTCCCACGGCCGGGGGAAGCGTCCCGGTCAGTTGGGAGGCGGACACAGGCCCTGTGACCGCCTCGGCGGCCAGGGCATACCCGACCGCAACGATCCTCTGATCGGGGATCAGACGCTGATAACCGTGGACGCCATCGTTGGCCCAGACGCGGAGAAACACGGGGTCATTGGTGAACACCGACGCGGCGATGGGCCGGGTCATTCCGCTGACGGAGGTGTCGCCAAGATTGACCGTGAACAGGCCCCGGGTGACCGCGAGCGCAACCGCGGGAAGACTCGGCTCGCCGCCCTGGGTTCCGGAATTGTTATGACTCCAGTAAGTGTTCGTGCCAGCGGCATCGACTAACGCGAACTTGAAACTGGCGGTCCCGTTGAAGGGCACGCCATTGGTGGCAAAACGGCCCTGGTAACCAATCACTCCCGGAACGCCGGCACCAAACAAAGCACCGGGCCAAGCCATCCACAAAACGAGAATCGCGAGCAGGGAACGCTTTTCCCGGAGGTCAGGTTTGCCTCCGACGCGTTCACCGCCCGGGATTCGAGTCATGCTCTTCGCCAGGGAGATGAGGGACACCAGCCGCTAAAGCGACGTCCACGGCAAAAAACGGACATCCTCGGAAAAAATCTTTGCGGGTCGGTCGGAGCAGAAATCGGAAGCCCGGAGAGATGAGCAAAGAAGACCGTACCGTCTTTCCGGTTGGTACCGACGGAGGGGCTCGAACCCCCACACTCTTGCGAGTACCAGATTTTGAGTCTAGCGCGTCTGCCAATTCCGCCACGTCGGCCACCGGATTCTGAAAGTGGGGCAGGAGAACCTGGCACCACCCCCAACCCGCTTGCACGGGTCGAGGCACAAAACCTAGCCACGCCAGTCCCGGCCCGTAAAGCGGTTCTTTCCGCGTCCCAAAACCCGCGCCTCCCCAAGTCGACGGCCAGGAACGGCCTTCCCTTTTCAACGACCGGCCGATTCACTGTCATTCATGTCCGATCCGACCGTCCGACACGCTGCCGTCTTCGCGACCACGCGGTGGAGCCTGGTGCTCAACGCCACCCGCGGAGACCTGCCGGAGGCCGACCTGGCCCTCGCGGAGTTGTGTCGGTTGTACTGGTATCCCCTTTACGCGCACGTCCGGCGCTTCGGACATGACCCCGATACAGCCCAGGACCTGACCCAGGAGTTCTTCGCGCGCCTGCTGGAGAGAAACTACCTGAACACCGCCGACCGTCGCCGCGGAAAGTTCCGCGGTTTCCTGCTCACCGCTTTCAAGTGCTTCCTCGCCAACGAATGGGACCGTACGCGCGCCCAAAAACGCGGGGGCGGACAGCAACCGATATGGCTCGACGCCCTGGCGGCCGAGGACCGGTACCGGTACGAGCCGGTGGATTCGGTTTCCGCGGATCAGCTTTACGACCGCCGCTGGGCACTCGATCTGCTCGCCCGGGTGCGCCGACGTCTGTCGGAGGAATACACCGCCGCAGGCAAGGCCCAACGCTTTCAGATGCTCGAATCCTTCCTGCCGGGGGCGCAGCCAACCGAATCCCAGGCCAGCGTCGGAGAGCGCCTGGGCCTGAACGAGAACGCCGTCAAACAGGAGGTTCACCGGATGAAGAAGCGCTACGTGGAACTGCTGCGCGAGGAAGTGGGCCAGACCGTGGCCCACCCGGATGAGGTCGACGAGGAACTACGCTACCTGGTGGACGTGCTGGCGCGTGGGTGAGAGTCCCGAAAAATTTCCGGTAACCCGCCGGAGCCTTTTCCTTAATCCCATGGACGGAGTCCTGCCGATCCGCGTCCGGACGGCGGCGAGCAGCCAACCATGAGTCATCCCGAACCGAGCCCGGATTCCCGGGTCGTGTGCACCGTCTGCGGACTCCCGCTCCCGGGCGGCGAACTCACGTCCCGCTGTCCCCATTGCCTTCTCCATCTGGCGCTTACCGACGACTTGGACGCTCCTGCGCCCGCCCATGCCGGGGAGCCTGGCCCGGCCCGGGTCCGGTACTTCGGCGATTTCGAGCTGGTGGAGCAGATCGCACAGGGCGGCATGGGCGTGGTGTGGAAGGCACGGCAGCTCACCATCAACCGGCTGGTGGCCCTCAAGATGATTCATGCCGGCCACCTCGCTTCGGCCGAGGCCCGGGTGCGGTTCGCGGCGGAAATTGAAGCCACCGCGCGGCTCGATCATCCCCACATCGTTCCCCTGTACGAGACCGGCGAGCACCAGAGCGTGCATTTCTTCACCATGAAGCTGCTGGCCGGAGGGGATCTGACGGCGCGGCGAGCGGATTACGCCCTCCCCCCGCCGGGGGACTCCCCTCCCGGCGCACGCGCCTTGCGCGACCGTCAGGTGCGCCTTGTGCGGTTGATCTGCAAAATCGCCCGGGCCGTCCATTACGCCCACCTTCGCGGCATTCTTCATCGGGATCTCAAGCCTTCGAATGTGCTGCTCGATGACGCCGGTGAACCGCACGTGGCGGACTTTGGTCTCGCCAAAATGCTGACCCGCGAGAGCGCCTTCACCTTCACCCAGTCGATTCTCGGTTCACCCAACTACATGGCTCCGGAACAGGCCACTGGCCGGACGGATGAACTGACCACCGCCACCGACGTTTACGGACTCGGAGCGATCTTCTACGAACTGCTCACCGGACAACCCCCGTTCCGCGCCGAGTCGCCCATCGCCACGCTGCGCAAGGTCACCGAAGATCCCGCCCTTCCGCCCCGGAAGATCAACCCGGGCATCGACGCCGACCTGGAGACCATCTGCCTCAAGTGCCTGGAGAAATCCCCGCCCGCCCGCTACGCCTCCGCCCTGGAGCTGGCCGAGGATCTCGGCCGGTGGCTTGAACGCCGTCCCATTCTGGCCCGACGCGCCACCCCGATCGAACACGCCTGGCGCTGGAGCCAACGCGAACCGGCGGTGGCCTCCGCCATCGTGCTCTGCACCCTCCTCCTCCTCACCGTGGCGGTCGGGTCCAGCATCGCCGCGCTGCGCATCCGCAGCGCCGAACAGGCCACCCGCGCCGCCCTTCGCGAATCCCAGGTCAGCCAGGCGCGCAGCCTTCGTCTCACCTCCGCGATCGGTCACCGCGCGGAGGGCCTCGATCTCCTCCGCAACGCCATTCATCCGGATCTCCACGAGTCTTTCCTCCGCCGGATTCGGGACGAACTGCTCGCCACCCTCGTGCGCACCGACTTCGAGTTCTCCCGCATTCCCGCCCTCGATCCCGTCCGGGATCCGTCCCAAAACCTGATTTCACCCGACTTCAACCGACTCGCCAGCCTGACCGGAAGCAACACCGTGGTGATCCAGGGTGTGCCCGAGGGCCGCCCCCTGCACCGGATCACCCTCGATGGCAGAACCGCACCGCGCCTCGAACAGTTCAGTCATGACGGCCGTTTCCTCGGCGTGCGTGATTCTGAGGGCGTCGGCATCTGGGAAGTGGAATCCGGCAAGCTGCTCTGGCGCACCAACGGCCCAAACCGCGTGTTCGCCTTCGCCCCGGACCAGGCCCAGCTCGTGCTGGAGGAATGGGGCCATCAAGCGACCCTGAGAACCCTGCCCGACATGGAGGTCGCGCGCACCCTGCGCGCCGCCGCCCTGCCCCCGGACAGCCCCTCGCACGGCTGGTCCGCCATCGCCCTGTCTCCCGGCGGCCGGACACTGACCGTCGCCCGGCACCGGGAAAAGGTCCTGGAATGGATCGATGTGCCGCTCGACCGCCTGATCCGTCGCTCCACCAATCGCGCCCCCGCCGTGGCGCTCGCCTGGAGCCCGGATGGATCGCGGCTGGCCGCCGCCCTGGCCAACGGCCGCGTTCCCGTCTTCGGCCCCCGCGGATCGCCCATGTTCGACCTGGCTTCCATGACGCGCGTGGCCCGCAGCCTCGCCTTCAACGCCGACGGCTCCCTGCTCGCTGTGCTGGGCCAGGACCGGGTGCTCAGGCTCATTGACACCCAGGCCATGGGGAACGCCTTCGACGCACGCTGCGACGGAGGCCTCATCGCCTTCGATCCCACCGGCACGCGCCTCGGCCCCGTGTTCCGCGGACAGGATTTTGGCTGGTTCGAAATGCGGCGCCCCGCCGAGTTCCAGCACATCAACGTCGCCTCCACCCGCACCGAATTCGACGGCTGTCGCTATTCGCCCGATGGCCGGATTGTCGCCGTCGGCAACGAACGCGACGTGGTGTTCTGCGACACCGAAGGGCGCGGACGAATCCTGTCACGCCCGGGCTGGAGCATCCGCGCCTGCGTCTTTGAACCCGGCACCGCTTCCCTCCTGGCCTCCACTCCCGCCGGGCTGTTCCGCTTCGCCACCCACAGCGGCGAACCGGAACGCTTCCATCCCCAGGAAACAGAGACGCTCCTCCACGGCGCCGGCTGGCGTGGCCTGGCCCTCAATGCCGACGGCTCCCGGATCCTGGCCGCCAACACCCGCAGCAACGCCGCCTTCGTCTTCGACCGCGCCCCCTCCCAGCCCCTCGCCACCCTCGGCCCCCACGAGGCCCTCGACAACGTCGCGCTCAGCCCCGACGGCCGCTGGGCCGCCACCGGGAGTTCCTCCGACCGTTCGGTGCGCGTCTGGAAGGTGGAGACGGGCGAATGCGTCCGTGTCATTCCCGCCGGGGCCGAACCGCGTATGGCGTTCAGTCCGGATGGCCAATGGCTCGCCTCCTCCGGCGACGCGTTCAGCCTGCACCGGGTCGGCACCTGGGATCCCGCACCTCCACTCCCGATGCCTGACAACCAGCCGCTGCTGGGTGCCGCGGCCTTTTCGCCGAACAGCCGCATTCTGGCGGTCGTATGCGACCAGTTCTCGGTCCAACTGATCGATCTGAACGGCTTCCATTCCCTTGGTTTGCTCCAGGCCCCGGGACAACTCGCCCTTCACGCCCTGCAGTTCTCCCCCGACGGCACGCAACTGGCCGCCACCGGCGTGGCGGGTCGCTTGCGCCTGTGGGACCTCCGCCAACTTCGCCGCCGCCTCCACGAACTGGGCCTCGACCGGGACTGGCCCGCGAGCGACGTCCGCTGAATCCCCGGCATCGCGACAGCGCGGCAGGAGCGCTGCGGGGCTTGTTGCATGCCACCGCGCGCGGGCCGGTGAGGCCCCTTCATCGACGGGACTCCGCATAACCCTCCCCCGTTGGCACGACGATGCCTGGCACCCGGGGTGAACCGCCCCGTAACCCCGGCCTTCCGATTCTTAATGAATCAGGCGGGACGCCCCAGGGACAAAACCGCGGGGTCCCCAAAACAGTCCCTTCCCTGAACCCTATGATCACCCATCGATTGAAGACCCTCATTGGCACCTGCCTTGCAGCCCTTGGCACGGGTGCCGGACTGCACCTGCAGGCCGCCGTCTCCGTGCTCGAACTGGAGCGATCCACGGACAGCCGGACCTGGCACAAGGTGGTGCTGAACCCCGGTCAACTGACGACCTCCGGCGGGGTGCTGCATATCGCACCGGAAGCCAAAGCGCTCTACCGGCTTCGCATCCGCAACGACCAAAACGACCCGTCCGCCGGCTTTGTCTCGGCCCTGCCTCTCGATCAGGCTCCCCCCGAAGCAGTGAGAATCGCCCAGCAGTACCTTCGCGATCTCCTGCTCGAGGACGAGGAAAGCGAAGGAGGCGATCCGGAGGGCGGTTGGATCGATGCCCGGCTGGGCCCGGTCTGCTACCCGATCTACGACCCCTCCCACGACGACGGAAAAACCCCCGCCTACCTGGAGTTCAAGATTGTCCAGGCCAGACGCCCCGAACGCCTCGAAATCACCCCGGATCGCAACGCCGCCTTCGATCTCAGCCCTCCGGATACCACGAATGACAACCACGACTTCGGACACCTCCTGGTGTCGCTGACCCCACGGGACGTGCCGGTGCCCAGCTTCGCCCAGTCGGGCGAAACCCCGGTGGAAAGATTGCTGCGGACCGCGCGAACCGACGGACCGATCAAGGCCTTTCGCTTCGACGACGGACTGCTGGTGGCCGAGGACGTCCGGGGCGAAATCGCCTCAAGCATTGGCAACGAACCCTTCCTCCTCGACCCCGCCATCCTCCAGATCGCCGGCAAGGAGTTCGAAGGTGAAGCGACCGAGCGCGGCGTCCGCGATGACGGCGCCCCGAAGTTCCCTGCGAAGGCCTACTCCTCCTACCGCCAGTTCAAGACCGAGTATGTGCAAAATCCGTTCTTCGTGGAGCTCCGACGCCTTCGCGCGAGTCAGGCCGCCGTGGAATGGAACGCCGTGCTCGGCAAGGAGCCCCAGGCTTTCCGCGTGCCGGTCGGGGCCCGACAACAGGTGCTCGCCACCCGGAAGGTCCAGCAGGCGGTCCTTGCCGAACCTGGAATCGCCGTCCTGACCATGACTCCCGGCGGCGCGGGTCTCTGGATTACCGGGGTGAAGAACGGGGGATCCGCGCTGGAGATCACCTTCCAGGACGGAGCCCGGGAAACCTTCATTCTCTGGGTCGGCACCGCCGCAGGCCAAGGGGCGGCGCTCAACCTCACCACCTCCGGCTGGACTGCCTGGAAATACTGGTATGCCGGCACCTGGAGCGATCAACGGCGCTACAAGCAGTTCTCCAACGATGCGCAGATGTGCCCCGGTGGCGCGAGCGGCTGCGGACCGGCCGCCTGGGCCATGCTCTACGGTTGGTGGGATCGCAAAGGCGCACCGCGCCTCATGAAAAGCACCACCCAGGCCGATGCTCCGTTCTCCAACGACGACAGCGTCCGCGATTGCAACCGCTACATCTTCAATCAGGTGGGCCCCTTCTGTGTCAATGAACAGGCCGCCACCATGCCCTGGAACATGAAGCTCGGTTACAAATGGGCCGAGCACCGCGGCGCAGGCAGGTCCATCACCTGGACCTGGGGCCTGCCCTACGTCAGCCCAGGCGCGGTCACCAAGGTCGCCGAATCCATCAAGGCCGGCCGCCCCGCCATCCTTGGACTCGGCTTCTACTGGCACTACCCGCTCGCCTACGGCTACAAGGGCCGCCAGTACAAAACAGGCAGCGTGGTCTGGAGCACGCAACGCTACTTTAAGTGCAACATGGGCTGGGGCGGCAGCTCGGCCCAGTGGCACAACGCCTCCAGCACCTGGTTCGGCACCCACGCCCGCTACTGGTAGCCAACCGCCCCCCCCCCCCCCCCCCCCCCCCCCCCCCCCCCCCCCCCCCCCCC
>CAYZAE010000257.1:0-7584 GCA_964476125.1 uncultured Verrucomicrobiota bacterium | reverse complement strand
ACGGTGATCCCGTGGACCGGGCCGCCGTCGGCGGTGGTGAAGCGCACGGAGCCGGCCCAGCCGCCTATCCCATTCGCCACTTTGAAGACCAACACGTTCAGTCCGGCTTTCAGTTCGACACCGGACACTTCATCCTGATCTGCCTGCCACGCTCTCGGGTTCAGCTGCCGGTAGATTTCTTTTTCGTTGAGATAGACTCGCGCGGTGTCATCGCTCCCCGACAGGAGCAGGAGCCCGGTTTGCGGCGTTTTGCTCACAATATAGGCCACGGCGTAGGCCACCTGGTTATCCGTGTCGGCCTTCGGCTTGGCTCCTTGCACCCACTCCACAAAATTGAGCTGGTAAGAGTCTTCGCCCAACCGCACCGGAGTCCAGCCCAGCCCCGCCGGCACCTGTGGAGGGCGCTTGCCGGCGCGTGGGCGCAGGCGGGCCTCGTTCGGAAGCTGTTGTCTCAGCACATTCAGAACGGCGTCGCCTTCAAAGGGCAGGGGCCCCAGCACCAGCCACTGGCGGATCGCCCCGGGATCGCCGGGTATCGGCGGGCGCCCCTTCGTCGAGGGCTTATGCTGGGGAGCCGATTCTGAAGCACCGGCCAACGCGGCGAGTTCCCGCGCCCGTGCTTCCCGGGCTGCCTTGGCTTCCGCGTCCGCGGCGGCCCGGCGCCTTTTCAAGTTCTCCTGCGCCTCGCGTTGTTCCCGTCCCCACGCGGCCGAGGCTTCGGGCGTGGCGGCCTCCCAAAGCAGGGTCTGCCCCCAACCGCTGGTGAGAATGCGCCGGCCATCGGCGAGAAACGTAGCGGAGTTCACTTGAGTCTCATGCCCCTTGAGGGCCAGGAGCTCATTGCCGGTCTCCGCATCCCACAGCCGGGCGGACTTATCTACGCTGGCGGTCAGAATGCGCTTCCCATCCGCGGAGTATTGAACCGAGGTGATCCCTTTGGTGTGCCCGGACAGGGTGACGACTTTGTCACCGGTCGTGACGTTCCAGATCGTCACCAATCCGTCGGATTGACCGAGGGCGAGGTGTCGGCCATCCGGAGAATAGGCGAGAGCTTCCGTCGCATTCCAATCCCGGCCCCCGGGTTCCAAGGTGCGCAGGAGGCTCCCGGTCTCGGCGTCCCAGATCTGGGTGCCAGTAGGGTCGGCGGTCGTCGCCACCTGGCGACCATTCGGGGAGAAGATCGCCGGACTCATTTCCGAGTCGCCCACCGAGAATAAGAGCAGCGGTCGGCCGGTGTTGGCGTCCCAAGTCCTGGCCCCTCCCTTACTCGCGGTGAGAATCTTCGTCCCATCCGGAGAATAGACCACCCCCCGGGGGGTCGCGTTGGTGAACAGGTTGAAGACCCGGGCACCGGTGGCCACGTCGAAGACGTCCGCAGTGCCCTGGTAGCTGCCGGTGACGACGCGGGTGCCGTCGGGCGAGAAGCCCGCCGCCCAGGTTCCGATATAGTCATTCGACGGGTGCAGAAAGAACTCGCGCAGGACCTTCCCGGTGGCGAATTCACGGAGGGTGGCGCCCTCCAGAGTCATTTCCAGCAACAGCCTTTCATCCGGCGAGAGGAGGCCTCCCACCTTCATCCCGACGAGGTGCGGATTCTGTCGGGTTTCCCAATCCCAGATCCGGACGGTGCCGTCGGCGCTGGCGGTCGCGACCCAGCGTCCGTCCCGGGACAGCGCTACGTCATGGAGCTCACCCCAGTGTCCTTTCAGGCTGCGGATCACGTTCCGGGTGTTCAGGTCGATGATCCTGGCCGTCCGGTCCCGGCTGGTCGCCACCAGCCACCGGTCATCCGGAGAGAATTCGGCGGACACAATTCCACCAAACCCCGGAAACTCTTCCGGTTGGCCTTGGGGTTTCGTGGCGTCCAACACGAAACCATTCCCGCCAAACCGGTCGCTCTCCAGCATGCGCGTTCCGTCGTGGGAAAGATAGACCGTTGGGTAGTCCCACATCGGGGTATCGATGATGACCCGGATCAGTTCACCCGTGGTCGCATCCAGCAGACTCACCCCCCCGGTGGTGGAGAGCAGCAGCGCCCTTCCGTCGCTGGTGAACCTCGCCGACCTCAGGGTCTCCTGGTCGGACGCCACCCGTCGGAACGTGTGCATCCGATCCCCCGTTTTGGCATCCCAGAGGGCAATGCAGGGTTCAGGGCCCAGGGCGATGACCGAGGCGATGACACGCCCATCGGGAGCGTAGTTCCCCGCGGAGGCTCCCTTCAGTCGGAAGAGACTCGTCCCGGTGAACGCATCCCGCACCTCAAGGCCGTCCTGAGCGAGCATCAGGATCTGCTTCCCGTCCGGTGAAAAGGTGACCTTGCTCGAATAGTGGAATCGATCGCCGAAATTCGGATGGGGCGCGGGGATGTTCAGCAGTTCCCGGCCGCTGGCGGCGTCCCAGACGATCAGATGGGTCAGTCCGTGCGCGGCCACCCGGGTGGCGTCCGGGGAGAACGCCACGCGATAGACCTCGCCGCTGATTCCGCGGAGGATGCGGCTCTCCCCATGGAGCTGGCGTTGCCAGTAATGCCATTCAAAACTCCGATTGGGATGGTCGCGGGTGTCCTCCAGCAATTCGTGCACGCGGCCGAAGTTCGACTGCTCATAAGCGACCTGGGCGAGATTCAGCTTGGCGCTGTAGAGCAGATCGCTCGCGCGCTTCTCGCTCGCCTCGGCCCGTTGTTGGGCCGATTCCGCCTCCTGCTGCTTGTCCAGCGCCAGGCGCTTCTGCGCCAGCTCGGCGGCCTGGGCTTGCTCGGCAGCTTGCCGCGCCCGCGTCGCGCGGACCGCCTGCCAGGTGCTGACCGTGATACCGGCTATGAGGGCCAGCGCGATGGCACCGGCGGCGGCGAAGGCCAGCTTGTTCCGCTGAAAGGTCTTCGTGAAGCGGTAGCCGGCGCTCGGCGGCCGGGCGACGACCGGCTCGTTCGCGAGGTAGCGCTGGACGTCCGCCGCCAGGCCGTTGGCCGTGTCGTAACGGCGAACCCGATCCTTCTCCAGGCACTTCATCACGATCCAGTCGAGATCGCCCTGGAGCTGATGCACCAATTGGTCCACCGCCGTCTGCCGCCGCTTGCCCGCTGTCGTGCGGGCGTCGCCCGCCAGCGTGTTCAGCTTGGTCGAGGGCCGCTGCGGCTCCCGCTCCAGGATGATCCTCCGCAGCGCGTCCAGGCCACCCTCCATCATCTCCTTGGCGCTGAAGGGCGTCTGGCCCACCAGCAGTTCATAGAGCAGCACCCCGAGGCTGTAGATGTCGGCGCGGGTATCGATGTCCAGCCCGCTCAACTCCGCCTGTTCGGGACTCATATAGGCCGGTGTGCCGATGAACTGCTGGAACTGGGTAAACACCGTCTTGTCGGTCAGCTCCTGTTGCGTCGCCTTGGCGATGCCGAAGTCGATCACCTTGGGCACCGGCACCCCGTCGTGCAGCGTCACCAGGATGTTCGACGGCTTGATGTCGCGGTGGATGATCCCCTTCTGATGCGCGTGCTGGATCGCCCGGCAAACCTTGGTGAACAGATCGAGCCGGTCCTTCGTGGGGAGCTGGTTCTGGTCGCAGTACTCGGTGATCTTCACCCCCCGGACCAGTTCCATGACGAAGTAGGGCCGGCCGGAGTCGGTCGTCCCGGCGTCGTAGATCTTCGCGATGTTCGCATGGTCCATCAGCGCCAGGGCCTGCCGCTCCGCCTCGAAGCGGGCCACGATCTGACGGCTGTCCATGCCCAGCTTGATGATCTTCAGCGCCACCCGCCGCTTCACCGGTTCCCGCTGCTCCGCCATCCACACCTCCCCAAACCCGCCTTCCCCGACCATCTCCAGCAGCTTGTACCGCCCGATCATCCCGGCTGGGGCTTCGCCCGGGGGCGACACTTGCAGGGTGGGGACGTTGCCTGCCAACGCGGGGCCGGCGACCAGGCTGTCATTGGAAAAATGCTCCCTGAGCAGCGCATCCACGTGATCACGGAGCGCCGCGTTCTGGCCACATGCCCCCCGAAGATAGGCCGCGCGCGCCTCCGGCGTGGGCATTTCCAGCGCTTCCAGAAAAATCTCGCGTACTTCCATGGCTATAGCTCAAGGCGAGATCACGAGCCCAATCACGCCACGGCTGCTCACATTACTTTCTGGCCGGAGCCGTCAGACCCGAACGCAGAACCGCGAATGGTGTGTTTGAGCCAGGCGCGGGCGAAGGCCCAGTGCCGGTCCACCGTGCGCGGGGACAGATTCAGGGCGACGGCAATCTCCGGCACGCTCATCCCAACGAAGTACCGCATCTGCACCACTTCGGCGGCCCGGGGATCTTCGCGTGCGAGCGCGGCCAGCGCGTCATCGACCGCCAGGAGTTCCTCGGAGGGCACGGCGACGGCGATGCAGGACTCGTGGAGTTCCTCGCCTTCGAGATGGCCGCCATGTTTGACGCGCTGCTTGCGTCGGGCGTTGTCGACGAGAATCTGCCGCATGGCGGTGGCCGCCGCCTTGAAGAAATGCCGCCGGTTGGCGAACGGTTCGGCACCGTCCCCGGCGATCTTGAGCCACGCCTCGTGCACCAGCGCGGTGGGCTGCAGGGTCTGCGCGGTCTTTTCATGGATCATGCGGACCGCGGCCAGCTTGCGCAGTTCCTCATAGACCAGCGGCAGCAACTGATCGGCGGCCTGAGGATCACCGGCGTCCATGGCGCTGAGGAGTTGGGTGACATTGGACATGGCTACAAGGCTATGGGCAACCGCCGATCGAAGGCCAGTGCGGACGGCTCAGCCTGGTTTCTCGTTCGCGGCGTTTGAGGTCTTCTCCCCAGGTCAAGACTCGGACCGCGTCTGATGCTCGATTTCCCCGTCGGGCTCGGCTCAAGGTTGGCGAGGCGTGACCACCCGGTAGAACCGCACGCCATCGCCCGAGGCGGTGTCGGCCACCGTCTCCCGCCGGTCGACGGCTTGCGCCACGATATCGGTCAGCTTCTGCCAGCGGTCGCCGGAGACGGCTGAGGTCCATTCCACCGTGTACGTTCGGTTCGCGCTGGCGTCGAAACTCACGGTCACCGGGCCATCGCCGGATCTCGCGGTGTCCAACCGGAACGCGCTGGCCGCATTCGTGGGCACAGTGCCCAATTGAGAAGCTCCGCGGTCCACCCGATGGACGGTCGTGCAGTCCGAAAAGCACCACCCCGGTGGAGACGGTCACAGACGGTTTCAGGCACTGAAGAAATCGGTATCAGTGTCGCCGTCGAGGCGCCGCGGCAGGGGTGGAACAAGCGAGGCTTCAGCATGAATGACCTTGGAGCCATGGCCCGCGTTTAATCGCCGCCTGGTGAAGAGGGACAATAGACTGCTGAATGGCTCTGGCGGAGAGGGAGCGAATCGAACACTCATGAGCCGGGTTGACCAACTCACAACGGTTTTGAAGACCGAGACCCTCGCTTCACTTCAAGTTCAGGAACATTTCCAGGACCTCCCGCCACGGCCACGCCTCGGCGCCGGAGGGGAACCGCTGCCGGGTGGCCCCGGCATACGCCACCAGCCTGGTGAACGCTTTCGTCCCAGCAATCATCTCCCCCAGTGACTCCAGCCCGCGCGTATCCTGCACGCTCACCACCCGCCCAGACTTGATTTCGATGCCGTAGAGACGGTCATCGGTTTCGACAACCAAGTCGACCTCGGCTCCCCCTTCGGTCCGGTAGGAGGAAAGCACCCAACCCTGACGGGCCAGTTGCGCGAGGGCGTGCACTTGGAGAATGAACCACTGTTCGAACAACCCGCCGCGCTGGTCAGCGCCCGGAGGACGGCGATGCCCCCCTACCAGGGCGTTCCTCACCCCGACATCGAACAAAAGCAAACGGTCCCGCTGAGCCACCCGTCGGGTGGTCTTCCGCCGCGGAACGAAAGCGGGCAGACGAATGGCAAGGAGGGTGTCCTCCAGGATCTCGACGAATCGTCGGAAAGTCTCCTTGGGGATCTCGGTGTCGTTGCTGAGCTTGGAGTAATTCAGCCACTGGCCACTGGTCACCGCCATGATATCCAGGAAACGAGCGTAGCTGCCGATTTCACGGACCACCGCTTCGGAGCGGATCTCCTCGCGCAGATAGGTGTCCGCGTACGTACCGAGCAGGTCGATGCCACCGGCCGGATCCAGATAAACGCCCGGAAGCATCCCGACCTGGAGGGCACGATCGAGATCGAAGTCGGGCCCCGTCTCGAAGACAGTGAGCGCAGGCAGGTGCTCGACCACAATTCGGCCGGGCAGCAGGTTGACACCCCCTGCCTTCAGCTTCCGCGCGCTTGAACCGGATAGCAGGTACCGGTGCTTCACCGGCAGATCATCCATGAGCGCCTGCAGAGTGTTGAGAAGCCGCGGGACACGTTGCACCTCGTCTATGACCACCAAGCCCGCACGCGCCATAGCCTCAATCTCGCGTCGAAGCCGATCCGGGTCCTTGGCGTAGGAAAGGAACTGGCTCTCGTCCGCCAAGTTCAGATACCGGTCCGGCTCCAGCGCCTTCAAGAGCGTGGATTTTCCGACCTGCCGCGGACCCAGGAGGAGGATGTTTCGCTTGGATTCGACGAGGTGCTTCCGGAACAATCTGACCTGCATATAGGTCATTTACGACGTAAACGCACCAACCGCAAGACGGGAAGACGGCACCCGCCATCATTCGCCTGCACCCTTTCCGGGAGAAGTTCTGGCGCGATGAAAACGCCGAGGGATCTTTCCAGAGCCGACTTCCCAAGGTCTCGGAGGCGATTCGCGCCGCCCGTCGCGACCGACGCGCCGCCAAACCGTGAAACGCGTAGTCCTCGACACCAACGTCGTGGCCAGCGCCTGCTTCGGGCGGGGCGTCTGCGGGCAGTGCCTCGAGGCGTGGGTCGGCGGCAGATTCACCGCGCTGGTGAGCCCACCCCTATTGACGGAATGCACCGAGGTGTTCGAAGGGCTTCGGCAGCGGTATCGGGACAAGCCCTGCGTGGATTGGGTTGCTGCGTTGCGCGACGAGGCCGAGCTCGTCTTCCCCGCAATACAGATTCCCGATGCATTCGAGGACCCGGACGATGCCATCTTTGCTGAGTGTGCTGTAGCCGGGGAGGCGGAATATCTGGTCAGCGTCGACAAGGAGCGCGTCCAGGCAGCCGGCAAGGTCCGCGGCATTCCCGTGCTATCGCCCGCGCGGTTCTTGGAAATCCTGCAAGACGCAAGTCGGTGAGCACTTCCGAGTGGGACTGAAACCCCGCCTTGGAAGGAGGACGCTCGCCGCTGGCGGTCCGCGGGACCGAGGGATCCGCGAATCCTGACGACGGGGAGGGGCCACGCGGTGTCCGAGCATCACAGTCTCGCCCAAGCCACCGTGCGAGTGCCGAAGGGTGTCGTCTGCCTCGTGTCTGCACTCGTGTTCCACGAACTGACGACCCAATCCCCCGACGAGGTCTGGCTGGCCATCGACCGCAAGGTGCGCCATCCGGCGGACGGATTTCCGCCGCTGCGTGTCGTCCGGTTCGGCGGCGAGGCGCTCACCGCCGGCACCGCGGTCCACCCGATCGACGGTCGTGCGGTCCGAATCACCACCCCGGCGAAGACGGTTGCCGACTGTTTCAAATACCGG
>CAYZAE010000256.1:0-7586 GCA_964476125.1 uncultured Verrucomicrobiota bacterium | reverse complement strand
AAACCCAAGGCAATCAACCCAACGACCACCCCGCGTCCAAGATTCCTGCCAGCGACATCACCTTCGGATCCCCCCTTGCGACCTCGAACGAGCAGCACCACCGCCGTCAAACTGCATAAAAGCCAAACGACAAACGTCCCTGGAAAGAGCAACAAGGTGATAAGCATGCCGCCTTGATCCTCAAACGACCCCTTGGGCCGGGTAAGGATCCACCCCCATACAGCCAACGTGGCGACGATCGACGCCATCGATGGCGTCACACCGGGGAACTTTCGATTCGAGGTCTTCATAAGCCAAATCGAGGGGCAACCTTCCACAACACTAAAAGTTCATACCCCGCCGGAACTCACGGTCGCCAGCCAGAGGAACTGGAGTCCTGCAGCAACGTTCACCCCAAGACTCAACGCCGCACACCCCAGGAGGGCAAGGCGGCCTGGCGCCTGGACGCGCCAAACCGAAACAAAGCCGGTGACCACAACAGCCATAGCGCAGACCCAGATCAGGAGAACTCCCTTGAGGAGGGCCAAAAGCCATGGAACCGCTTCCGACTGCCATAAAGCGGCCAAAACCAAGGTAGCAGCCCAGGATCCCATCAACCCCATCCATCGCCCAATGCGCCGATCGGTCGTAAGCACCACGATCGTCCAAGCGCTCGCCACGACAAAGGAGGCGATAAAAAAGCCCAGGAATGAGGTCATGGTAGGAACTGAAACGGCTGGCTAAATCATGGCACCGCCAACGACCAGCCTGGTCCACTGCCGGCGACCACCGCAACCCCGGAGCGACGAGCCCCGACGCGGTTGGAGCGAAGCCACGTTAAGCAGCATTGGCCTCATCCCACTGCACCGCATCTTCTGAGAACTTCATCGATCCGTTCGTCACCCGAGGGATACCTGGCCGCGCCAACATTTGCCCCGGCCTTGAGCAAAGCTTCGATGATCGCACAATGATCGGGCCTCGGCTCATGAACGGCTGACCACACAGTGCAGCCCAAAACCGTCCCTCCGTATCCATTCAGCGTTTCGAGCGGAGATCCATTCCGAATAAGGATCTCGACCGTTTTCAACTGTCCCCGATTGGCGGCCCAGTGAAATGCATTCAAGCCCGTATTGATTCCGCCGCTGGGATCAACTCCCTTCTCAAGAAGATACTCCACCACGTCTGTGCAACCATTGAAACTGGCGCAGGTGAAAGCTTCTGCCAGCGCCTGCGGTTCAGTACCGAACAAGCCATCGTCAAACCATCTGATAACCGGACAAGCCGAAGCTTCAGAGGGAGTCTCGAACAACGGCGCAAGCCGAGAAAAGTCTCCAGCCATGAACCCGCGCACTGCCTCCGGGAAAAGCATTTCAATTTCTCTCTTCGGCGTTTTCATCGTTGAAAGATCCGCGGGAGAGCGCGGGAGCGGCCATCGACACGCCGTGCCCGTCACTTCGCAGGGCTTGCTGGATCGGGCACCCTGGGAGTGCTTGCCTGCTCGGATGGCCGGCCATCGACCCAAGGATTTCGACCTCCCGAAACGTTGGCAAGAGGGGAGATGGCACCACGAAGGGAATCCGGGGATTCGTCACTCCGGGCAGGGTGACTCCGTTCTTCTGCCACTGCACCAGCACCGGCGAATTTGTGGTGGTCAGCGGCCGAGGCGTCCCCCCCGGGAAAGGACCGGGACAAACATGGGCAACGAACTTGCCACTTTGCTTGGGAATCTGCCGCCTCTGTCTCCGATCGTCGTCCCGGGTGTCAAGGCCATTCCCTTTCTTGGTTTGCACCCGACTGTTCTTTCCCCTACCCCTGACGCACCCCATGCAACGTCGACTTCCTC
The DNA here is from genome assembly GCA_964476125.1 of uncultured Verrucomicrobiota bacterium. Classification (GTDB taxonomy): domain Bacteria; phylum Verrucomicrobiota; class Verrucomicrobiia; order Limisphaerales; family CAIMTB01; genus CAIMTB01. Next base: position 5,764 of record CAYZAE010000256.1, on the reverse strand, counting down.
CCGGGTCCCTTCCGTCCCGACGACTCCCGGTTCGCATCTCCCTGCTTGGCCTGGCGCTCGGACTGGTGTCCCTGACCGCCGCGGCCCCCCGAACCTCCGCGGCGGAACCTGCGCGGCCCGCCACGCGACCGGCCCCCATCCGGTCGCCTGAGGTCGCGCCGGATCGGCAGGTGACCTTCCGACTGCGGGCGCCCAAGGCCTCCGAGGTAGCGTTGAGCGGTCAGTGGAGCAAGGACCGGATCCCGCTCGTTCAGAACACCAACGGGGTTTGGACAGCCACCGTCGGGCCGGTGGATCCGGGGGTGTGGGAGTACAGTTTCGTGGTGGATGGCTTGAGCCTGCTGGACCCGGCCAATCCGGCCATCAAACCCATGCGGGAACCGCGGACCAGCATCCTCCACCTTCCGGGCGTTCCGCCGATGCTCCATGATTTCCAGGAAGTCCCTCACGGGGTGGTGCGCCAGCACACCTACGCCTCGAAGACCCTGGGCCGGCTCCGTGAGCTGGCCGTTTACACGCCGCCCGGCTACGACACGGCACGGGGGGTGTCCTATCCGGTGCTCTACCTCCAGCACGGTTCCGGCGACAACCACGCCACCTGGGTCGCCCACGGAAAAGCGCACTGGATCCTCGACAACCTGATCGCCCAGGGCCGTGCGCGGGCGATGATTGTGGTCATGATGGACGGCCACGCCGCCGCGCCCGGCGAAGCCCTGCCCCCCGGGGAATCCAATTCCACCCGGTTCGAGCAGGATCTGATCGAGAACGTCATTCCCTTCGTCGAAGCCAACTACCGCACCAAACCCGGTTCCCGTCACCGGGCCCTGGTCGGACTCAGCATGGGCGGAGAACAAGCCCTGCGCATCGGCCTGAACCATACCGATCGCTTCGGCTGGGTCGGCGGATTCAGCGCCGGTACTCCGTCCACGGAAAGTGTCGCCGCCGCCACCCGCGATGCCTCGGGCACCAATCATCGGCTGAAATTGCTCTGGATCGCCTGCGGCAAGGACGACTTCCTGCTGAAGCGGAACCAGGACTTCATCGCCCTCCTGGAATCGAACGGTGTCCGGCACGAATGGCACCTCACCGAGGGCAACCACAGCTGGCCGGTCTGGCGCCTGTACCTCGCGGACCTGGCTCCCCGCCTGTTCCGCTGAATCCCCCCCCGCATTCCCGGGTGACCTGCCGGGCCGGAACAAAACGACTGGCGGTCCAACCCCACAAAGTGCGCTTGAGAAGAGCGGGGATTCCGCCGGCCCCGCGGTTGGCACCGCGAAAGAAGGCCCCCTCAGTCAGAGGCTGCTGTAACCCTCCCGCGCACAGGGACGTCTGGCGTGCCGTGCCTGCGACCCTCGGGAACCGGGCAGGAACGACGGCTGGCGGACCGAGGTCCGTTTCCGGACGCCGCACCGCACGAACATCATCAACCGCTTAAAACGACAAGATATCGCAATGAAGACGACCTTTGGACTTGGCCTACTCGCCGCTGCCGCAGCCTGCCTGCTGGCCAGCTCCCCCTCGACCCTCGCCCAGCAACCCCCCGGTGGAGGTGGCGGTGCCGGCGGTGGCGCGGGTGGTGGCGGTGGACAGGGACAGCGCGGCAATCGCGGCAACTTCGACCCCGCCCAGATGCAGGAACGCATGATGGCCCGCTACAAGGAGATGCTCGAAATCACCGCCGACGACGAGTGGAAGGCCATCGAACCGCTGGTCGCCAAGATCAATGAAGCCCGGCGCGACGTCAGCTTCGGCGGCATGGCCCGCATGATGCGCCCGCCCGGCGGCGGCGGTCCCGGCGGCCAGGGTGGCCCCGGCGGCGGCGGACGTCGCGGATTCGGCGGCGAACCCGCCCCCGAGGAGGAAGCGCTCCAGAAGGCCGTCGATTCCAAGTCCGGCTCCGCTGAACTGAAGGCCGCCATGGCCAAGATGCGTGAAGCCCGCAAGGCCAAGGAAGCCAAGCTCGCCACCGCCCAGGACAACCTGCGCCAGGTGCTCACCGCCCGTCAGGAAGCCCAGGCCATGCTCGCCGGACTCCTGAACTGACCCCCCCAAGCTGCCCTCTTGCCTCCAACCGAGCCCGGGACTGTCCAGCAACCCACCCCGCCGGATACCCGGGCTCGGTCCCTGCCCCCCTCATGAACGCGTCGTCCCCCGAAACCGCCGCCCTCCCGCCCACCCTCGAGCGCATGCTCGCGGCCCGGCAACTGTCGGCGGCCGACGCCCGGACCTACGCGCTCCAACACCCCGGCGCCACCCCCACCGAAGACGACGTCCTCCGCTGGCTCGCCCACGAATACGGGCTGTCCTTCACCAACCTCGAAGACATCCAGCCCGAAAAGGAAGTCCTCGCCCTCTTCCCCGCCCGTCTCCTCCTCCGCGACGAACTGCTCCCGCTCCGCCGCGTCAATGGCTCCGTCGAAGTCGCCACCAGCCGACTCTTCGCCACCCAGGGCCTCGACGCCCTCCGCAGCCTGACCGGACTCCGGCTCCGCCCCGTGCTCGCCTCCACCGAGGCCATCCAGCGCGAAATGAAAAAGCGCCTCGGGGTCGGCGCCGACACCATCGACACCCTCGACGAGGAGGCTCCGCTCCAGGTGGTCGATGAGGATGCCGGCGACAATCCCGACCTCGACGCCGCGGCCGAGGACGCCTCGATCATCCGGTTCGTCAACCAGGTGCTCCGCGACGCCATCGAACTCCGCGCCTCGGACATCCACCTCGAACCGTTCGAGGACGAACTCCGGATCCGCTACCGCATCGACGGCGTGCTCCAGGAAGTGCCCGTCCCCGCCCAGATCAAGCGCTTCCAACCCGCCATCGTCTCCCGCGTCAAGATTCTCAGCCATCTCAACATCGCCGAGAAACGCCTGCCCCAGGACGGACGTATCAAGGTCCGCATCGACGACGCCGAGGTCGACATCCGCGTCTCCGTGATCCCCATGCTGCACGGCGAGGCGGTGGTCATGCGTCTGCTCCGGCAAAACGCCTCGCTCCGCGGACTCGGCCAGCTGGGCATGGCCCAGCGCGAACTGCACTGCTTCCAGAAAGTCCTCCAGGTCCCCCACGGCATCGTCCTCGTCACCGGCCCCACCGGCAGCGGCAAAACCTCCACGCTCTACACCGCCCTCCACGAGATCAACGACGCCGTCCGCAAGATCATCACCATCGAGGACCCCGTCGAATACCAGCTCAAGGGCGTCAACCAGATCCAGGTCTCCGAAAAAGCCGGCCTCACCTTCGCCCGCGGTCTCCGCTCCATCCTCCGCCACGATCCCGACGTCATTCTCGTCGGCGAAATCCGCGACCGCGAAACCGCCGAGATCGCCGTGCGGGCCGCCCAGACCGGACACCTCGTCTTCTCCACGCTCCACACAAACGACGCCCCCGGCGCCCTGACCCGGCTCGTCGACATGGGCGTGGAACCCTACCTCGTCGCCTCCTCGCTCGAAGCGGTGCTCGCCCAGCGCCTGGTCCGCGTGCTCTGTCCCAAGTGCCGCGCGGTCGACGACTCCACCACCTCCACCGCGCTCAAGGCCCAGCTCGGGTTCCCCGCCGACACCGTCCTCTACCGTTCCGTCGGCTGCCGCGACTGCCGCAACACCGGGTTCGTCGGACGCCGCGCCATCTTCGAATGGATGGACAGCGACGCCGAGATCCGAGCGTTGGTCCTGCGCAACCGGTCCAGCGACGAAATCCGGGACGCTGCCCGCAAGGCCGGTATGCGAACCCTGGCCGAGGACGGCTGGCGCCTGGTCCGGCTCGGGGTCACCACGGTCGAGGAAGTGCTCAGCGTGACCACCGCCAAGGAAGTCTCCCTCACCACCGCGCCGCCCTCCGATGCCGGGGAATCCGTCGCCGAAGTCGCCCTGCTCAACGACTGAGCCCCGTTCCCTTCCCCCTCCCCATGCCGGTCTTTATTTACAAAGCGCTCCGACCCAATGGAGCCATGGCCGAAGGCGAACTCGACGCCGGCAGCCGTCCCGATGCCTTCCGGCAGATCGAGGTCCTGGGGCTTCGTCCGGTCAGCCTCAAGGAGCGCGGCAATGGCACGGCCGCGGCCAGTGGGCGCGCCTCCAAGAACCAGGCTGCCCCGCCACGCAGCGCCCCCGCCGCAGCACCCGCCAAAGCCAACGCCAGTGCACCCTCCACCGCCGCCGCCCAGGCCCCGGCCCCAGGCAAGTCCGGCTCCCAGCCGCTCTTCGGCGGCAAGGGCCGGATCAATTCCAAGATCCTCGAAAACTTCACCCGGCTGCTCTCCAGCCTGCTCGCCGCCGGCGTCCCGCTCAGCCGCGCCCTGGTGATTCTCCAGAAGGAAGCGGCCAATCCCACCGCCCGCGAGAAATGGCACGAGATCCATTCGCTGGTCGTCGACGGCTTGCCGCTCGCCGACGCCATGGCGCGGTCGCCCGACACCTTCCCGCGCGTCTACGTCGCCATGGTCGAGGCCGGGGAAGCGGGCGGGTTCATCGACGTGGTGCTCGGGCAGATCGCCGACTTCCAGTCCCGCGAGCGGGAGATGAAGGGCAAGGTCATGGCCGCCCTGCTCTATCCCATCATCCTCCTCGGCCTAGCCCTCGCCGTGCTGGTCTTCCTGCTGGTGTTCTTCATCCCCCGGTTCAAGGGCATCTTCGCCGGGTTCGGCGCCCAACTGCCCCTGCTCACCCGGGTGATCGTCGGGGTCTCCGACAACCTCCGGGTCTATGGCCCCTTCCTGCTCGTGGCCCTCGCCATCGGCGGTTACCTGGTGCGCACCTGGCTGATCTCGCCCGGCGGCCGACGCGTCTGGGAGGCCTCCGTGCTCCGGTTGCCCGTGGTCGGGAATCTCGTCGCCCAGTACGCCATGGCCCGGTTCTGCCGCATGCTCGGCACGCTGCTCGGCGCCGGGGTGGCCCTGATCTCCGGACTCCAGGTCGCCCGCCGTTCCATCGGCAACCAGATTCTCGTCGACGCCGTCACGAACTCCATCGAACGGGTCAAGGAAGGCAAGGCCCTCGGCCCGAGTCTCGGCGATTGCCGGTCGCTCTTCCCCGGTTCGGTGCTGGAAATGGTCGCCGTCGCCGAGGAAAGCGGCCGGCTGGACCAGGAACTGGTCCGGATCGCCGTGGTGACCGAGAGCGATCTCGACCGGCAGTTGCGGACCGCGGTGTCCCTTGCCGAACCACTGCTGCTGTTCCTGATCGCCGCCTTCATCGGCACGATCTTCATCGGCATGGTGATCCCCATCTTCACGCTCCAGGATTACATCAAATAGACCCGGGCCCCGGCCCCTCCGTACCCTCTCTCCAGCGCATGAACTCAACCCACGTCCACGCCACCCCCAACGCCACCGTCCGCGTCCACCCGGGCCAGTCCCGCCGCCATTGCCGACGCCAGCAGGGGTTCACCCTTATCGAACTGCTGCTCGTCCTGGTCATCCTCGGCGTGCTCGCCGCCATCGTCGTGCCCAAGTTCTCCGGCCGCACCGAACAGGCCCGCATCACCGCCGCCAAAACCCAGATCGCCACCTTCAGCACCGCCCTCGACGCCTTCGAAGTCGACAACGGCTACTACCCGAAGGGTCGCAACGGCCTCCAGGACCTCGTCCAGCAACCGCGCGACGCCCAGAACTGGAAGGGGCCCTACCTCAAGGGCGAAATCCCCAACGACCCCTGGAACACGCCCTTCATCTACGAGTGCCCCGGCAAACAGAACACCTCGGGCTACGACATCATCTCCGCCGGCCCCGACCTGCGCGAAGGCAGCGAGGACGACGTCAACAACTGGA
>CAYZAE010000255.1:0-7621 GCA_964476125.1 uncultured Verrucomicrobiota bacterium | reverse complement strand
AGTGCCTGTTCGCCGCGGATCAGGCGGCCCTGCCATTGAGGCGGCGAGGAAGGCAGCAGGGAATCGAGGATCGGGACCTCCAGGAAGGGGGCGGGGGCGGGGACTGTCTCCTCCGACGGCTGATCTCCGGTGTCGGGTTTGCGGGCTGGGGGAGGCATCGGGTCGTCGGGCAGTCGGACCATCGCCAGGCCGGGACCGGCCACGGGGAGTCGGATTTCGACGGCGTCGATGGAAAAGATACTTCCCAGGGTGGTGCCTGGGTTGACCCATTGACCGAGGCCGATGACCCGGCGGCGGACGCATCCGGCGAAGGGGGCGCGCACCCGGGTGCGTTCGAGGTCGCGTCGGGCCTGTTCTCCCTGGGCTCGGGCGGAGCTCATTTCGGCCCGGGCCTGGGCCAGGGAGGCGGTGGAGACATCGGCCTGGGCGGCGGGGAGGAGGTTGTTCCTCAGCATTTCGGCGTCGCGCTGCTGGTTGAGTTCGGCGAGCCGGAAGGCGGCCTCGGCCGAGGCGAGGCGGGCATCCGCCAGGGCCACGGTGGTGCGGAAGTCGGCATCCTCGAGTTCCACGAGCACGGTGCCGGCCTCGAAGAAGGAGCCGTCCTCGAATTCAGGGGCTACGCGCACCACCCGCGCCGCGACCTGCGCGCCGAGGGTGATTTCCTCGCGGGCACGAACCACGCCCTGGGCACGGACCTTGACGTGGTAATCCGTGCTTCGGAGTTCAACCACGCGGGATCGAATGGGGGGAGCCTTGCCAGCGGGAGGCGGGGGTGTGATGGGTTGCCGGGCCAGCCACAGGAACCCGAGTCCTCCCAGGCCAAGGAGAGCGATCGGTCCAAGGACGGCGCGCCATCGCCATCGTCTCCGTGGATGGCCTGCGTGGGGAGGTGGGTTCTCGTCGGAGTCCCGCTGCATGATCCCTTGGAAACGCGCGAACCGGTCGTTTCCTGACAACTTTCGCGGCGGACGCGTGGACATCGGAAACGGTCCCTGGCCTGCATCGCCCCGCGGCCGGTGTACGTGGCGGGCGGTGTCGAGGATCTCTGGGCGGATGCGCGGGGCGAGTATCTCCCCGCTGATCATGCCAGCCCGGTGTACCGGCTCCTGGGAAAGCGGTGGCTTGAATCGGAGACGTCCCCGCCGGTGGGTCGGCGATGGTTGATTCGGAGGTGGGCTACCACAACCGGGAGGGCGGCCAATCCGTGGAGCGGTTCGACTGGTTGAAGTTCCTGGAGTTCGCGTCCCTCCACCTCAAGCGATAGGGCCCTTCCGCATGATGAGAAGCCATCCTGCGTGGCTTCGATGGTCAGCCGCCGAGGAGGAAGCGCATGGCCTTCTTCATGGCGTCGAGGGAGAAGCGGGGCGGCGGATAACGCATCGGGGGATCGAGGGCCAGCGAGCGCCGCAGGACCGAACGATGATGGGTGAAGACGTCGAAGCTCGCCTTGCCGTGATAGGCGCCCAGGCCGCTGTCGCCGAGTCCGCCGAAGGGCAGGTCCTGGCCGATCATGTGCGTGATGGTGTCGTTGAGGCAGACACCGCCCGAGCGGGTCGACTCCAGGACGTGTTCCTGGGTCAACCGGTCGCGGGTGAACAGGTACAGGGCCAGGGGGGTGGGCCGGTCGCGCAGAAAGTTCAGGGCATCCTCGAGGGCGTTGAAATCCATCACCGGCAGGATCGGACCGAAGATTTCCTCCTGCATGACGGGAGCGTCCGCCTCCATGCCGGTGAGCAGGGTGGGAGCGAGATACAATTCCTGCGCGGCCTGCTGGCCGCCGTATTCGATCCGGCCGTTGGCGAGGTAGGCGGTGAGGCGTTCGAAATGGCGACGGTTGATGATGCGTCCGTAGTCGGGGCTTTGTCGGGGGTCGGCGCCGTAGAACTGGAGGATGGCGGTCTGGAGCGCGCGGAGGAGTTCGTCGCGGACGCGTCGGTCGACGAGCACGAAATCGGGGGCGACGCAGGTCTGGCCCGCGTTCATGAACTTGCCCCAGACGATCCGCCGGGCCGTCACCTCGATGGGAGCATCGGCGCAGACGAGGCAGGGGGATTTGCCGCCGAGTTCGAGGGTGACCGGGGTGAGATGCCGGGCGGCGGCGGTCATCACGACGCGCCCCACCGGGGTGCTGCCGGTGAAGAAGATGCTGTCGAAGCGTTCGCGCAGCAGGGATTCGGCGGCGTCGCGTTCGCCCTCGACCACGGCGATGTAGTCCTCGGGGAACGTGGCGCGGAGCATCCGGGCGAGGACGGCGGCGGTGTGGGGGGCGAGTTCGGAGGGTTTCAGCACCGCGCAATTGCCGGCGGCGATCGCGCCGACCAGGGGGGAGAGCAGGAGTTGGAGGGGGTAGTTCCAGGGACCGATGATCAGGGCGACGCCGCGGGGTTCGGGGCGGGAGAATCCACGCGAAGGCCAGGCCAGCCAGGGGGACGGGCGGGAGCGGGGTTTCATCCAGGACCGCAGCTGGCGAAGGGCGTGCCGGATCTCGCCCTGGATCAGGGCGATCTCGGTGGTGAAGGCTTCGTAAGCGGATTTGTGGAGGTCGGCGTTGAGGGCGGCCATGAAGTCGGCTTCGTGGGCGACCAGGGCCTCCTGCAAGCGGATCAGTTGCGCCCGGCGGAACTCGCGTGGGCGCGTGGAGCCCAACAGGAAGCGGGCCCGCTGGCGTTCGACGAGGGTGGTGAAGGAGGTCATTGAGTTCGGGCGGGGCGAGCTGGCAGGAGCATCAGACGGCCATCCGTCGATCCCTTGCAATGCTGATGTGCCACGCTCCGTGCATCGCGTGGTTTCTCATCCGGGGATTTGGGGGGTATCAAAGGGCGGCGCGCTCGGAGATGGCGCCCGATCCACGAATCCGGGAGGCACCGTGTCACCTGAGGAAGTGGCTTTTTCTTTGGAACCCGATCTTCAAGTGTGGGGTCGACATGCGCCCAGCGACCAACCTTTGTCCCCTCGCTTCATGAACCAGCCTCCGCATGATCCGCGCGGGTCTGTGTCTGTGTCCTGGGGGCGGACCCTGAGTCTGCGTCTGGCGTGGCTGGTGGTTCCCCTGGTCACGGGTTATGCGGCGTGGAAGACGGGGGTGCTGGCCTTGAAACTCTCCGTGCCAGCGTTCTGCGCGCTGTTGCTGATGTGGGGCGACAGTCCGTTCCGCAGGAATCGGGACGTCGGTTGGGTGGTGCTGGCCTTCGCCGCATCCCTCGTCGGTGACACGTTTCTGTCGACGCGTGCGGGTCGGGAATCCTTCTACATCGCTGGCATTGCGGCCTTTTTCGTGGCGCACCTCGGCTACCTGGGGTTTGCGCTGAAGAACGGAAGGATCCACCGGCTTGTGGGGGCGGTGTTGTTGGCCGGATACCTCGGCTGGTTCGTTTTGCAGCTTGGTCCCGCCATCCGGAGCCTCCCGCTGAAGCTTTCAGCCTTGGCCTACCTGCTGATTTCGTGTGCGGCGTTGGCGGGTGCCTGCGGGCTGCGGCTGCGACCTGCGGCGAAGGTGCCGTACGTGGCCGGGCTGGGGTTGATCGTGTTTTCCGACACCCTCATCGCGTTGTCGGATTTCATGAAGGTGAAGGGGGTCAGTTTTCTGATCCTGCCGACGTACTACCTGGCGCAGATCCTGGTCACCTGGGCGGTCCATTGCCGCCGGGGCGGGGGAGAGGGCGAGGCGGGGCCATTCACGGAGCGCGCAACCGAAAGAACCCACTGACGCCGACGGTGGGGGGCGTAAACGGCGAGGTGGCTCCCTGGATCAGGGTCCAGGGGCCTGTGGGGTGGGGAGCCTGTTCGAGAAGAACGCCGGAGCCGTTCCACGAGAGACTGAGTCCCGGCCGTCCGGCGACCGGTCCCGAGGACAGCGCGAGCACGAGATTCTCGGGCTCGGAGGAGCCGGCCAGGGTGATTCCGCGGCTGACCGTTTCACCGCAGCGACCGCGCACGACACACCGGTAGTAGCCCTGATCCGACTGCAGGGCGCGGTCGACGACGAGGGTGTCCGTGAGGGTGTTGGCGTAGGGAAACCCCTCGATGAGCTTCACTCCGTCGCGTTGCCACTGATAGCTGAGGGGAGGGGCTCCCGCGGCCACCACGCGCACGAACAATCGGTTGGAGGTTGGATCGGCGATCACCGTGGGTTGGCGGAGGAGGACCGGGGCATCGGCGAGAAGTCGTTCGAAGGTCCGCCGGGAAAGACCGCGTGCGGAGGTTTCGGGGCCGGTGTAGTTCCCGCCGAACCAGACGACGGAGTGCCGCCGTTCGTCATAGACGGCGTCGGCATGGAGTTGGAACCCGACGAGATCCGGAATGGTGTCGCGCCGCCAGCGATCGCCGTTCCACCGCCAGAGATGGGTCTGGTCGAACGTGTCGCCCCCCCAGTAGATCACCTCGCCGCGGAACGAATCGAAGACCATGCCCACGCCCGAACCGGTCATGCCCGGGGTCAGGCCAAAGCCTTCGTAAGTGTAGGATCGACGCGTCCAGCGGGTGCCGTCCCAGGTCCAGGTGGCGTAGTCCTGGCCTCCTCCCTGGTTGATGCTCGTGGGGGGGAGGACGGCGTAGCCGCGTCGTTCGTCCCAGACCATTCGGGGATGGGGCGGGCTGCCGCTGTTGCCGAACTGGGGTCGTTCCCCGGAAATGACCTGCTCGGTCCATTCCGATCCGTCCCAGGTCCAGATGTCGCCGGCGCGGGGGTTGGGAAGGGTGGTGTCGCCGCCGTAGAGCGTGGTGAGCCGGCGGACCGGGTCATAGAACAGAGCATGCCGTGACCGTGGGGCGGGGGAACGGGTGGGGGCACGTCGGAGCCAGTTGGTGCCGTCGTATTCCCAGGTTTCCCCGTTGACGAACGCGCCGCCGAAACCGCTGTTGGTCAGGCCGCCGAACAGCACGATCCGGCCGCGATGCCGGTCGAACGCCATTCCGAAGTCCACGCGCGGGGCGGGGGCGTCGGCGGGGTTCCGGCGCGTCCACTGCGTGCCGTCGTATTCCCAGGTGTCGTTGCGATAAAGATCGGCGGCGGTGCTGCCCTCGCCAAGGCCGCCGAAGAGCACCGAGACTCCGCGACGGGAGTCGTGGACGAACCGGTGCCGCTGGCGGGCGGAGGGACCGTTGGTATCGGCGAGCACGAACGGCGGATTGGGAATCACGGTGATGCTGGCCACGCGGGTGGTGACGGTGTGGCAGGCATCGCGGACGAGGCAGTCGTAGGAGGCGTCGTCGAGGTAGCGGATGGAGGCGAAGGCGAGCCGTTCGCCGGCGGTGCCCGTGATGAGGCTGGTGTCCTTCATCGCCTCCCCGTTGCGACGCCACTGGTAGGTGAGAGGCCCCTTGCCGGTGGCGCGGACCTCGAACGAGCTGGCGGAACAGACGTCGTTGGTGACCGAGGCCGGTTCCTTGCGAAGCCAGACTCCGGCGGTCATCACGATGACGGAGGTCCAGGCCGAGCCGCAGCGATTGGTGACGCGGGCGCGGTAGAATCCGCTGTCTTCGGGGCGCATGGAGCGGAATCCGAATTCGTTGGAATCCGCGCCTGGCACGGCGGCCATGGCGGCCAGCCCGGCGTCGCCTGTGCGATCGGGGGCGAGCCGGAACCATTGGAGGGAGGCGGGGTAATCGGACTGGAAGAAGAACCGCGCGCTGGCGGCATCACCGGGACAGACGTTGACCGAGGCGGGTTGGGCGGTGATGACGGGGGGACCGCCGACACGGACGACGGCGGGGGTGGTTTCGGCGACGTTGCCGCAGGGATCGGTCATGCGGCAGGTGTAGGTGCCAGCGCTTTCGCGAACCACGTTGGTCAGGACGAGCGTGGCGTTGGTGCCCAGGGACAGGGGTCGGTTGTCCTGATACCAGAGGAACTTGTTTTGTTGGTGGATGGGGACGTCCCCGGAGGCGGACCAGGGATTCCGGGGGACGGCGCGCAGCGTCAGGGTCTCTCCCAGGCACAGCTCGGTGAGCGCCGGGGGTTCCTCGGCGAAGCCGGTGATCGCCGGGTTCGGTCCGTATTCCCAGGTTTCCGAGGCCTTGCCGTTGGGGGCGAGCGTGAAGCCGTCCCAGCCACCGTACAGGACCGTGACTCCCCGGTGTTCATCGAAGACCATGCCATGCCGGATCCGGCAGGCCGGGGCCTGTGAGATAAACTGGTATCCCGCGTAGTCGACGGAGAGTCGGGTGTTGAAGAAGCGGTCCGGCTGGGAGGAGCGCCGGGGGTCCCATTCCACGAAGGCCATGCTCTCCGGGAGCAGGCGTGAGGAGTATTCGGAGGTTTCCACGTTGTAGAGCGGGGAGCATTCCACACCGTTTCGTTCCTCGCCGTAGACGTAGGCGCCTCCGAAGGCCGTGTAACGATCGCGCCACGAGTCGTACACCACCTGCGCGCCAAAGGCCCGTCGGTCCAGCGGCGACCCGCAATGTCCACCCACCGTGTTCAACAGGTTCCGAGAGAAGCTGGGGAAGCCGAAAGTCAGACTCGGGGACTCAATGTACTGGAGGTGTGGCATGGACTCCACAAAGGCGTCGGTCTCGTCGAGGTCCACCAGGGAGCCATCGTCGTAGCGTTGGAAGATCTGGCGCAGGCCTCCGAAGGTGATCACCCGCTGCCGATGGGAATCGTAGGTGGCCGCGATCGCCTTCCGGCCCAGTTCCACGCGTTCCTTCAGGGTTCCCTGGAGGTTTGGGTCATCCGGGTCGTTGGTGGGACCGGGGACCCGGTTCGACCATTCTCGGTGGACCCAGGCGGAGCCGTTCCAGGCCCCGCGGCCCGCGGAGTAGTTCCGGAGATTGTAGGAGCGCTGGTACCTCGAGCCGCGCACGATCCGTGCCTTGCCACCAAACAGACGCACCGCCTGCGCACCCTGATCGTAGACCAGGGTGTGCTCACTGCGTGCCCCGGATTCCCCCATCTGACCGGAGGGATCGTCCTCGTCAGGCAAGGCGAAATCGGGGAAATCGGGGCGCCGGGTCCAGGTACCCACCACGTTGCCGGTGGGGTCGGTGGTCAGACGACAGGTCCAGGTGTCCGCGAGTTCGGTGTTCTCGCTTCGGCCAAAACCGCCCACCAGGACCAGTTCCCCGCGGGCGCGATCGTAAGCCATGGCGGAATCGACGCGGGCCGAGGGGCGCGGGCCGGGGTTGATAAAGACCCGGAGCCACTGGAGCCCGTCGTATTCCCAGAGCTCCGCCCAGTCGTCCGCGGTGAAGAGCGTGACGCGGCGGCGGTCGGGGTTGTAGGCCATGCAGTGACCCACCTGGGGACCGGGACTTCCGACATCGGAGCGTCGGGTCCAGATCATGCATTGGCCTTGGGCCTGGGGGAGGGCGGCGAGTTCCAGACTCCAGGCCAGGAGCAAGGCCGGGAGCAGTCCGAGATCTTTTGCCTGCCGCAGGCGGCACCTTCCGAAACCATTCATCCCCGGCTACCACAGGATCCGGGGGCGATGATTACAGGGAAACTGGACTCGTTGGGAAACGCGGCCCGGGTGTCACCGACAGCGGCTGAGTTCGGAGGGGTGGAGGCTGTCACTCCGCTAGTTCCCGGAGCCGGCTGGGGTGACGCAGTTTCTTGAGTGCTTTCAATTCAATCTGGCGGATGGCTTCGCGGGTCAGGTGGAAGCGTCGTCCGAGTTCGGCT
>CAYZAE010000254.1:0-7648 GCA_964476125.1 uncultured Verrucomicrobiota bacterium | reverse complement strand
GGCGTTGCCCACGGCTACCATCCTCCTGTCGCTCCGCGACGCCTGAAAATGGCCAGGCTCCAGAATGCGCCGCTGGACGCAGCGCAACTCGTCGCAGATCGACGAGTTCCACCACCAACACACTGCGTATGCACCGGGGTCGAACGGTTTGCCACGGCACGGGTCGCCCCCTAGGTTCGCGCCATGTATCTCGGCGCTGAAGAACTTCGCGCAGGCCTGGAGCACGTCATGGCCTCTCCCCGGGATGGAGGGAGACTTGAGGCGATCGTCGTGCGGCCGGCCACCAACCTCCGCCGCGAACTCGAGGCGTGCCGCCTGGACGTCGCCTTCGGGGCGGAAGGCGATCGGTGGGTGGAGAAGTTTCCGTCGCCGCCGCTTCCCGGCCTCGAGGACCAGGCATCGCAGCTGACCCTGATGAATTCGCGCGCCGCCCAGCTTGTGGCGGGGTCGCGGGAAAGATGGGAACTGGCCGGCGACCAGCTGTTCGTGGATCTGGATCTCAGCGAGGCGAATCTGCGGGCGGGGGACCGGCTTTCGGTGGGTTCCGCTGTCCTTGAGGTGACCCGCCAGCCCCACAACGGCTGCCGGAAGTTCTCCGCGCGATTCGGTCCGGCGGCCCTGGCCTTCGTGAATTCCCCTGAAGGAAAACAACTCCACCTCCGGGGCATCTACGCGCGCGTGATTCAGTCGGGAGAGGTTCGGGTGGGCGACCGGATCAACAAGATCGCTCCGGGAGCACGGTAGGTTCGCGGGAAATGCAATGGCGGGCGGGGACCGGGCGCGGCATGGTCGACGGCTCATGACGGCCAAGCCAGTCATCGAAGTCCGGGGTCTCACCAAGACCTTCCGGACCTTCAAGAAGCAGCCCGGCATCCGCGGGGCGATGCGGGCCCTGGTGCGTCGTGAGTACGAGGAAGTGGCCGCGGTGCGGGACGTTTCGTTCAACGTGGCCGAAGGCGAGTTCGTGGGTTTTCTCGGACCCAACGGAGCGGGCAAGACCACGACGCTCAAGATGCTCTCCGGCCTGCTTCATCCCACCTCGGGCGAGGCCCGCGTGCTGGGGTTCGTGCCGTGGGAACGGGCGGATGGATACCGCCGCCAGTTTGCGCTGCTGCTCGGTCAGAAGAACCAGCTGTGGTGGGACCTGCCCGCCAGCGAATCCCTGGCGCTCAACGCCCGGATCTACGGGATACCCACCGCCGACGCCGATCGGACCGTGCGCGAACTGAGCGAGCTGCTCGACGTCGGGGCCAAGCTGAACGTCATGGTCCGGGAACTCTCCCTCGGGGAACGGATGAAGATGGAGCTCATCGCTTCGCTTCTTCACGGACCGCGGGTGCTGTTCCTCGACGAACCCACCATCGGGCTGGATGTGGTGTCCCAGAAGAAGGTCCGGGAATTCCTCCGCCACCACAACGCCACCCGCCGCACCACGATCGTGCTGACCAGCCATTACATGGCGGACATCGAGGAGTTGTGCGACCGCGTGGTGGTCATCGATCGCGGGACCATCTTCTTCGATGGGCGGCTGGAGGAGGTCATCGACCGGTTCGCCGACCACAAACTGATCACCATTCACAGCGACCGCGCGGACGCGTGCCCGAAGGAGCATCTGGCGCGCTACGGCGAGGTGGTGGAGCAGGGGCCGGATTCCGTGCGCATCAAGGTGAAGCGCGACCGGGTGATCCCGGTTTGCAAGGCGCTGCTCGACGAGCTGCCGGTCAAGGACATCGACATCGAGGAGGTGCCGGTGGAGGACATCATCCGGCAGTTGTTCGGCGAGCGGGCGGGTTGAACCGGTTGGGAAAATCCGGGCATCGGGCGTCTTGAATTCCGCGGACCGGCTTTCACACTGGTCGTCCCCGTGAGTTACCAGGTCATCGCGCGAAAGTACCGGCCCCAGCGATTCGAGGATGTGGTCGGCCAGGAGCACGTCACGCAGACGCTGGCCAATGCCATCCGGTCCGGGCGCATCGCGCACGCCTACCTCTTCTGCGGTCCCCGGGGCACGGGCAAGACGACGTTGGCGCGGATTTTTGCCAAGGCGCTGAACTGCACGGGCGGGCCGAAGGCCGACTTCGACGACAGCGATCCGCGGTGCCGGGAGATCGCCGAGGGGCGTTCGCTCGATGTGTTCGAGATCGACGGAGCGAGCAACAACGGCGTGGAGCAGGTGCGGGAGCTTCGGGACACGGCGCGGTTCGCTCCGGCATCGTCGAAGTTCAAGCTCTACATCATCGACGAGGTCCACATGCTGACCACGGCGGCGTTCAACGCGCTGCTGAAGACGCTCGAGGAACCGCCGGCGCACGTGAAGTTCATCTTCGCCACCACGGATCCCGAAAAGGTCCTGCCCACCATTCTGTCGCGGTGTCAGCGCTTCGATCTGCGCCGGATTCCCGCAGCCCTGATCATGGGGCATCTGGAGACCATCGCGAAGGCCGAGGGCGTGACCCTGGATCCTGCGGCGCTGCATGCCATCGCCCGGGGCGCGGACGGCGGGATGCGGGATGCGGAAAGCACCCTGGACCAGCTGATCAGTTTCTGCGGCAACCGCATCGAGGAGGCGGATGTGCTCTCGATGTTCGGTCTCGCGGCCCGCGGTCAGATCCTGGGCATCGCCCGCGCGATCCTTCAGGCCGACGCCACCGCCGCCCTGCGCGAACTCAACGAGCTGGCCCGCAATGGCAAGGACCTCGGCCGGCTGCTGAACGATCTGTTGCATCACCTCCGGAACCTGATGGTCTTCCAGGTGGCCGGTGGCGATCTCGGAATGCTCGAGGTTTCCGAACTCGAAGCCAACGAACTGAAAACGCAGGCCGAACTGGCGCCTCAGGACGCGGTGGCGCGGATTCTGGATGTCCTGTCCGCGGCCGAGGGCCGGCTGCGTGACGCTTCCGCCCGGAAGATTTTCCTGGAGGTCACGCTGATGAAAGCCATCCAGGCCCGCAACGCGGTGAGCCTGGACCTGGTCATCCGTCAGCTCCAGCAACTGCGCGAGGAAGGCGGCGGTCCGTCGGTTCCTGGAACGGGTGCGGGCCATGGGCAGACACCGAAGCCGGCCGGGATTCCAACCGCCGCCGGAGCTCCGGCGACGAAGCCGGTGGCCGCCCCTCCAGCCTCCGCAACACCTGCTGCGAGCCCGCCAGCCCTGGCACGACCGCCGATCCCCGCCGCGGAGGCTGCGTCGACGTCCGTCTCCCCGGCCTTTCCCGCAGCGGTGGTTCCGCCAGCGCCGGCGGTGGCTTCGAATCCCGCTCCGGCTCCGGCTCCGGCACCCGCACAAGCTGCCCTGGCGACGGCATCGGCGCAGGGCGCTTCGACCGAAGGAGGCGGGGCGGAAGGGGTGGAGGCGATTTGGGCCCAGATCATTGGCATGGCCAGTCCGTTCACCCGAAGCGCGTTGCAGGCCGGGCGGCCGGTCAGTCTCGAGCGCGGCATTCTCACGATTTCCTACGCCGAAGGCTTGGATAGCCAATGCACGGTGGTCGATACCGACCGGGTGCGGCGCGGGATCGAATCGAAGCTCGCGGAGATGGGGCGTCCGGCCACCCTGCGATTTGTCCGGGGTGGAAGTCCTCCGGCCGGTTACGCGGCACCGTCGGCGGCCTTGGCCAGCGCACCGGAAGCCCCGCGAACGGCGCCGACGGCCCCAGCACCTGGGGGTTCCGGGTCTTCCGCTGCGGTGGGCGGGGCACCGAAGCCCAAGCCGGAGAAGGTGGTGCCGATCAAGCTGGACCCGGTGGAGTTCAAGAACGACCCGCTGATCAAGGAGGCGATCGAACTGTTCAAGGGACAGTTGGTGGAGGTCCGCCGACCGGAGGAGCCGTCGGGCGGGGCTTGAGCCAGAATTCGAAGAACGCGTAGATCTGTTCGTTCGATTCGGGCGTGGGTTCGTGGGTGGGACGCGTGGTGAAGGCCACGCGGTTGGTTTCGCCGAACAGAAGGTTGACGGCGCGGACATGATTCAGCGCGCGCCAGCGTTCGGGCGGATCCTCGGCGCCGCCGGAGACCAGAAACGGACGCGGGGCCATCAGCCCCATCAGCTCATGGAGATCCAGTCCGTGCCGGACCAATCGGGCATAGGCCCCGGTGCGCGGGTTGGCGGGGGAGGGAATGCCGGGCTTGCGGACCGGCGGGATGCCGTCCGATCCGGGTTCGAGCTCGCGTCCGAGGTACCAGGCTTCCCAGTAGTTCACGTTCGACCGTGATTCGTCCCAGACGATCCCCGGATCGCTCCAGACTCCGCAGGCGTAGAGGTCGCAGAGGCTGGCGCCGAACAGCGCCCATTTCCCGCCGTAGCTGTGGCCCACGATGCCGAGCCGTCGGGCATCAACTTCCGGAAGCCGGGCCAGGGCGTTGGCGCAGTTGGCGGCGAAGTACCCGAGGAACGACAGAGGCTGGCAGGTGGCCGTTCCGGTGTCGGGTTTGCGGGCATCGCCTCCCGGGGATCCCAGGGCCAGCGTGACGAATCCGCGGCGCGCCAGTTGCAGGGCGAAGTCCCGCATCGGCCTGTCCCGGCCGATGCTGGTTTCAGGTTCATAGAAGGGAACGAAAACGGCCGGAAACGGGCCACCTCCCGTGGGCACGAGCAACCAGCCTTCCGCCGTCTGGTCCGCGGCCACCTGCACCCGCACCCGGCGTTGTTCGAAGTTCTCCCGTGGTTCGCGCGACAGCACCTCCATCCGGGGCTGCTCCAGAAGCGCGGGCCACGCACCCATGAGGCCGTGCCATTGCGCGAGGATTTCGCGACGGCGCTCGGCCCAGTCCGCGAGAGAGCGCACCGGTCGTCCGTCATGGAAGCGGAGCAAAGGTCGGAAGTTGCCGAAGTCCTCGGCGAACTCCGGGGGAGGAGCCAGGAAGAGGGACAGGCTCCGGGCCGGATCGGTGTTGCCAGGCGGAAGGGGGCCGGGAAGGACCGTCAACACCACCCGCGCATACCGGCTGAGCGCCGGAGTCCCCTGGTCGGTCACCCGGGCCACCCAATGGAGCGTTTCCGGGGCTGAAACCGGGGGCGCAGTAATCTCGAGCGTGGCGCCGCGGGTGGTGAATTCGACCGGCCCCTGCCAGGTGCCCGGCTCACGGTAGGGAATCCACTCGAACCCAAGCGGGTCGCCGTCGGGATCCGTGGATTGCCCGACCGAAAGCCGGATCGAGGCTCCGGCCTGGACGACGAGTTCACGGGGGGCCGATGGCGTTGGGGACAGGCTTTTTACGTCACCGCCCGGGCCGTTCCCTGGGGACAGGCTCTTCGTGACTTCCTCCGCCTGCCTTGGGGACAGGCTTTTTACCGTCCCCGGGGACGCGTTCCCTGGGGACAGGTCTTTTGCCGTAGCCTCCAAAAAATCCCCTGAGAGCGTGAGGTGGACCCGGGGTGGGTGATTGGCGGGACGGTCCCGGGGCAGGCAGGCATCGAGCCGGGCGCGGAAATCGTTCTGCAAATCGACGGCCCACCGGGCCAGGGTGTTGTCGCGGTGGGTGGTGCCGTTCCAGGTGTCGGCCACGCTGGCGTGGAAGTACGGGAGCGAAGCGGGCGTCCACCCCGGCCCCGTCTCCTGCCCATGGGCCAGCCGGCCGCCCCAGCCCCCCCAACCGGGGTGTTCGGGGGAGTTCAGGCCGTTCGGAACGAGGTAAAGAAACGAGAGCGAATCGCCTTCCTTGCCCCAGTGCGTCGTATTCGTCGGGTACAGGGCGCCGAGCGGTCCGTGGTCCGTCAGCACATCGCGGACAAGATCGAAACCTCCGGCCGTCGCGGTGAGCGCCGAAAAGCGATGGTACCAGCGACGCCCCTCCAGGGTGGGGTTCCAGGGGTCCACCCAGAGGGGGAACGCCGGTGGAATCTGCCGGGTATGGTCCGCGAACTTGTCGGCGGAACTGAGCCGGATCTTCTGTTTGAGCCGCGCGTAGCCGTCCTTTCCACGCTCCTGGAGAGCACGATCCAGCGTGCGGCGGAGGTTGTTGGTGGCCGACCCCCTGTCGGAGCCCCAATCCGAATACCAGACCGGCCTGGGATCGGACCGATCCAGAACCTTGAGCAGAAGTTCCACCCCGGACTCGGTGGTGTCATAGCCTGGCACGACCCGGGAGCGCAGAAGGTCGGGGGAAGGATAGCGCGGGTCGTAGCGGACGAGGTTCGGCCAGCAGTCGGCATAGGCCTGGATCAACCGAAGCACCACCCCCAGGCCGGTGCGTTCGGGATTGAGGTTCTCCCGATCGCGGCAGACCGGCCGGTTCGCGATGATCCCCTCGATATCCCACTCGTTCGCATACAGCAGAAACCGAACCAGGGACTGTTCGTCGTCGGGATCGCCACCGGCGTCGGTTTCGATCACCACGCGAAGTCGTGAGGACGCGGCTGGGGCTGGAGTCTTGGAGGGGGCGAAGACCGACGCTGGGGACAGGTTGTTGGTGGCGGGGGACGACGGATCGGGAACCGACTCCTTTGGATTGGCGGGACCGATGGCGGCCGCGAGAAGCTGGAAGGCTTGGTTTTCCTTGGCCGGGGAATCGATCCGGGAATCGTTCCAGGAAATGACCAGGTCGGCGTCGGGAAAGACCGCCAGGCCTCGGATTCCTCCGTGACCCAGGGCGGCAAAGGTGTTCGTGGGGGCGTCCGGCCAGTGACGACGGCCGTCGGACTCGAGGCCGTTCACCCACCAGAGGAAACTGTAGCTCCCGAAGTGTTCCGTCTGGTTGTCGGGAAGACGACGGGATCCCAGCGTGCGCTGACCCGGGAGCAGTGCCGCAGCATTCGTCCCGGCGCGGGGAAGAGCTGCGGGGAGGGGGGAGCCCAGGGCGAGCCGGACCTCCTCGGAAGGCAGGACCTGGCGATCCCCCCAGCGACCCTGACGAAGGTAAAGGAGCCCGAAGCGGGCGAAGTCGCGGGGGGAAATTGCGAGACGGCCGGGTTGTTTGCCGCCCGCGAAGGCCAGAAGGCTGGGTTCATCCTCACACCCGAGGGTGTCGCGCAGAAAAGGGCTCAGGAGACGATCATCGACCTCCGGCCACGGCACCCCATACGCGCGGTTGAAAAGCAGGTCGACGAACAGGGCCATCTGCCAGTCGTTGTACGCGAAGGCCGTTCCGGGTGCCTCGTGGAGACCGTAACAGGAGGTTTGGGTGGCACAGTGTCGCCAGGTCATCGCGCGATCTTTGAATCCCAAGTCCGCGTTCAGTTCCCCCAGGCGCGGTTCCCAGCGAAGGAGCGGTTCATCCAGGGAACCGATGCGACCTTCCCGCAGGGCGCGGAACAGGAAGTGGCTGAACAAGGGCTTCACGGCCGACGCGACATCCCCACGGTGGGTGATGCTGCCCCAGGTGTGGGCGATCATCCCGTGGCGGACCACCACTCCCCGGCCCCCGGTAAACTCGGAGAAACGTGCCAGCGCGGTTGGGTCGAGTCCCAGGACCTGGGGCGGTTTGGTTTCCCAGGTGGCTCCGGGAACGACACTGGCCCGGGTGGGGGCCGGGGTGGCGAAGGCGGCGCGCAGCAGGGTCATCGCCAGTGCCAACGGCGCGACGGAAGCGTGGAGGCGGGCCATGGTGCGGACACCTTGTCGATGCCGTCTTCCCCTTCCAAGCCTCCAAGGCCGGCCAAAAGCCTGTCCCCCAGTTGGGGGCCACCGCTCTGCGGGAACTGGGGACGGGA
>CAYZAE010000253.1:2537-7657 GCA_964476125.1 uncultured Verrucomicrobiota bacterium | reverse complement strand
GGAGGACGGGCGTGGGGTGGGGAGGGGGCGGTGGTAGGAAAGCGGCAGAGGGCTGCCGCACTCCAAAGGTCTGGTTCACATCGGTTGATGCCGGCGGGGGGAATCGTCATTCTGGGCCCACATGTTGACGTTCAGCGGACTCACGAAGTCATTCGGCGGGCGGACTCTGTTCTCCGACGCCTCCCTGGCCCTGGTGGCCGGGGATCGCGTTGGTCTTGTGGGGCCGAATGGCGCCGGCAAGTCCACGTTGTTCCGGATCCTGCTGGGCCAGGAGCAGGCCGATGAGGGGAACATCTCGTTCGTGCGCGGCATGCGGGTGGGGGTGTTGCCCCAGGAAAGCGCGCCGGCCGGGGACGAGACGGTGCTGGATCTGGCGCTGGGCCATGGCGTGGCGGCGCCGGGAACGCCGGGCACGGAGGCGACGCTGGACGACGGCCATGCGCACCACGTGGATGGCGAGACCATCGCGCGGGCCAAGCGGATCCTGGCGGGGCTGGCGTTTCGCGAGACCGATTACGATCGGCCGGCGCGGCAGTTGAGCGGTGGCTGGGTCATGCGCGCGCACCTGGCACGGCTGCTGGTGTCGGAGCCGGATCTCCTGATGCTGGACGAGCCGACGAACCATCTCGATCTCGAGGCGCTGATCTGGGTGCAGGATTACCTGAGGAACTATCCGGGCGCGCTCCTGCTGATCTCCCACGATCGCGAGTTCCTGAACCAGTTGTGCACCCACATCGTGGAGGTGCGACAGGCGCGGTTGTTCAAGTACACGGGCAACTACGACAGCTACGTCGGACAGCGTGCGGCGACCGAGGCCACCCTGCTGGCCGAGGCGAAGGCGCAGCAGCGCCGCATCGATCAGCTCCAGGATTTCGTCGATCGCTTTCGCGCCAAAAACACCAAGGCCGCCCAGGCGCAGAGCAAGCTCAAGCAGATCGAGCGCCTGAAGGAGGACATGCCGGAGATCGTGGGCAGCGACGCCGCGATGGGGGATTTCCGGTTTCCCCAGCCGGATCGGAGCGGTCTCCGGGTGATCCGATTGGCCGGGGTGAAGTTCGCGTACGGCGATCTCAAGATTTACGACGGACTGAACTTCGAGGCGGAACGCGGTCAGCGCATCGTCCTGGTGGGTCCGAACGGCGCCGGCAAATCCACGCTCCTCAAGATCCTGGCCGGCGTGCTGAAACCGCAGGGCGGCGAATGCCAGCCTGGCCACAACGTCCGGGCCGGGTACTTCGCGCAGTACCGGCTCGACACCCTCAAGCCGGAGCGGTCGGTGCTGGAGGAGGGGTACGACACGCCCCAGCGGGTCACGGAAACGTTCGTGCGCACGGTGCTGGGCAGCTTTCTGTTCCGGGGCGATGACGTGTTCAAGAAGGTGTCGGTGCTCAGCGGCGGCGAGAAGAGCCGGCTGGCGCTGGTGAAGCTGCTGCTTGATCCGCCGAACCTGCTGCTCATGGACGAGCCCACGACGCATCTCGATCTGGCGAGTGTGGATGCCCTGATCGAGGCGCTGAAACAGTTCGAGGGCACGCTCATCTTCATCAGTCACGACGTTCACTTCATCCGATCGATCGCCACCCACGTGGTGCACGTGAAGTCCGGAAAGCTCACGCACTTCCCCGGGGGCTATGATTACTACCTCGAGAAGACGCGGCAGGCCGCGCGGGCGGGGCTCGTGGGACAGGTGCCGGCCCAGCCGGTCCAGCAGGCCCCGGTTCGCGCGGATGCGGGAGGGCGCCCGGGACCGGCACGTCCCGCCGCTCCGGCTCCGGCGTTGGACGCGGCTTCCCGCAAGGAACAGAAGCGGCTCGAGGCCGAGAACCGTCAGGCCCGGTCCCGGGAAAAGCGGGAATTGCAGAAGAGCGTGACCGAACTCGAAGCGGAGATCTCCCGTCTCGAAGCGCGGGAGAAGGAACTGGTCGTGGAACTCGAACGTCCGGAGACCTACAACACCCCGGGGCTCGCGATGTCCGTCAACCGCGAGCTCCAGGACATCCATGTCCGACTCCCCGCCCTCCACGCGGACTGGGAGGCGGCCGCGGAACGGTTGCAGACGTGGGACCGGCCCGCGGCGGGCGAAGGGCAGTGAGGTGAGGCGAGTCGTCTCCCCTCGTCCTTGGCTCGCGGCCCGGAATCAGACCGGGGCCGTGAGGGGGGAGCGGGGAGCGGGGGAGGGATCGGTCGGTCCGTGGCTCAGTAGATCAACTGGAACTCCGGGAGCATGGCGAGGGACCAGACCAGGTCCTCGACGCCTTCGGGTCGGACGGGAGAGCCGAGAAGTTCGGCGGCGAGCCTGGCTTCCGTGGGGGTGGGTTGACGGCCGAGACCCTGGCGGAAGACCTGATCGACCACGGTGTTGGACGCGTTGGGATTCTCGGAGGCGAGCTTCTCCGCGCCCTGCTTGAGAAGGCGCGCGAGCGTGCCGCCGTTGGTAAGTTCCAGCATCTGGAGCGTGGTGGCGAGCTGGGGACGGACACTGGTGACCTGCTCGCGGTTCGGCCGGCCCAGCGCGGTGGCGAGGGGGTCGGCGGAGACCAGGGACGAGCGGACGGTTCCGAAGGCGGTGCGCCCATGGACCACGGAGGCGAACTGCGCGCCGAGGTTCCAGGGAGCGGTTTCGGGCGGTCCGAGAACCTGGGCCTTGGTCCAGGTCGAGGCGTCGAATTCGGGTTTCATCCAACCCTCAGCCTTGTTGGTCGAGACGAGCCAGGAGCCGTCGGTGCCCAGGTCCGGCGCGCCGGCGAACGCCGTGGCCGAGGCTTCGGCCTTGCCGTCGCCCGCTTTGGCGCGGAAGCGGAGATAAGCGAGGAACCCGGCAGGATTCGGAGCGTCACCGCCGTTGACGGCTTCGGCGGCAATCACGTTGCGGCCGCGGCGGAGGTGGGGACGGAGATCGACGACTGTGGTGTCATCCCAGGGCGTGTCGTTCTGGCGGCGGACCGACTGGCCGTTGAGCCAGAGGCGGACGGCGTTGTCGGCATTGACGATGGCAATGGCTTCACCGGGCATTTCGGTGATCTCGAACGATCGCCGGAACCAGACGGTTTGGGGCGGTGCAGCCTGGGCGGCATGGGCATCGGACCAGACCCAGTAGGCAGCCGCGGCGGATTCCTTGGCGGTTCCCTTTTCGACCAGCAACCCGTCGAGGTTGCCTTCGGGCTTTTGGGCCCAGACGCCGGTGATCTGTCCGAGGGCGTCGCGGAACTGCTCGGCGGAGAGGCGTCGCACGGCGGGGCCGCGGAAGACGTAATTCGGCTCGGGTTTCTCGGGGATGTCGACGGCCGGGAACTGATAGGCCTGCGAGGTGGCGATGACCTCAAGGGTGTGGCGAATGTTGTAGCCGCTGGCGACGAAATCCTCGGCCAGCCAGTCGAGCAGATCGGCGTTCCAGGCGGGGTTCTGCATGATGTCGAGAGGTTCGACGAGACCGCGGCCGAGCAATCGGGCCCAGAGGCGATTGACGAGGGTGCGGGTGAGCCGGCCGTTGTCGCGGCTGGTGACCAGTTCGGCGAGACGCGCGATGCGCTGGGCTTTCGGGGCGTCGTCGTCCATGGACCCCAGCTCGGGGAACACGAACTTCACGGGGGCATGCTTGCCCAGTGGCTTGTCGCATTGGACCAGCTCAAGCTTGGTGTCCGAGTAGACCCCGGCCAGGCCATAGGCGTCTGAGAGCTGCCAGTCGTCGATGAACGAGTCATGGCAGGAGGCGCACTTGAGGTTCACGCCCAGGAAGACCTGGGAAATGTTTTGGGCGGCCTGCATCTGCGGGGTCTGGGAGGAGTTCACGACGCCCCGCCAGACGATGCCCTTGGCGAATCCGCGCGCCGGGCCGTTGCCGGGGTTCACCAACTCGCGCACGAACTGGTCATAGGGGCGGTTGTCGCGCAGCGCGGTGTACAGCCACTGGGTGATCGGTTCCCGGCCGCCATCGATGTAGCCGGTGCCCTTGTAATCGTTCCGCAGAAGATCGTTCCAGAACGTCATCCAGTGCTGGGCATACCGGGAGGAGTCCGCCAGCAGGCTTTTCACCAGCCGTGCCCGGCGGTCCGGGGCGGGATCCGCGAGAAAGCGTTCGAGCTCCCCGGGAGAGGGGAGGAGTCCGACCAAATCCAGGTAGGCGCGGCGGGCGAAGTTCCGGTCATCGACGGGAGCCGGTGCCGTCACACCTTGCTTGGAGAAGTAGGCCTGCAGGAGGCGGTCGACCGGATGGTTCGAGGCCTGGCTGCCGCCAGTGGACGGAAGTTCCGGCTGGCGGGGCTTGAGGTTGCGATGGGGCTCGCGGGCAAAGGAGATGGCGGGATCCCATTTCAGTCCCTGGTCGATCCAGGCGCGGAGCAGGCCGACCTGCTCATCGGTCAGCCGGGACCCCTTGGCTGGCATGACGTTGTCCGGGTCGAGGTTTCCGACCAGATGGATCAGCCGGCTTTCGCGGCTCTTGCCGATCACCACCGAGGGACCGGAATCGGCGTCGCGAAGAAAGGTCTCCCGGGTGTCCAGCTGGAACCCCCCCTTGCTCTTGCCACGCCCATGGCATTTGACGCAGCTGGCCTCGAGAATCGGGCGGATGTCCTGGTCGAAATCGACCGGGCGGGAGGCCGGGGCCGGGAGTTGATCCAGTTTCTCCGGAGGAATGGCCGCGTGGAGTCGCGGGGCGGCGATCGGTACGCCCGGGGCTCCCCCCAGGGCGACGAAGAGCGCCAGCAGGGCCGCTTTCGGGAACTTCATGCGGATTAGATATTGGCCGTGGGCTGGAAGGGCGAGCGGAAAGAGGGTCAACACTTCGCGGACTTCCGCTTTTTCCCGAGCGTCCCGCGGTCGCGGACCTTGCGGATGGAGTCCGGGGCGAGGGGACGGCTACTGGGGGACAGGCTCTTGGGACGAAGGGGCGCACGGCCCAAAAGCCTGTCCCCCTGTTCATCCCCCGCGTAGGAGCGCCCAATTCCAAGAGTCTGTCCCTCTGTCGAAATCCAACGGGGGGGAGAGGCCACTCAGGGGGAGGAGAAATTGCCTGTCCCCCTGTTGGGACGCCGGGGCGAGGAGGGTCGCGGTCGCAGAAGGCGAGGGGGACGGCTACTGGGGGACAGGCTCTTGGGACGAAGGGGCGCACGGCCCAAAAG
>CAYZAE010000253.1:0-2437 GCA_964476125.1 uncultured Verrucomicrobiota bacterium | reverse complement strand
ATTGCCTGTCCCCCTGTTGGGACGCCGGGGCGAGGAGGGTCGCGGTCGCAGAAGGTGAAATTCAGCGTTAGCGATATCGAATTTGCCGCAAGGCAGGGCGTTGGTTTGTTTCGCCGCACTTGAACGGATCAGGGCGCCAAGGCTCCCAGGCGGCGAAGGTATTCGAAGGTGTAAAGGCCCGTGTTGTGGCCGTCGGCCCAGAACGGTTGGACGGCATAGCCCCCAATGGGATCAAACCGCACAAGCTCCGAAGCCCGCGGGGTGAGGGGTTTGTCCGGGCCCTTGTAGAGATTGCCGAAAATGTCCTTTTCGCCGGCACAACTGGCGCAAGGGCAGTAGCGGCGGAGGGTCAGCAGCGGAATGAAACTCTCCTGGTTGTCATCCCAGTGAATGGCGAGATCGGAACCTATGATCTGAATATCGGTGGGGCGCATGGCGGGGGGGGTGGGGAGGGACGGGAACGGAGAACTGAGTTCGGAGTTCGGGGCTGGCGTCTGGGGTCTAGGGTCTAGGGTCTGGCGTCTACGGTCTGGGGCTGGGGCTGGGGGGTTAAGCGTGGACGTCGACCAGGGTTTTGACGGCGCGGTTGCCGGTGGTCATTTCGCGGAGCAGGTCGGGCAGGCGGCTGAGCGGAGACCGGCCATCCACGAAATCCGAGGCTCGAATGATTCCATCTTCGATGAGCTGAAGCGCGCGGCGGATGGTGCGCGGGGTGTGGTGGAAGCTGGCAAGCAGGGAGAGGTTGGAATAGTGCACCAGTCCGGTGTCGAGGGCGATGCTGGTGCCGGCCGGACAGCCGCCGAAGAAATTCACGGTGCCGCCCTTGCGGACGACCTGGACGGCATGGTCCCAGGCTTCGGGTTTACCGACGGCTTCAAGCACGACATCGAATCCGCGGTCCCCGGTGGTTTTCACGTGGCGCCACCATTCGGGGTGGGCGGCGGCATCGATGAGGTGGGCAGCGCCCAGTCGGCTGGCGGTGGCAAGGCGGCCCGCGCCGCGCCCGGCGACGGTGACCTCGCATCCGAGGTGGGAGGCAAGCCGCACGAACATCAGGCCGATGGGACCGCTGCCGATGATCGCCACGCGCTGGCCGGCTCGGAGCCGGCATTCCTCAACGCCTTGAACAACGCAGGCCAGGGGTTCGGTGAGGGCGGCGTCGGCGAAGCCGGTCCCGGGCCGGAGCCGGAGCAGGTTCTTTTCGACGAGCCTGGCGGGAATGGCGATGGAACCGGCATAGGCGCCGTTCAGGAACAGCAGATCATCGCAGAGCTGCTCCTGTCCCTGCTGACAGTAGAAGCATTGGCCGCAAGGGGCGGAGTTGGCGGCAACGATGCGTTCGCCGACGGACCAGTCCTGGGTGCCGGGTGCGACTTCCGAGATCACCCCGGCGAATTCGTGTCCGAAGACTGCCGGGGGGACGATCATCTTGGCGTGGTACCCGCGCCGGAAGACCTTGAGATCGGTGCCACAGGTGAGGGCGGCGTGGATATGGACACGGACCTCCCCGGGTTGGAGGGGAGGCTCGGGCAGGTCCTGGATGCGGACGTCCTCTTTTCCGTGGAGCACGGCGGCCTTCATGGGCGAGAGGGTTGGAGGGGGCGGGGGACGTCGCCAATGACAAAGTCGGGGGAATCCCCTGGCGATGGCCTGGGTCTTTTGGCTCGTCGGGAAGTGGTGGGTCTTTGCAGGCTGGAGGGATGGTGGATGCCGTTCGCCAGTTCATGGATATCGTTTTGCACCTGAACCGTCATTTGGCGGAGTTGGTGCAGGACTATGGCGTCTGGGTTTATGGGATCCTGTTCCTGATCGTGTTTTGCGAGACCGGCCTGGTGGTGACGCCGTTTCTGCCGGGCGACTCCCTGCTGTTCGCGGCCGGGGCGCTGGCGGCCACGGGCGGGTTGAACCTGGGTCTCACCCTGGGCCTGTTGGTGGTGGCGGCGATCCTGGGCGATACGGTGAATTACTGGGTGGGCCGGCTGGCGGGGGAGGGTTTGCAGCGTCGGTTTCCGCGCGTGGTCCGCAAGGATCACCTCGACCGCACCCATGCGTTTTTCGAGAAGTACGGTGGCAAGACCATCATCATTGCGCGCTTCGTGCCGATCGTCCGGACCTTTGCGCCGTTCGTGGCCGGGGCCGGGCACATGAGTTACCGGCAGTTCATGGCCAACAACGTGGTGGGCGCAATTCTGTGGGTCGGTTTGTGCGGCATGGCGGGTTTCTTCTTCGGCAATCTGCCGTTCGTGCAGAAGAATTTCTCGGCGGTGATCCTGGGCATCATCGTGGTGTCGATTCTCCCGGCGGTGTTCGAGTTCTGGCGGGAACGACGACGGTCGCGGGCGGGGAAGTGAACCGGGGGGGGCTGGGGGCTGGGGTTTGGGGTCTGGCGTCTGGCGTCTGGCGTCTGGGGTCGGGGGTCGGTGGTCGGGAGTGGGGG
>CAYZAE010000252.1:0-7702 GCA_964476125.1 uncultured Verrucomicrobiota bacterium | reverse complement strand
ACTCGTCGAGCGTGGTGGCGCCGACGCAGTGCAGCTCGCCGCGGGCCAGCGCGGGCTTGAGCATGTTGCCGGCATCCATGGCGCCCTCGGCCTTGCCGGCGCCGACCATGGTGTGGAGTTCGTCGATGAACAGGATGATGCGCCCTTCGCTGGCGGTGATCTCCTTGAGGAAGGCCTTGAGCCGCTCCTCGAATTCGCCGCGGTACTTGGCGCCGGCGATCATCGCGCCGAGATCCATGGAGACCAGGCGCTTTTGCTTCAGGGATTCCGGGACGTCGCCGGCGACGATGCGGCGGGCGAGGCCCTCGGCGATGGCGGTTTTGCCGACACCGGGTTCGCCGATGAGCACCGGGTTGTTCTTGGTGCGGCGGGTGAGCACCTGCATCACCCGGCGGATCTCATCGTCGCGGCCGATGACGGGATCGATCTTTCCCTGACGGGCCGCCGCGGTGAGGTCGCGTCCGTATTTCTCGAGAGTCTGGAATTTGTCCTCGGGATTCGGGTCGACGACGCGTTGGTTGCCGCGCAGTTGGGCGAGGGCGGTGAGGACGGTGTCGTATTTGAGCCGGTGTTTCTGGGCGATGGCCTTGACCGCGGGACCGCCTTCGTTGAGCAGGGCGAGAAGGAGATGTTCGGTGGAGGTGAAGTCGTCGCGGAGCCGGGCCGCCTCGGCTTCGGCGGAATCCAGCGTCTTTTTGAGGGACTGACTGGGGAAGAGGTCGGAGGAGCTGATGCCGGAGACCTTGGGGCGCGAGGCGATCTCGCGTTGCAGATCGTTGACCAGGGCGGCCGGGGTGACGCCGAGTTTCTGGAGCAGGGGTTGGACGAGTCCGTCGGTCTCGGTGGCGAGAGCCAGGAACAGGTGCGGGGTGTCGAGTTCCTGGTTGGAGTTTTGGTACGCCAGGTTCTGGGCGTTCTGGAGAGCGGCCTGGGCGCGCGTCGTCAGTTTCTCGATATTCATGACCTTGAAGTACCTGCGCCGGTCCGTTCGTCAAGGGGTCGGGGATTTCCCCCTACCCCGTGTCAGGGACCGTCGGAGGTCCGGAGGTCGGAATCGGCGCAGGACTTGGACCCTTTCCCCTGGGTTGGCCGGATCAGGAGCGGTGGACGTGGTGGTTTGTCCGCCGGGGTGTTTGGGGCGGGCGGGGACAGGATCCGGCAGCGATCGAAGGTGCCGTGCGCGGGCTCCGCGAAGGCGGGCGCCGGTCAGCGGGCGGCGTCGATGTAAAGTTCCTCCAGTTTCCGGCGGAAGAGTTTTTCCCGGTCGGGCACGTGTTCGCGGAGTTGTTCGATGGGAATGGCGCCGTGTTGGAACCGGCGTTTGGGGAACACGGGGAAGTCGATGCCGAAGACGTGGCGCATGCCGCGGCGGATGATTTCGCCCTTGAGCGCGTAGAGCTTCTCGTGGTCGTAGCCGGTCAGTTCGATGAAGGGGATGCCTTCGGCGATTTCGATCAGGTGGGGCCGGGTGAAGGGGCTGAAGCCTTCGAAGCCGAAATGCCGCGCGGGGGCGTAGGTGCGGGCGTAACTGCGGCTCAGACCGCCGCTGTAGGTGAGCGAGTGCTTGATCTTACCGACGCCCCAGCCCTCCTGGTAGAGCATCTGATTGTGCACCACCGACCGGATGGTGAGTTCCGGGTTTTCCTCGATGGGATAGTCCTTGAGATTCTCGTCCCCGCCGTCGCCGTCCGCGATGTGTTTCCAGTGTGGATAGCGGGCGCGGATTCCCTTGAGCAGCGCGATGGACATCGTGGCGGCCTCGATATCGAGGGTTTTGTAGTCCTCGACGATGCGGACTGTTTCGGCGGGATCGAGTGTTTCGGGGTCGGCCTCGATCGGTTCGTGGAACAGGTTGAGCCCGAGTTTCTCGAGGAAGGTGCGGGACTGCCGGAGATCCTCGCCGCCGCCGAGGTCGAGGGTGAAGGCCTTGAGCCGGCTGGGGCTCATGTCGAGCCGGCGCATGCACTGGTAGGTGGTGAGGAACACCGCGCCGCTGTCGATGCCGCCGCTGAAAGCCACGCCGATCGGTTCCTTTTCGGGAACGGTGGGCAGCCACTTGAGAATCTCGCCGGCGAGAGCGGAGACGTACGCGTTTCCGATCTCATCGAGATCGGTGCTGAAGGAGTTGCGGGGCGGGTCGAAGAAGCGGGAGTAGACCGGATCGGGATCGGGACAGCCCACCAGCTGGATTTCGACGACGTAATGCGCCGGCACCATGCGGGTGTAGCTGGGGTGGAACTGGTCCTGGAACCCCTCGGATTTCAGCCAGGCGTAAATGGCGTCCATGCGGTCGGCGACGATCAGGGCGGGGCCTTCGTGCCGTTTGGCGAGGAAGTAGCGCATCGGCCGGTCGAGGGACCGCGCCATGCGGACCGATTTGCCGCGTTTGGCGAGCAGCGCGAACGAGCCGTCGATGTCGCGGACC
This sequence comes from uncultured Verrucomicrobiota bacterium, assembly GCA_964476125.1. Classification (GTDB taxonomy): domain Bacteria; phylum Verrucomicrobiota; class Verrucomicrobiia; order Limisphaerales; family CAIMTB01; genus CAIMTB01. The sequence continues at coordinate 5,277 of CAYZAE010000252.1, read as the reverse complement.
GACTGCAGGGTGCCGTCCAGAATGCGGGAGCGGGCCTCCTCGAGGCTGAGGTTGTGGAGGCGGTTGAGGGAGGGGTCGAGCAGATCGACGACCCGTTCGAGGTACTGGTTCATCGGGAGGCGGGACGGTTGGTGGGCGTGACGAAAACTTCGCGGGCGTTGATCCGTTCCTGCCAGTCCTTTTCACCCTGGGCGTGGGTCCAGATCGAGTAGACGCCGAGGGCGACCATGGCGAACAGGGCGAGAAGCACGAAGGCGACGAACCGGCCGAGCGCGGGGGATCTGCCGCGGTCGGCGGGTTCGTGGGGATCGGACACGGTGGGGGGACTGCGGCGTGGAGGGATGGGATGGTTCCCGGATCAGCCACGCTTGGCGAAGCGGGTGGCGACGAAGTCCCAGTTGATGACCTGGAAGAAGGCGGCGACGTAATCGACGCGCTTGTTCTGGTACTTGAGGTAGTAGGCGTGTTCCCAGACGTCGATGCCGATGAGCGGGATGCGCCCGGCCATGATGGGGGAGTCCTGGTTGGGGGTGACCTCGAGGCCGATTTCGCCCTCCTTGTCGGTGCTCAACCAGGCCCAGCCGGACCCGAACACGGACATGGCGGCCTTGGAGAACTCGGCCTTGAAGGCGTCGAAGGTCCCGAACTTTTTGACCAGGGCTTCCATGAGCGGGCCGGAGGGTGTGCTGCCGCCGTTGCGCTTGAGCAATTGCCAGAAGAACGCGTGGTTGGCGTGACCGCCGCCGTGGTTGCGGACGATCGAACGGATGCCCTCGGGCACGGCGCCGAGGTTCGAGATCAGGGCTTCGACCGATTTGGAGGCGAGATCTGCGTTGCCGGCGACGGCCTTGTTGAGGGACGCGACGTAGGCCGCGTGATGGCGGTCGTGGTGGATCTCCATCGTCTTGGCGTCGATGAAGGGTTCGAGCGCATCCAGGGCGTAGGTCAGCGGCGGAAGCTGGTGGGGGCCGACGGGGGCGGCTGCGGCTGGAGCGGCCGCGGGTTGTGCCGCGGAGAGGAGGACCGGGGCGGCGGCGGTGGCGACGGCGACGGCCTTCAGGGCGGTACGGCGATTGATCATAGGTGGCGCGGAGCATGCCGCCTGATCGACGCACGTCAATCGGACAGGCAAACCTTGGGGGCCGGTGCCTCCTCGGTTTGTGGTGGGCGGAACTCGTCGCGCTGCGAGGAGCCGGGCCGCGTCCATCCGCACACCGGCATGGCCCAAGCGCCACCCCCAAGGGCTACCGAACCGCCCGTCGGCTCGACGGGGGCGGGGTTGTTGCAGCGCGACAACCTCCAGCAACAACTTCGGGAGGCGCGGGCGCGAAGCCGGGTGGGGCCGGGATGTTTGACTGGAGGCGAGCGGGCGCGCAGCCTTCGAGGCCGCGGGGCAACCCGCACCCAAGCCATGACGTCACGTGTGCCGCTGCGAGCCCTGGTGCTCGAGGATTCCGAGTTCGACGGAAAGGTCATGGTCCAGGCCCTGCGCAAGGGCGGGTACGAGGTCCAGTGGCGGCGGGTGGAGACGGCGGCGGCGATGGAGCAGGCGCTCCGGGATCAGGCGTGGGACATCGTTCTCGCGGACTACAACATGCCGGAGTTCAACGCGCCCCAGGCCTTGAAGATCCTTCAGGACGCGTGCATTGACGTTCCGTTCATCATTGTTTCCGGGGGCATTGGCGAGGATGTCGCGGTGGCGGCGATGAAGGCCGGGGCGCACGACTACGTGATGAAGGGGAATCCGGCGCGGCTGCTCCCGGCCGTGGATCGGGAGCTTCGCGAGGCGGCGGTGCGGCGGGGTCGACGGGAGGCGGAGGCGCAATTGCGGGAGAGCGAGCTTCGGTACCGCAGCCTCTGGGAGACCTCCCCGGACGCCGTGCTGGTCTGCGACGAGACCGGGCGCATTGGTTTTGCGAATCCGGCGGCGGAGGTGGTGTTCGGGTTCGGGGCTCATGAATTGGCGGGGCTGGACCTGGCCCGGCTGGAGCCGGTGGTTCCGGTGGGGCCCGCGGGGGTGAACACGATGGGTGGCGGGTTGCGGCGGGCGCTGGCCATGGCCGGAGCCTCCCCGGCGCTGGCGTCGGGTGGAGGGGCTGGGACGGGAATGCCGCTGGTCGGCGAAGGAATTCCGAGCCAGCCCGCGGCGGGTGGAGTTGGCGGTGTCCTGGGCGGGGCGCGGGCCCTGGTGGAAGGCCCGGCGTTGCGGAAGGACGGTCAGGCGATTGTGGTGGAGGTGGCGTCCAGCCGTTTTGATCTTCCGGATCGCCCCTGGTTTGTGCTTTTCGCCCGTGACATCACGGAGAAGCGGCGGAACGAGGCGGACTTGCGGGCGCGCGAGGAGCAGATGCGGGCGGCCCGGGAGATTCAGCAGCGCCTGTTCCCCAAGGCGGCGCCGATGGTGCCCGGGTACGACATTGCGGGGACGTCAGTGCCCGCGGATGCGACCGGTGGTGATTACTATGATTTTCTGCCGATGTTGGACGGCCACATCGGGCTGGTGGTGGCGGACGTGAGCGGTCACGGGTTGGGGCCGAGCCTGCTGATGGTGGAGACCCGGGCGCTGCTTCGGGTGGTGGCGCGGAACCGGATTGATCCCGGGGAAATCCTGGCGCGGGCCAACCGGGTGATCACGGAGGATGTCGAGGGGCGAAGCTATGTGACCCTGCTGCTGGTGCGGTTCAATCCGGCCACGGGCGAGCTGGTGCACGCGAGCGCGGGGCATCCCCCGGCGTTCGTGCTGGGGGCGGATGGGACGATCAAGGCGCAGTTGCGGCGAACGGGTGGGCCGCTGGGATTTGTGCGGGGCCATCCGCCGACGTCGGCGCCGTCGATCCGCCTGGTGCCCGGGGACGTCCTGGTGTTGTACACCGATGGCATCAAGGAGGCGCGGCGTGGCTCGGAGGCCGGGGAGGAGGGGGAGGAGTTCGGCATGGAACGGATGGCGGACGTTGTCCGGGCGAATGCCGGCCGGCCGGCGCAAGAGATCATGACGGCGCTTTGCCAGGCGGCGGTGGCCTATTCGGCGCCGAGTCCGTTGGAGGACGACCTGACCCTTTTGATTGTGAAGGCTCTTTGATCCGAGAAGCCGGTTGCCGTCGGCGGGGCGATTCCTACACTGCGCGGCTCATGCTCGACGTTTCCGGACTCAATCCGCAGCAGCGCGAAGCGGCGACGACGATCAACGGGCCGGTGCTGATCCTCGCGGGGGCCGGCACGGGCAAGACACGGGTCATCACCCATCGCATCGGTTACATGCTCTCGAAGGGCGTGTCGCCGGGGAACGTGCTGGCGGTCACCTTCACGAACAAGGCGGCGCGGGAGATGCAGGAGCGCGTGCGCCAGTTGGTGCCGCGGCGGCGCGTGAAGGGCGAGGAACCGCAGGAGCGCCCGACCATGTGCACCTTCCATTCCCTGTGCGTGCGCATCCTCCGCCGGCACATCGACAAGTTGGGCTACAAGCCGAACTTCACCATTTACGACGAGGCGGAGCAGGTGGGGGTCATCCGGCGCATTCTGGCGAAGGTCAGCCTGGGGGACGACAAGGCGCAGCCGCGCGAGGTTCTGGCCGTCATGAGCCGGATTCGGAACGCGGGGCCGGGGGAGAAACTGGTGGTGGATCCGACCGCCATGGCGCTCGCGCGCCATCTCATGCGCAGTTACGAGTCCGCCCTGCGCGCAGCGAACGCGGTCGATTTCGACGATCTCATCCTCCTGACCATCCGCCTGTTCAAGGAGCATGCGGGGGCGCTCGAGGACTGCCGGATGCGCTACCGGTACATCATGGTGGACGAGTACCAGGACACGAACGGGGCCCAGTTCGAACTGGTCAAGGCGCTCGCGGCGGAGCACCGGAACCTTTGTGTGGTCGGCGACGACGACCAGAGCATCTACGGCTGGCGCGGCGCCCAGATCGCGAACCTGCTCGATTTCGAGAAGTACTTTCCCGAGGTGAAGGTCGTTCGCCTCGAACAGAATTACCGGTCAACGAACAACATCCTGCGCGCCGCGAACCAGGTCATCTGCAACAACCCCCGTCGCCGCGGGAAGCAGCTGTGGTCGCAGCACGGGGATGGCGAGAAGATCAAGCTCATCGCCTGCGAACACGACGAGGCGGAGGCGCAGTGGATCGTGGATGAGATCCAGGTGGGGAAGACGATGCGGGGGATTCCGTGGGGGGATCAGGCGGTCCTGTTCCGCACCAACCAGCAGTCGCGTCCGCTTGAGGCGGCGTTGCGCAAGGCCTCGGTCCGCTACCGGATCATCGGCGGCCAGTCCTTCTTCGACCGCCTCGAGATCCGCGATTTCCTGGCCTACATGAAGGTCATGTTCAATCCGCACGACGACGCCAGCCTGTTGCGCATCGCGAATGTGCCGACGCGGGGCCTGAGTGACGCGACCCTGGAGCGGGTGCTGACGGCGAGCCATGAGCGCAAGGCCTCGGTGTTCACGGCCATGCGGCACACCGACGTCCAGGGACAGTTCCAGGAACGAACCCAGCATAGTCTCCGGCAGTTCCTGAATTTTCTGGAGACCACCCGGCATCGCCTGGAGACCTCGCCCATCGGGCAGATGCTGGGTCCCTGGGCGGAATCGGTGATGACCGAAGTGGGGTACTGGGATCATGTGCGGCGGACGGAGCGCACGCCGGAGTTGGCGGACAACCGGATTCGGAACCTCAAGGAGATCATTGGTTCGATGGATTCGCCGGAGGTGAATCGGTCGTTGCCGGCGCTGGAACGTCTGGGCGACGCGCTCTCGGATCTGGCGTTGGACACCAGCCGTGGGGATGACGATGACAAAGTCGGGGACGAGGTGACTCTGATCACCACCCACAGCTGCAAGGGACTCGAGTTTCCGCATGTTTACATCGTGGGGTTGGAGGAGGGGTTGATGCCGCACATGCGGGCGAAGGAGGAAGGCACGCTGGATGAGGAACGGCGTCTTTTCTACGTGGCACTGACCCGGGCCATGCGGACCCTGACCATCACCTATTGCGCGGGCCGCAAAAAGTACGGCCAGATGACGCCGGCGCATCCTTCGTCATTCCTGCGTGAACTGCCTCCGGAACTCGTGGATCACGAGACGTCGGCGGCGCGGAAACCGGTTGCGGCGGGCCAGGGCAAGAGCCTGTTCGCGGGCATGCGCGAGCGGGTGGCCCAGGCGCAGGGCGGGGCCCCGGCTTCGGAGTGAGTGACCGGGGGCGGTCCTATGGAGTGCGCCAGCCCTCTGGCGCTTTGCTTGGGCGCTGGGTGGCGGACGGGCGCGGGGTGGCGG
>CAYZAE010000251.1:0-7934 GCA_964476125.1 uncultured Verrucomicrobiota bacterium | reverse complement strand
TGCCTCCGATGCGGAGGGTGGCGCCTGCGGCGGGGGCGCCGGACTCGAGTGTTACGGAGCCGCGGACGCGGACCTGCTTGGTCACGGTGAACCGGGGCAGTTCCCTCACGTCCAGCGGGCTGCCGCCGAGGTCGCGGATTTCGCGGGTCAGCGTGTAGCGGTAAACGCCGGGGGGAAGGGGTTCGGCGAAGGTGAGTGTGGCCCGGCGGAGGGTGGCCGTGTAGGTCACTTCGCCGCGAACCATCCGGTCATCGGGAGTCAGTAACTCCTCGTCCGGGCCCGAAGCCAGAAGCTGGAAGTTCTCCGGGGTCAGGGTCCGGGCATCGATCGCTTCGCTGAAATACGCCTCCACGCGGCTGACCGGGCCGTCCAGCACCGTGGCTTCCTCAGGCTGGAACGCCTCGGTGGAGGGCGAGTCCGTGTCCACGTAGACAAATTCCCAGCGGGAGTCGGCTCCGAGCGGGATGCCGCTCAGGTCGGTGAGATCGCCCTTGAGCACGACGCGGTAACGGCCCGGGACGAGCGGCGTTTCCGGGGTGAACACGATTTGGTCATCGGGGCCGGAGAATCCGACCCGGCCGGGCATGACGAGGTCATCCGAAGTTCCGTGGGTTCCGTCCAGACCTGCTTCGACGACCCGCAGGGAGTCCGGGGTGACGGAGGCGCGGTCGATGGGCTCGCTGGCGGTCGCCGAGATGGAGCCGACGCGGTTCACCGTTCCGCCGCCCGGGAGGGTCCGGACGAGGCGGAATGGGGTGGAGCTGGCGGCGCGGAACTCCCATTGGGTGGCCGGGAACGGGTTGCCGACGGTGTCCTTGACCTCACCGGAATACCGGGCGCGGTAGAGTCCGGGACGGAGTTCGTCGGGGAGTCCTTGAATCAGGGCGCGGGCGCTGGGGAGATACCGCAGGTTGTCCAAGGTCACCGGGCGGTCATCCGGGGTGTCCAGACGCGCGTCGGGACCGGCCCAGGTGAGGGAGAAGGCGTTCGTCTTGTTCTCGGCATTTTCCTCAGCGACGGCATCAAGCAGGAGCCCGAACGAGCGCAACGAGGCCGAGGTCGTTCCGGGAGCCGGGATCGGGCGCAGCAGGCCGCGCGTGCTCTGGCCGGCGTGCAGGGGGATTTCGATCACCTCCGACCACCGCTCATTTCCGCCCGTATCGGTGGCGCGTGCCCGGATCCGAAGCCGCGAACGCTCGGCGGTCGGTGGCGGTGCCAGAAACACATGTTCGAAGGGGAACCGGCCATCCGTAGCCAGGCGGGTGTCGTCGGCGAAAAACTCGACCTGGCGGACCTGGACATCGTCGGTGGTCTCGGCGGTCAGCCGCAGCCGTTCGCCGGCATCGATGCCCTCCGGACCGGTGTTACTGACGAGTCGGAGGGTGGGGGCCAGGCCGTTGCGGTCGGGCGGGGCGAACTGGATCACCTGGAGGCCGGCCCGGGTGTCCGTGACATAGGCCAGGCCGTTGTAGAGGGCGATGGCGACGGCGGCGCCGGGGGTGTCGTAGGAGGTGAGGAAACGGTCGGTGACGACCGGATTCCGGACGTCCAGCACGCCGACCCTGGCGGAGGTGGTCAGACCAGGGTCGGCCCCGGTGAAGAGAGCGAGACCGGAGCCGGTGGGTTCGACGTCGAAGGCGGTGATGCCGGAGGGCCGCCCCACGATTCGGAGGCCGGAGGGAAGATCCTCGAGGATGAGCACCCCGGGCTGCTGGGCGGCGGCGTTGTCGTCGGCTGACCCGATGTAAATCCGGCTCTCGCCCACGGCGAGGTGCATGCGGCCGAAAGTGGGGTGATCGTTGCCGGGAATGGTGATGGAACCCGTGGGAGCGAGCAGGAGGGGAGCGATCGGGCTTTTGAGCACCGAGTGGGATCCGACCGTGCCGAAGGAGGCGGAGAGCACGTAGAGATGATCGCCCGCGACGGTCAGGTCATGAATGCCTTCGCCGGCCTGTCCCGTCATCGGCCGGCGGTCCAGGAGCACGCCGGTCCGGGCGTCGACGAGGGCGATCTCGGTGCCGATAGCCACGTAGATCGAATCGGCACTGAGGGCGAGTTCGGCGGGTCCGCCGGGAACGACGACGGAATGGCGGAGGATCGGGGTGGGCCCGATTTCCCAGATCGACACCCGGTTTCCATGGCCGGCCACGATCCAGCGGTCGTTGCAGGCGACCGTGTTGGCGGCGTCCGGAGTCGGAAGTTGCGCGATGCGCAAGGGATCGAGTCCGGCGAAGACATTGAAGACCGCCACGCCGGCGGCGCCATCCGCCACCACCACGAGATTGTTGTAGGCATCGATATCGGAGGGGCTCCCCGAGGTCGGGACACTCGCGAGGATGCCGGTGCCCGACGCCAGGCCGCTCAAGGGATCCTGGCCGCTGCGGATCTCCGCAAAATCCGGGGTGCCGTCGCCGTCGGAATCCGCGCGGTCCGCGCGCGTGCCCAGCACGAGCTCCAGTTCATCGTCGAGCCCATCGGCGTCGGTGTCGGGGCCAGGCTGGAGTGGGGCAAACGCGAGGGGCGGAATCGTGGTGGGCCGGCCGTTTTCAGCGGTGGCGAAGGTCACCTCCCCCAGCATGAGCGTTTCGTGATGGACGGCACGGATGCGCACGGTGCGGGACGGGGGAAGGATGAGGTCGGTGAACAGATTCCCTGCGCCACGAACCGTTCCGCGCGCGAGGAAGAGTCCGTCGCTGGCATCCTCGACGAGGTAATCGAACCGGCCGGAGAGCCGTTCGTTGGTCGAGACGAGGGTGGAGCGGCCGTTGGGTTGGAGGACGAGCCGTTGGTTGCCGACGACGATTTCGCGGGTGAGGTCGGTGCGGGCGTAGATGTGGGGTCCCGGGCCGGAGAGGAGCGGGGAGGGTTGGGGTTTGGGTTCGGGGCCGGCGAGTTGGGGGGTGGTGCTGCGCGGGGGGGGGACGGTGCCTCGCAATGGGAGTTCGAATTCGATGGAGACATCGAACGGCTCGGTGTAGCCGCACTCCTGCAGCTGCTTGGCCATCAGAACCAGGCCTTTGGAGTCGTTTTTGTTGAACTCGTATTTTTCGGAGACCTTGAACTTCAGGGTGGCGAAATATTCGTAGCCGCCGTCGGGCAGGTGGGTGACCGCGATGTCGCTGAGTTGGGCGTTGACTTCCTGGTCGTCGACATCCCCATACGTCCACGAAAGCTGGTGTAATGCGTTGCCAGGCTCTCCGTAGAACCCCATCTGCCCGGTGTGATGTCGGAAGTCATCGACGGTGGGGAATTCGGAATTTCTGGCGACGGCCTCTTTGACCTTGTCGAGGAGCGCTTTCTGGATGTCCGGCATTTCCTCCTGGACCGCCCGGCTGTTGCGCAGGTCTTCCGAAGGACCGGATCCGGCGGGGTAAGTCTGGGGCGACCCGTCGCCCAACAGGAAATGGGTCAGGGCGTCCCCGGCGTAGTTGCCGGAACCCGAGATCAAACGCATGCCATCGGCGAAGACGAGGAGCAGGTTCTCTTTGGCCACCAGGGTGAAGGGATCGTCGCAGTCGGGTTCCTTGTCGGGGGGCGGAGGAGGCAGCGGGGGACGCGGCGGGCCGCCGCTGCCGGGGGTGGCCGGGTTGGTGCCGACCCAGCCCGGTTGCCGCACTCCGGTCCCGGGATCGCAATCGATGAAGCGGCCGTCGGCCGAGACGGTCATGGGTCCCTGGATTTCCCAGCGGCCGGTGTCGTGATTGAAGGCCCACAACGCGGTTTTGGCTCCGGGCGGAAGGGGTTGTCCGGTGCGTGGGTCGGGCAGATTCGGAAACCGTACGGTCACCGGCTGATCGAAGTTGGCGGGGCCATCGGTCTGGACGGTGATGACCAGGGGGAAGGTCAGACCGGGGGGCAGCGGTTCAGGCAGGCGGTCCGGGGGCACGGGCGCGATTCCGGCGCGTCCCCCGCGGGTTCCCTGTTCGGTGAACAGCGCGTTGCGCGGGATGACCAGGGTGACGCCGGCCAGGGCGGGGTTGGCGGCGAGCACCGACGCCGGGAAGGTGATGGAGGTGTCGGTTGTGGAACTCACCGGTTGCAGGGTGCCGTTGGCGATGCGCGGCAGGTAGACCTCGCCGTTGCCTCCCGCGAGATTCGTGGCCACTCCCGCCACCGCCTCCCAGGCCTTGCCCACGAACGGATAGTAGGCGCCGGACGGCCATTGGCTTTCCCAGGCGGTCCGGCCATCCACATGGACGAAGAAACGTCCGGCCGGGCATGGGGAAAGGATGAAGTTGCCCTGCTCGTCGGTGGTGGTGCGCAGCGTCTGCTCGGCGCCGTCCACGGTGATGGTGACTCCGGCCAGCGGGCGGTTGACCGCGTTGGTGCCGGTGTCGCTGCCGGGTTGGAGGTCCGAGGCGAAGACGCGACCCAGGATGGCGGTGCCGGGAACCGGGGCATTGCCGGCCGTGTCGAACTCGATCAAAGCCCGGCCGCCCGGTTGTCCGTCGGCATCGGCGTCCACGGCGCGGCCGGTTTCATCGAAAACCTCGGTGGCATCAAAGGTCACCTGGACCCGGGCGCCTCCGGGAAGGTTCTCCAGCGGGAACAGCGTGGCGGTCCGCCGGTCCGCGCCGAGTTCGACGCGGGAGATCAGCGGGCGTCCGCCCGCCAGGAGTTGGAATTGGTGAGCGCCGAGGCGGGAGTTGAGGGCCAGGGGACGGTTGAAGCGGAGGATGGTTTCGCGATTGACCGAGACCCCGGTTTCGCCGGCCGCGGGTGAGGTGGCCTCGATGCGGGTGGGGCCGGGGTCGCTGCGCTGGCGCAGGCGGTAGAAGCGTTCGTTGGGGCCGGGAGCGAGGGTGACGCGCCATTCGGTTCCAGCCTCGAGGGGGGAGGCGGTGGAGGGTGTCCAGGGCGGGGCGGTTCCCAGACGGTCGGTTTGTTCGAGAACGAAGCCTTCGGCAGGCCTGGGCCAGGCGAGGGTGAGTCCGGTGGAACTCCGTTCGATGCGTAAAGCGGGTGGGGCGGATTGGGCGTCGGCCTTCGGGTTCAGGGCCGAGTCCAAGGGGGCCACCAGGCCTGCGATCGCGATGGAGCCTCCAAAAAGTACCCGCCAGTTCCTCCTCATTGTAAAATCCTGACGAGACCCGCCGCGCCTGACAAGATTCCATTCTCCCAGTCAGTGTAAGTTTCATTCGGAGTGTGTCTTTGCCTGCCCGGAAAGGTGACGAGATCGCGGACGCCTCCCCGCTCGACCTGGAAGGAGCCGGGGAGCACCCTTCGGCCATGATCCGCCGGCCGTGCCTTCTGCTCGTGCTTCTTGGTCTTTGGGGTGCTGGATTCCTGGGGCCATCGCCGAGCGCGATGGGGGCAGCGGCGGCGCCCGTGGAATCGTTGTCGGAATACTTCCGGTTGGAGACCGATCACCTTGCGACCCGGGCGTTCGCCGGGGTGGTGACCCGCGAGGATTGGGAGGCACGGCGTCCGGTGTTGAAGCGGCAGTTGCTGGAGATGCTGGGGTTGTGGCCGTTTCCGGAACGGACGGATCTGAAGCCGGTGGTCACGGGGACGCTGGAGGAGGATGGCGTGGTGGTGGAACGGCTGCATTTCCAGTCCCTGCCCGGGCTCTACGTGACGGCGAATCTGTACCGCCCGAAGCAGGTGACCGGGAAGTTGCCGGCGGTGCTTTATGTCTGTGGCCACGCCCTGGTGAAGACGAACGGGTTGAGCTGCGGCAACAAGACCGCCTACCAGCATCACGGACTCTGGTTCGCGCGGCACGGGTATGTCGCCCTGCTCATCGACACCCTGCAGCTGGGTGAGATTGAAGGCTTTCATCACGGGACGCACCGGCTCGGCCAATGGTGGTGGAATTCGCGCGGCTATTCGCCCGCAGGCGTCGAAGCCTGGAACGGGGTGCGGGCGATCGACTATCTCGAGTCGCGACCGGAAGTGGATGCCACGCGGATTGGCATGACCGGTCGGAGCGGCGGAGGCAGTTACACCTGGACCACCGCCGCGATCGACGAGCGCGTGCGCGTGGCGGCGCCGGTGGCGGGCATCACGGATCTCCGGAACCAGGTCGTCGATGGCGTGGTCGAGGGACACTGCGATTGCATGTTCTTCGTGAACCGCCATCGCTGGGATTTCGGGCTGAACGCCGCGTTGCTCGCGCCGCGCCCCCTGCTGATCGTCAACACGGACAGCGATACCATCTTCCCCTTGGACGGCGTCCAGCGGGTGCACGCCCAGGTGCGGCGGATTTACGATCGGATGGGGGCCTCGAACCGGCTCGGTCTGGTGATTGGCCCGGGACCCCATCAGGACACTCAGGATTTGCAGGTCCCGGTCTTCCGTTGGTTCGGGAGGCATTTGAAGGGCGAAGAGACCGTGGTTCGGGAACCGGCGTTGAAGAAGATCGACCCATTGGCCCTGCGGGTGTTCGGCAACCTGCCGACTGACGAACGGAACACGCGGGCGGCCGAGTGGTTTCCGGACGGTCAATGGTCGAGGGAAGTGGCCTGGGAGGGGGACGGTTGGAGAGCGGTGCTGGGGGATCTGCGTCGCGAAGTGTTCGGGGGCTGGCCGCAGGAGGAGACCACGCGTCCGGTGATCGAGGAGCCCTGGGGTTCGGAGCGGGAGGGTTGGAGGGTGAAAGGGGGGGCGTTGCAGACGCAGCCGGGAATCCTGGCGCCCTGGATGGCGGTTTCGCGGGTGAACGCGGCGCCGCCCGGTCGGGTGGTGCTTCACGTGCTCTCCGCTTCGGAGGCAGAGGCGTGGGGCGCCGGCGGAGGACAGGTGGGTCGGGAGATGTGGGAGACCGATGGCAGGCGCTTGGGGCCGGGGGCGGAATGGGTGACGGTCGGGTTCGTTCCCCGTGGATCGGGCCCGCGGGTCGGGGGACCAGAGATGGAGGCGGAGTTGCGGCGCCAGGTTCAGATCCGCCGACGGTTCATGCTCCTGGGGCAGACCCTCGATGGCATGCGGGTCTGGGACATTCGGCAGGCGGTGCGGGCCCTTCGCGAGGCGTATGGAGAGGGGATCTCGATCCAATTGCGGGGGAAAGGCGACGGCGCGGTGAACGCGCTTCTGGCGGGCCTCTTTGAACCGGCAGTGGCGGCAGTCGAGGTCGTGGATATGCCGGAATCCCTGCGCAAGGGGCCGGATTACCTGAACCTGTTGAAGTTCGGGGACGTGCCGTGGCTGCGGCGGATGGCGAGGGCGCGGGGGTTGGTGGTAAAGGAGACGCGGTGAGCTGGGGGCATGGATTCGGGCCAACCGGACTTTCTTTGTCTGAAGCTATCTACGTACTTGATGGGATCTACGTGATTTGTGTAGGGTCGGATCTGTGGAGGTTGAAAGGTGCGTGAGCAGGACCGGGTGGGTTGGGCTCACGTGACGCGTCCAAGGATAGCCAACCACTTGATTCCGAACCTCATGAAGACTCAGGGAGCCATCTCAGAACCGGTTAGCGTGACGGTCAAGACGCTGGAGGAGTTGATCGCCATGGATGAGCAGCGCCGGAAGGAGCTGATCGCCGAGATTGGCGTGCTGCGCATTCAGGAGCGGGTCATTGGGGCGACGCAGGATGCCAGTTGGGTGAGTGCGCGTTTCACGGCGCCACGATTGGCGGAGCTGCGGGCGGTGGAGACGCGGATCACGATGATCCGGGAGACCCTGACCAAGCTGGTGGCCGAATTGTGCAAGCCGGCCCCGCAGCCTGCGGCGGTTCCGGCTCCGGCGGCGAGGTGGGTGGAGACGAACCATCCGTCGATGATCGCGTTGGTGGCTTGAAGGGGAGGGGGCGGACGCCTGGCTTTCCGGCCCCTTTCATTGCGCTCCCAGCCTCAGAGCGGAATCCCGATCCGTGAGGGAGGTTCACCACCGAGGACACAGAGAGCACAGAGCACCGGGAGCTCGGAGAGAGTGTGAGGTGGAAGCCGTCGACGCCGGTTGCAGCAGTACGTTCCAAGGAATTCGGCATGCTTGAA
>CAYZAE010000250.1:0-7972 GCA_964476125.1 uncultured Verrucomicrobiota bacterium | reverse complement strand
GGCATCGTCGCCACCAACACCACCGTCAGCCGGCCTTCCACCGAGGATCCAAGCCGCCAGCGTCTCTACGCGGAAACCGGCGGACTCAGCGGCCGACCCCTTCGCGCCCGGAGCACGGAGGTGATCCGACACCTCTTCAGCCAGACCCGCGGTCGCATGCCCATCCTCGGAGTGGGCGGCATCTTCAACGACGCTGATGCCTGGGAAAAAATCACCGCCGGAGCGTCGCTCGTGCAGATCTACAGCGGTCTCGTCTACGAAGGACCCGGACTTGCCCGACGCGTGGTCCGGGGCCTCACCGCACGACTCGCTCGTGCCGGGTTCCCCGACCTGAAATCCGCAGTCGGCTCGGCCGTGCCCTGACCGGCCCCCTGCCCTCGCCCTCGCCCTCGCCCTCGCCCTCGCCCTCAGCCCGGGAGCGGCAACTCCGGTTGGGGCTGCCCGAGATCCCGTCGAAGCGCAGGAATCTCCGTTTCCAACGAACGCTCGAGTCGACCCACAAGACGCCCCGAGCCCCAGCCCCCGCCCGCCTGGGCCGGCCCCAGGGTCTGCACCGTGCGCAGGGTCCGCTCCTTCACCGCCTCCCAATCCGCACGCAGGTCCGCGCGATCCGCCAGCGCGAGTTCGCGCTCGAAGGCGGAGGCGAAGGCGGATTCGAGAGACGACGGATCCGCGCTGCGCCGTGCCTGGCTTCGGATCTGCCAGCGCCCCAACCCGCCGACCACCGCCACCACCGCCACCGCGATCACCGCCACCCAGAGGCGAATCGGCCAGTCGGGAGTGAGCCAGGCCAGCCAGATCGCGAGACCGGCCAGCACTACGGTCAGTACCAACGCCCCCCACGCCTGAACCCGCTGTCGCCGAGACTCCAACGCTACCTGCCGGCACACGCGCGCGTGCACCCGAAGTTCGCGTCCGCGCTGCAGGAGATCCGTCACGAGATGATCCCGGCGCCGACCCGGCGTGCGCCGGATCTCCGAGAGGATCTCCGCGCGTGACGCATCGAAATCCGCCAGCGGCAGACCTCCGGATCGCCGGGGCGCGGCGGGATCGGTGGAAGGCAGGTAACAGGTCGCGATGTGGGGGATGTCCTTGGTGGGAATCGCCTTCGCCAGGTTCCAGCACAGCGCGCCGTAAGTCCTCGCGAAATCCCGGAAGCTCCCGAACTGGTCCACCTTGTTGAGCACCAGCATCAGCTTGTAACCCAGCCCGGCCAGGGTCCGCGTCAGCACGAAAATGGATTCCGCCGTCGTGCCCGGCTTGTCGGGATCGAAGAAAAACAGAATGAGATCGGCGCGCTCGGCGAAGGCCCGGACCGCGGCCGGGAAATCATAACCGCGCGTGTTGGCGGCGCCGACGGCATCGATCATGCCCGGGCTGTCCACCAGCGTGACCGTGCGCAGGAGGTCGTGGACCACGGTCTTGAGCCGGAGCTTGGACGCGAACGCCGGCCCCAACCGGCCGAGATCAACCAGGTTCAACTGCGGATGGGAGGCCACCGTCGGGCCGTCGGACGTGGCATTCTGCGGTCCCGCCGTCAGCACCGTGAACCCGTCGTCGGTGGGCGCCAATCCCGTGGTCTGCACCGGTTCGCCCAGGAGAAAGTTGATGAACGAGGATTTGCCCGATGAATGGTTGCCCAGGAACAGCACCATCGGAGTGCCGGTCCCCACACCCGAGGCCCGTCCCAGGTCAAACGCCAGGCGACCCGCCAGCGGGATCAACACGCGTTCGTGAATCTCGGCAATCCGTCCTTCCAATTCGATGCTCGGCACATCCACGGCAATGCCATTCCCGGCTCCCGACCGGAAGTGAAAACTCGGGGGCATGCACGAGACGGACGCATCTCCGACTTGTCGGCGAACGAGACCCGCTGCAGGAAGGGAAGGCAGGGGGGACGGCATGGACTGCGGAGACATGTCGCCGCTTTGGATTCAACGCGGGCTTGGGAACCGACGTCGGGGAGCGCTCCGACACCGGGGACCGACGAGCCGGCGAATCCAAAGCTGCGACAAGTCGCAGCACTCCAAAGGACCGGTCCTCGGTCCGCCCGATCCCGCCCCCCTGCCCGACAATTCGGAAATGCACCGGACACGAGACTGGCACCGCTGAGGGTGGGTGGTGAGGCGGCGCGCTCGGAGGTCGCGCCCTACCTACGGTTTGGGGATTTCAGGCGGGCGAAACGCCAGCTTCGCTCGCAACTGCTGCACGATGTCCGATGCCGGCTTGCCGGAATCCGCCAGCAACCCGGCCGCCAAACCCGCCGTGCGCGCCGTGGAAACGGATGTCCCGTTCACCACCCACGTGTCGCCCGCATGGGGAACGACGCTGGTACCCGGTGCCATCAGATCCACGAACCCGCCCCGGTTCGCGTACGAAGCCAGGTTGCCCTGACGATCACTGGCCGTGACCGCGATGGTCTCGGGATAAGCCGCCGGATACGTGTTCAGCATCGTCGGCTCGTTGCCCGGCGCCGCAAAGGTCAGAACCCCCGCCTGCGACGCCTGCTTCAGCACATCCTGCACAAGCGGACTCGGACTCGGCCCGCTCAGGCTGAGATTGAGAATGTCCGCCCCGCGATCGAGAGCCACCACGATCCCCTGCGCCAACTCAAAGGTCGTCGTCTCCTGGCGCCCGCCATAAATGTCGATCGGCAGCACCCGGATGGGAGTTCCCTCGGCGGCGCGCTGCCCCAACGACACACCCTCAATGATCGTCTCGAACATCGCCGATCCATGGGTGAGTCCACCGTCGGCTTTCGACGCAGCACCCGCTTCGCCGCCAATGGCGACGCCCGTCAGGAGAAAATCCGAGTGCGGACTCCCGGCCGCCGAGAATCCAGTGTCGAGCAGCGCCACCACGACCTGCGAGCCGTCCTTGAGCGGACGGGCCTTGAGACTGACCGGTGGGGTCTGAATCCCGGGCAACCGATCGATCTGCCCCGGACTCCCCATGGAATAGTTGGATTCCACCGAGGCAACGTCCTCGTTCGACTCCAACGAGGTGCGGGCCGCCGAGGCCGCGGCTTCGTCGTCGAACACCAGGCGATAGGCATCCAGGCCCGGAATGGAACCCGCCACCCGCGCCCCAAGCCTTTTGGCGAGCTCGGCGATGGAAAGCTTCGAGCCCGGCTTGAGGCGCACGATGAGTTCGTTCGGAATGACCTTCGTTTCCGAGCCCGCAGCAGCCGCCTCCGGTTTCACCCGCAGGGTGGCGTCGGTCGTGGTCGAACGGAACACCAGCAACCGTGTCGACCCCCGGTTGGTGCGGGAGGGCAACAACGCGAAATTGACGTCGGCCAGCAGCGTGGCCAGCGCCTCGCGTTCCGGCCGGCCCGTGAACCTGGCCGCCACCTGGAGATCAATGCCCGGCTCCACCAGCACTTCCCAACCCGTGGACGCCGCGATCCGTTCCAACGCACGTTGAAGGGGCCAACCCCGAAGATCGGCATCCACGCGCCGCTCCGCCTTGTGCCAGCGCAGATAGCCCGAACCCTCGGCCCCGCGCGCATCACCGGACAACCCAAAGGCCAGAAAAAGCACCGTCACCAGTCCGAGCACGGAACATCGCTTGGGGCTGGCTAGGAGGATCATGGCGTGTCTCAACCGGGCCAAGCTAGCCCCGGTCGGGTCGTTTGGAAACAGCGGCTGGGAGAGGGGAGAGGGGAGAGGGGAGACGGGAGTGGGGAGAACGGAGAACGGAGAACGGAGGTCACCGGGCCTTTCCGCCATCGGTGAGCAGCGGCTTGCGCGGCGCGGGCTCGGGGACCGGCAGCGGCGGGGGAACCACACTCACCGGCACCGGCGGCAGGGGAGGCAGTTTGCCCACCAACCCGCGCCATGCCTGACGTTCGGCCGGCGGCAGGGACGCCCACTTCTCCGCATGCCGCAGGAAGCTGGCCCGCTCCGAAGGCGACAACGAGGCAAACCGGGCGAACGACTCGATGCAAACCTGGCGCTGTGATGCAGTGAGTGTACGGAACCGGTCCAGGGTCTCCTGCGTCTCCCGACGCTCAGCCTCGGTCATCGACTTTCTCGCCAACTGCCGGTCCAGCGTGGACGGAGGCGCCTCGAACAACCGGCGCCACGTGCCGACGAGATGGCCGCGATCGGCCGGGTTGAGCTCGGGAAAGCGAGCGTCTTCCAGAACGACGCGGGCGGGCAGCGGCGGGGTGCCTGAATTGGGTCCGACTCCAACTCCCTGCGGCCCAGGCAACGGGGGCGGAACAACGTCACGGACCCGGGCGAAGTAACGGATCGCCCGCTCATGCTGGAGCAGCATCGTGCGGTCCGCGCCGGGCAGCCTGTCCCAGATCGCCAACCGCTCCTCCAGGATCGGACGCAATTCGGCGGGGGCCGAGGCCACCAGTTCGGCGCGCTCGACCGGCGGGCGGGGCAGCAGTTGTTGGAGATGCCAGAAAAGGTCGGTGGCCAGAAGCCGGGCCTCGCGCTGATCCGCCGCGAGCGACTCATACTCGGCGAGTCGCGCCTCAAGAGCCTGCCGCTGTTTCTCGGGCCTGGCCTGCAAGGCCGCGGCACGGTGCGGGGCATCCATCGCCAGCAGGAGCCGGAACGCCGCGATCGGGGAGGTCGGAAGTGGCGGAGCTGGCGGCGGCACGGGGCTACCCGCACCGGCCGCCAGCCACACCCACAACCCAGTCAACCCAACCAAAAGAAATCGAAGTTTCATCGGAAACGACCCTGACATTGTTGGGATCACGCGACGTTCTCCGGGTCACTCAAGCGCCGCCAGCAGCCCGAAATCCACCGGAGCCGAACTCTCCCCGTAACTCCGAATCGCCTCGAAATCCTCCAGCACCGCCGGAGGCAGGTCCGACATGGTACGCAGAGCAGCGATCTGCCGGTTCAACTCCGCCTGACTCCGCGTGGTCTCGATCTGCCAGAAAGTCACCGCCACCACCGCCACCGCAGCGGCCACCCCAACAGCCGGCCACCGCCACGTTCCAAGCCACTCCCGAAACCCGGACCTCCGGGACCTCCGGGACACCGGCCCCGGTTCCTCCCGGCCAATCTGCCGCAGAACCTGCGCCGTGAAATTCGAGGACACCGGCACGTCGGGCAACCGACGGACCGACCGCGCCAGCATCAGCTCCGCGCGCCATCCCTCCACCTCGCCCGGATTCCGCGCCAGCCATTGCGCCACCACCCGTTCCTCGTCGGGATTCAGTTCGCGACGAAGCAACGTGTCGCGCAGTTCCTGGATCGCTTCGGGTTTCATCGCTCGTTCGATTCAAAACCGGTTCTTCGGGAAAGTTGCCGCGGGCGCCGGAGCGGGTTCCGCCTCGTTCACCGGAGTCCACGCCCCGGTCCGCAAGTAGGGCTTGAGGCGGCTCTTGAGCGTCTCGCGTCCACGGTGAATCAGGGATTTGGTGGCCGAGACCGAGACCCCGAGGATCTGCGCGATGTCTTCGTAGGCCAGTTCGTCCTCGCGAAAGAGCAGGATGGCGGAACGCTGAGTCTCGGGAAGATCCGCCAGCGCCTCCTCGATCCGGCCGCTCAACTCCGCGATCAACACGCGATCCATGACCTCCGGCTCGTGGCGATCCTCGAAATCCCGCGTGACCGGTCCCTGGGCCGTTTCGACAGGTGCATCGAGCGACTCCGCCGGGTGGCGTCCGCGACGCCTCAGTTCGTTGAGGCAGAGGTTTCGCGCGATGGTGAACAGCCAGGTGGTGAACCGCGCCGTCACCCGGTACCGGGCGGCGGCCTTCCACGCCTGAACAAAGGTCTGCTGCGCAAGGTCCTCCGCCTCACCCGCATCCCCCAGGGTGCGCTGGACGAAATTCTGCACGGCTTGACGGTGCTTCTCCACCAACCGCTCAAACGCCTCCACCTCGCCGCGCTGCACTCGCAGCATCAGCGCGGCATCCTCGTCATGTCCGGCGGTCATCACTTCAATCCTCCTCCTTCATCACCGCCCGCGCGGCAAAGTTTCGGACGCTCCAACACCCTTTGTTCCTCCGCCGCCCTCAGCACCCGCCACGTCCCGGCCTCCGGCACCGCATCCTTCAACTCGAGCGACCCGATCCGCACCCGCAACAGGCGCAGGGTCGGAAACCCGACCGCCGCCGTCATGCGACGGACCTGTCGATTGCGGCCCTCCACCAGTTCCAGCGCGATCCAGCAATCCGGCACGCTCTTCCTCACCCGGATCGGCGGCACCCGCGGCGCCACTTCGGGCTGTGGATCCAACCTCCACGCCCGGCACGGAAGCGTCCTTTGACCCTGCACCATCACCCCGCGCGACAATCGCTCCAGCGCCTCCGTCGTCGGCAACCCCTCCACCTGCACCCAGTAACACCGCGGATGCCCCGTCTCCGGCTTCAGCAGGCGCGCATTCCATCGACCTTCATCGCTCAACAGCAGCAACCCCTCCGAATCCGCATCCAACCTTCCCACCGGATAAACGTCCGGCGGAAAATCAAACTCCGCCAGCGGCCGGTTGGGTGAACCATCCGGCGTGAACTGGGACAACACCCCCCACGGCTTGTGAAACGCGATCAGCACGAGTCACCCCACGATCCGGTGTCCGACGCGATCGGTCAAATCGGCTCCCTCCCCCTATGGAGTGCGGCAGCCCTCTGCCGCTTTCCTACCACCGCCCCCTCCCCACCCCACGCCCGTCCGTCCAACCCACGCCCGCCCGCGCCACCCCACGCCCGTCCACCTCCTCACGCCGAAGCAAAGCGCCAGAGGGCTGGCGCACTCCACAACCGGCCCCCAACCGCTGAGTCCAGTCAGGGCGCGCGAAGCCGGAAGAACGTTCCCGGTCCGGTCAGGGGCGGTCGAAACGGACTCGTCGCCCCCGGCACGGAAACCCAGGGACCCACAGGCGACGGCGCCTGTTCCAGCACTACACCGGCGCCTGACCAGGTCATGGTCAGCCCCGGCTGACCTGCGACCACGGCCGTGGACATCGCGAGCACCGGCCCGCCACGATCCAGATCCCCGGCCAGCGTGGTGGCCAGACTCACGGCCTCCCCGCATTTGCCCCGCACCACGCAACGATAACGTCCGACGTCACCCGCGAGGCCGCGATCGACAACCAGCACCGCGTTGGTCGTGGAACCGTAGGGGAACGTTTCGGGCAGCTTCACGCCGTCCCGCTGCCATTCGTAGCTCAAGGGCGGCACGCCCGCCGCCACCACCCGAACCCGGAGACGATTCGCCGCGTCATCCACCATCACCACCGGTTGCCTCAGAATCCTGGGTTCGTCCGCCAGCACGCGCTCGAAGGTGCGCGGCGAGAGTCCCCGGAACGCCATGTCGGAGGCGTCGCTGCTCGACGAATTGCCACCAAAAACCACCAGGGAGTTCCGACGTTCATCGTACGCCGCGGCCGCGTTGATGTGGAATCCGACGAACGCAGACACCTGGTCCCGTCGCCACCCCTCCCCGGTCCAACGCCACACGTACTCCTGGTCATAGACCGCTCCCGACCCGTAGATGACCTCGCCACGGAACCGGTCGTAAACCGTCCACATTCCCGATCCAGTCTGGGCCGGCGAAATGCCGAATCCCTGGAATGGCGTTGGATGTTCCGTCCAGCCGACGCCGTCCCACGTCCAGGTCACGAGATCGCTCCCGGGCGCGTTGCCCGGGAAAGGTGGGAGGACGGCGTAGCCACGGCGCTCATCCCAGGCCATCCGGGGTTGAACCGGACTTCCATAAACCCCGCCCAACAACGGCCGTGGACCGTTCACCGACAGCGGCGTCCAGTTCGTTCCATCCCAATTCCACAGGTCTCCCGGACGCGGGTTCGACCCGGCATTGTCGCCACCGTACAGGGTGGTGACGCGTCGCACGGGATCGTAAAAGAGGCACGCGTTGACTCGCGGAACCGGCGCCCGCGCGGGAGCCGCCGGCAACCAGTTGTTCCCATCGTACTCCCAGGTATCCCCCGCCATCCCGGTTCGTCCGACCGCGTCGTTGGTCATTCCTCCGAAGAGCAC
>CAYZAE010000249.1:0-8010 GCA_964476125.1 uncultured Verrucomicrobiota bacterium | reverse complement strand
TCGACGAGGTTGTCCTTGCCGCCATGGATCTGGACGCCGCCGAAGATGACGGCGCCGCAGCGTTCAAAGAAGTTCCCGTGGATCACGACGCCGGAGATCATGTCGTCGAGTCGGATGCCCGCCGCCCCGTTGTGGGTGCCGCCGCGAATGTCGGACCAGCGGTTCCAACGGAACACGACACCTCGGTAGAGCGGGTTGCCGAACATGTCCACGCCTCCCTGGTCGTCGGATTCCTTGACCACATCGCGCACGAGATTGAGTTCGATGAGGTGGTCGTTGCCTTCGATGCGCAGGGCGGAGGAGGGCATGTTTTCGAACCGGTTGTGGGCGATCCGATTTCCACAGCCGTCGAGATGGACGGCGGGGGTGTAGGTGCGCTTGAGGCGGGAGATGTCGGTGACGGTGCAGTTTTCGACGAAATGCCGTCCCGGCTGGAGGGACTTGCGGTCGCCGCCGTCCATGCGGACGCCGCCGCAGCCGAGCGTTTCCATGCGGCATCCGAAGACGCCGTGGTGCTGTCCGCCTTCGACCACCACCGCGTCCCCGCCGAGCCGGCGGAGTGTGAGTCCGGCGACGAGGCAGTCGGCTCCACCGGAGATCCGGATGCCATCGCCGCGTGCCTCGTGGAGGGTCAAGCCGAGGAGAAGGACGTTCCGGGTGTTCTCGAGTTGGATGAAGGGGGTGTCGAGACGGCTGAGGACGATCTCCGCGGTGGTGGGGTTCAAGTCGGCGGGAGGCAGCCAATAGAGCCGGGCGGCGGTCCGGTCGAGGTACCATTCCCCGGGTTGATC
Organism: uncultured Verrucomicrobiota bacterium; assembly: GCA_964476125.1. Lineage (GTDB taxonomy): Bacteria > Verrucomicrobiota > Verrucomicrobiia > Limisphaerales > CAIMTB01 > CAIMTB01. Next base: position 7,219 of record CAYZAE010000249.1, on the reverse strand, counting down.
GAGTTCGCGGAGCACGTTGACCGCGAAGTAGCGCTGGTCCTTGCGATAGCCGTAGACGGAGTAGGGCTCGGCCAGGGTAAAGGATTTGTCGCCGGCTCCCACGGATACGACCTTTTGGTATTCCTCGTACCAGTCCCAGAACCAGTAGCCGTAGAGCCGGACGTCGGGTTCATCGATCCAAGTGGCGGGGCGATCCTCCAGAAAGCGGAAGCGGCCGTCTTTGCAGCCGGCGATCGAGTTCCAGACCTTGAAGGTGTTCGTACCGAGGATTTCGCCGGTTTTCACGAACCCGTCGTTGGGCCAGCGGGCCAGCGTTTGGGGCTGGCCGTTAGCGAAGAGTTCGGGGCGCTTCCGCAGCGCCGTCGCATCGCCCCAATCGCGGGTGCCGAGGGCGCTCAAGTCCGCCTCGAGGACTCGGTCTGCGATGCCGGGAGCGAGGCGCGCGCGGACGCCGGGATCGCGGAGTGGACGCCAGTTGGTGATCCGATCGCCGCCGTGCCAGGTCACCGTGGCTCCTGGGCGGGCCTGATAGACCACCGGGGCGTCGGGGCTGCCGGAGTCTTCGGAGGTCAGACGGAAGGTTTCGGAAACGGGCCGATCGCCGGCCTCAAAGAGCACCCGCACGCCGCCCTTCGGAAGATGGCCGTTACCGGATTTTCTGAGGGCACGAACCGCATCGCGGGCGCGTTCCGGGGAGGCGAAGGGCCGGGAGGCGGAGCCGTCGCTGTCATCGGATCCACGGGGGCTGACGTGGAACGTGACCGTTGCGGCGGGCAGGTCGGGAAGGAACTCGCGGAATTCGGTGGGACTGCGGGTGGGTTGTCCGTTGCCTGCGCGGGCGGCCTCGAGCAGGGCGCGTTCCGCCTGGGCCCGGTGGAACGGAGGGACCTTGGGGTCGCTGGCCAGGGCCCTCCAGGCGGCCAGGGCCGCGGGCAGGTCGTTTCGGGCGAGGGCGGTTTGAGCCTGTCCGGTGAGGGCGAGAGCGCGGACGAACGCGGGGGCCGCCGGATTCGTTGCGAGGCTGTCGAAGCCGGCGCCGGCAGAGGCAAGATTCCCCTCGGCGAGAGCCTGCGCGGCGCGGTCGAGCTCGGCGGAGGCGGACTTTGGGGTGGAGCCGGGAGAGGGCTCGGCCCCCTGGATGGGTAGGAGGAGATGGAAGCCCAGTCCGATGCAGGCGAGTTGCGTGGGGAGGGAGGCCCTGGGGAAGTTCATGGGAGCCGCTGGGTGGGGAGGGTGGAAACTTGGGGGGCATGCTGGGCCCTGGATGGGCGAGGGGACAATGGAGGAGGGGCCAATGTCGTTTCGTCCCTGAAGACTTCCGGTGGTGGCCGGGTTGGGGCGAGGGTGCCGGTGGATTACCCGACATGAAGACCTGCGAAGTGTTTGAGATCGTCGTTGCCTCCTGTGTGGTTGCCGCCTGTTCGGTTCCGGCGGCGGATTCCCCGCCGCAACGGCTGAAGAGGGCGGACAGTTTCCTGGGGGTGCACTTTGATTTTCATGCCGGGCCCGATTGCACGGAGGTGGGGAAGAACACCACGCCGGCGATGATCGGGAACCTGATCGATCTCGTGCATCCGGACTACGTGCAGATCGACAGCAAGGGCCATCCGGGATTCACCAGCTATCCGACGAAAGTGGGCAATCCGGTGCCTGGTTTTGTGGGGGATCCGCTGCGGATGTGGCGGGACGAGACGGCGCGGCGCGGGGTGGCGCTCTACGTTCATCACTCCGGCCTCTACGATTCCTGGGCCGTGCAGAAGCCGGGTTGGGCGGCGATCGGTGCGGATGGCAAGCCCAGCACGACGGCGACCTCGGTGTTTGGTCCGTATGCCGACCAGCTCTTGATCCCCCAGCTCCGCGAGTTGGCCGGCACGTATGGTGTGGATGGCGTCTGGGTGGACGGCGAATGCTGGGCGGCGGTGCCCGACTACAGTCCGGCGGCGCTCGAAGCGTTCCGCAAGGCGACCGGGATCCAGGAGGTGCCGCGTCGGGCGGGTCAGCCGAACTGGTTTGAGTTCCTCCAGTTTCAACGGGAGGCGTTCCGGAAGTATCTCCGCCATTATCTGGTGGAGGTGAAGAAGACGAATCCGGAGTTCCAGTTGTGCAGCAACTGGGCTTACACGGACCACATGGCCGAACCGGTGAGTGCGCCTGTGGACTTTTTGTCGGGCGACTATTCGCCGGAGGACAGCGTGAACTCGGCACGATTGTCGGGGCGGTTCCTGGTGCGGCAGGGGGTTCCGTGGGATTTGATGGCCTGGAGTTTCGGAACGCAGCCGAGTCACCGGCAGAAATCCGTGCCCCAGCTGAAACGCGAGGCGGCGGTGGTGGTGGCGCTGGGGGGAGGCTTCCAGGCGTACTTCACCCAAAAACGCGACGGTTCCCTGCGCGAGGAGCAGCTTCCGTTGATGGGCGAGGTGGCAAAGTTCTGCCGTGAACGCCAGGAGCTCTGCCACCATGCCATGCCGGTGCCGCAGGTGGCCGTGGTCCTATCGACGGCCGGGCATTACCGCCGGATCAACGGACTATTCAACCGTGACCTGGGCCGTGTGCACGGCGTGCTTCAGGCCCTGCTGGAAATCCAGCAATCGGTGGAGGTCGTCGCCGAACACCAGGTTGCCGGTCGTCTGGCCGAGTACCCGCTCGTGGTGGTGCCGGAGTGGGAGTACCTCGATCCGTCGTTCCAGCGGGATCTGAAAGCCTATGCGGAAGGCGGTGGAAACCTGCTCCTCGTGGGGCCGCGGGCGGCCGCGCTGTTTGCGTCGGAGCTGGACATTCAACTGACGGGAGCGCCCCAGGCGTCGGGGCCGGTGTATTTGGAGCAGGGCGGGGCCCTGGTCACGTTCAAGGGCGAGCAGCAGGGGTTCACCTTGGGAACCCGGGCGGTGGCTTTCGGGCGCCTGCATGCGGGGGCGGATCTGGCCACGGCGGCGCGGCCGGCGGCCATGGTGACGCCGATTGGGAAAGGGCGGATTGCGGCCACCTCGTTCGGGTTCGGACAGGATTACTCGCGCACTCCGTCGGTCGGTGTCCGGGCATTCCTGGCGGAGCTTGTGGGGCGGTTGTTCCCGGATCCGCAGGTGCGGGTGACCGGTTCCTCGGACGTGGACGTTTGTCTGGCCCGCAAGAGTGGCCGTTGGTTGGTGAACCTGGTGAACACCTCGGGGCCGCATCGGACGCAGTCGATCTTCGACACGGTGGAACCGGTGGGGCCGCTGTCGGTGAGCCTGCGCCTGGCGGCGAAGCCGTCGAAGGTCACACTGGAGCCGGGCGGCCGGTCATTGCCGTTCGAGTACCGGGACGGGCGGGTGCAGACGACGGTGCCGCGGGTTGAGATCCACGAGGTGGTGACGGTGGTTCCGTGAATCCAGGGACGGTGATTCCGTGGGTCGGTCCACCGGGCAGGGGTGAGGTGGAGTGGGTATCCGACGGACAGGGGTCTTGAAATTCGCGGCCCGGCCCGAATGATGGGGGTATGACCTTTTCGCGTGCGTTGCGCACCATCCTTTTCGGCGGGATCGTCGTTGCCTTGGGAGCTGTCGTGCCGATTGCCGGTGCGGCGGACAAGAAGGTGAAGATCGCGTATGTGACCAATGGCGTGGATCCCTTCTGGAACGTGGCTTCGGCCGGGGTGAAGAAGGCGGCCGAGGAATTCAACGTGGACGCCGAGGTGCTGATGCCGACGAAGGGCATCGCGGACCAGAAGCGTTTGATCGAGACCCTGCTGGTCCGGGGTGTGGATGGCATCGCCATCAGTCCGATCGACGCGCAGAACCAGGTGGAGTTCATCAATCAGGCGGCGGCGGCGACCCGGGTGGTCACGCACGATTCCGATGCCCCCAATTCCAAGCGTCTGGCGTTCATCGGCATGAACAACTACGTCGCCGGCCGGACCTGCGGCAAGCTGGTGAAGGAGGCGATTCCGGAGGGTGGCAAGGTGATGATCTTTGTCGGGCGACTGGAGCAGTTGAATGCCCAGCAGCGACGCCAGGGGGTGATCGACGAGTTGCTGGACCGGCCGGTGCAGAGCCTGGCTACGATCAAGTACGATCCCGCGGGCAAGGAGTTGAAGGGAGCCAAGTACCACGTGCTCGGGACGCGGACCGACAATTTCGACCGGGCGAAGGCCAAGTCGAATGCGGAGGATGCGATCGCGGCGAACTCGGACCTGGCGTGCATGGTCGGCCTCTTCGCCTACAACCCGCCGGCCTGCCTGGAGGCGCTGAAGACCGCCGGCAAGTTGGGCAAGATCAAGGTGGCGGCGTTCGACGAGGCGGATGCGACCCTGGCGGCCATCGCCGCGGGTAACGCGCAGGGCACGGTCAGCCAGCAGCCGAGTCTCTACGGCTATCATTCCGTCCGCATTCTCGCGGCGCTGGCCCGGGGGGATCAGTCGGTCCTGCCGAAGGACAAGTTCCTCGAGGTCCCGATCGTGGTGGTCCGCAAGGACAACGTCGCGACCTTCACCGCCGACCTCAAGAAGCTTCGCGGGGAGTAGGCGAACATGCCTCCCCTCCTTCGGGTCACCCAGCTCACCAAGCGTTTTCCGGGAGTCCTCGCGCTCGACGGGGTCAGCCTCGAGCTGGGCCAGGGCGAGGTGCTGGCCGTCATCGGTGAGAACGGTGCCGGCAAGAGCACCCTCATGAAGATCCTGGCCGGCGTCCAGGGGCCGGACTCGGGAAGCATCGAAGTGGACGGCCAGGCGGTCCGGTTCGCGGGCGTGCGCGACGCCTTGAACGCCGGCATCGCGCTCATTCATCAGGAACTGAATCTCTGCGACAACCTGGACGTCGGGTCGAACATCTTCCTGGGCCGCGAACCGATGCGCCGCGGTCTGATTGATCGGAGGAGGATGGAGGCGGAAGCGGAACCGTTGCTGCGGCAGATCGGACTCGATTGCTCGGCGCGCACGCGGCTGAGCGATCTGTCGATTGGGCGGCAGCAGATGGTGGAGATCGTCAAGGCCCTCTCGGTGAATGCCCGGGTCCTGATCATGGACGAGCCCACCTCGAGCCTGACCCAGCACGAGACCGATCAGCTCTACAAGGTGATCAAGGATCTGCGGAGCCGGGGGGTGAGCGTGGTCTACATCTCGCACCGGCTTGGGGAAGTGAAGGAGCTCGCGGACCGGGTGGTGGTGCTTCGCGATGGTCGGAACGCCGGGGAATTGCAGCGGTCTGAAATCGACCACGAGCGCATGGTCCGGTTGATGGTGGGGCGGGACCTTTCGCAGTTTTACCAGCGTCGGCCCCATTCCATCGGGGGACCGCTGCTGGAGGTGGAGGGGTTGCGGACCCTGGCGTATCCGGCGCATCCGCTGAAGTTCGAGGTTCGCGCGGGGGAGATCGTGGGGTTGGCCGGGTTGGTGGGAGCGGGCCGTACGGAGTTATTCCGGGCGTTGTTTGGGATCGACCGTTCCCTGGGCGGTACCGTGCGGCTGGCGGGGCAGACGGTGGCCCTTGGAAGTCCGGTGGAGGCCATCCGGGCGGGGTTGGCCCTGGTGCCGGAGGATCGCAAGCTGCAGGGCATCATTCTGGAAATGGCGGTGCGGGAGAACATCAGCCTGCCGGGGGAGCGGAGAAACGCGAAGTTCGGCGTGTTCCGGGACGGTTCCCGGGAACGGGGGTTGGCGGGGGAGATGATCGGGCGGCTGCGGATCAAGACGCCGAACGACCGGCAGTTCGTGCAGTTCCTGTCGGGCGGCAACCAGCAGAAGGTGGCGCTGGCGAAGTGGCTTCCGCTGGGTCCCAGGTTGCTGCTGTTGGATGAGCCGACGCGGGGCATCGACGTGGGGGCGAAGCAGGAGATTTATCGGTTGATGGAGGAACTCGCGGAATCGGGGGTCTCCATTCTTTTTGTTTCGAGCGAGATGGCCGAGGTCCTCGGCATGTCGGATCGGGCGCTGGTCATGCACCAGGGTCGGATCACCGGCGAACTCGCGCGTGAGCGGCTCACCGAGGAAGCGGTGATGCAGCTCGCCACCGGCGGAAAACTCGCAGCATGAAAAAGATCCTCGGCATCTTCGGACTTCTGGTCTTCGTCTGTCTGGTCACGGTGATCGTGAACCCCAAGTTCGCGAACGCCTACAATCTGCAGAACATCATCCGGTGGACCTCGCTGTTCGCGATCATCAGCATCGGGGTGTCGTTCGTGATCATGACCGGGGGGATCGACCTTTCCATTGGTTCCACGGTCGGCCTGATCGGGACCCTCATGGCCTGGCTGCTGACGGTGAAGGGGTTCGGGGCCACTTCCTCGGTGGTGCTCGTGCTCCTGCTGTCGCTCGGCATCGGGCTCGCCCATGGACTGCTCATCACCAAGATGCGATTGCAGCCGTTCGTGGTGACGCTTTGCGGACTGCTGTTGTATCGCGGCATTGGACGGGTGCTGTCCGACGATCAGACCCTGGGGTTCGGGGAGGGATACGACGACACCCTGCGTTATCTGGCGATCGGCAAACCGTTTTCGATTCCGATTCCCGGGCTGGATGCGCCGATCGCGATTCCCATGCCGTTCCTGATCATGATCGTGATCGCGGTGGTGTCCGCGGTGTTCCTGAACCTGACGATCTTCGGTCGCTACCTGCTGGCACTGGGGCGCAATGAGCAGGCGGCGCGGTACAGCGGGATCAACACGGATCGGATCGTCATTCTCGCGTATGTCATCTGTTCGTTCCTGGCGGGGCTGGGTGGCATCCTGTTTGCCCTCGACGTCAATTCGGTGCAGCCCTCGGGGCTTGGGGAGTTCTACGAGCTTTACGCGATCGCTGCGGCGGTGCTGGGAGGTTGTTCGCTGCGGGGTGGGGAGGGCTCGATTCTGGGAGTCTTGATTGGGACGGCGGTGATGCGTGTTTTGTACAACGCGATCAACATTCTTGGCATCCCGACCCAGCTTGAGTTCGCCATTATCGGCGTCGTGATCCTCGGGGGTGTGCTGGCGGATGAACTGGTGAAGCGGCTGGTGGCGCGGCGCCGCGCGCTGAAGCACGCGGCCGGGGCCGCGACGGGCGCGGCGGCCTGACCGCTGAGCTGCGAAATGCGGGCCGGCGGCGGCGCGTGAGTGGGAGGGCGTGGGGCGTGGAAGCGTGTGGAGGCGAGGGGGGGGATGGCGTCTGGGGTCTGGGGCTCGGAGTTCGGAGTTCGGGGCGACACACGACCTTCGACCTACGACCAACTTTTTGCCTGCGACACACGACCTGCGACGCGCCACACACTTCCCA
>CAYZAE010000248.1:0-8024 GCA_964476125.1 uncultured Verrucomicrobiota bacterium | reverse complement strand
GCCCGGTTCAACTACGCCATGGTCTGGAACGGCACGGCCGCCAGCGCCACCAGCATCCATCCTTATCCGGTCAACAACCTGCCCGGAATCAACCTCTCCCAAAGCTACGCCCTCGGCGTGAACGGCTCCTGGATCGTCGGTTATGCCGGCGACCAAACCAAGTTCGGCAGCCCCGCCTACAGCCACGCCATCGTCTGGGATGCGGAATACCAGTCCACCGACCTCAACGCCTACCTGCCCGCCGGCTTCGTGGGCGCCCAGGCCACTTCGGTGGACGCCAATGGCAATGTCTCCGGCTTCATGGCCAAGTCGGACGGCACCCGGCATGCCGTCGTCTGGCTCCTGAACCCGGCCCAGTGAGCCAGCTGCCTTCGTGGTTTCCAGCCCGACGAAGACCTGCCCTTGAGTTGACCCGAAGCCGAAGCATGCCGACAGGCATGCCAGAAAGTGGCCGGAGCGTCGGGCGTGAGCGCGACCTCCGGTGTGGAAGTGGAGATCAGCCCGACCCCGGAGGGGTCGCAGACGGGGAGGCATGGAGATGGATAGGTAGATGCAGGAGTTTCTGGCACGCCCTTCGGGGCGCTTCTCCATTCATGCCTCGTTCCGCAGGTGGCTCGCCAAAGCGCGACAACCACTACCCACAACTTCGGAAGGCACGGGGCACGACGGACGATCCGGGTTCGCACTGCCAATCGGCCGGCGACCCCGCTAGGATTCCGCCTCCATGAATCACCCGGCCCGCCCCCAGGCAGCGATCCCCGTTCTGCTCCTCGCCCTGCTCGTCACCGGAAACCCCTTCTCTCTCCCAGCCCAGTGGCCCCAGTTCCGAGGACCCGGAGCCGCCGGCCTCGGAACCGACCCCCGCCTCCCCGAACGCTGGTCTGCCACCGAAAATGTCGCCTGGAAATCCGACCTGCCCGGCCGCAGCTGGTCCTCCCCCATCGTCTCCCACGGCCGCATCTTCCTCACCACCGTCATCAACTCCGGCCCTTCGGAGGAACCCAAGAAGGGCCTGTATTTCGGCGGCGACCGTCCCGAACCTCCCAAATCCGCGCATGAATGGCAGGTGCGCGCCCTCGATCTCTCCACCGGCCAGGCGCTCTGGTCGCGCACCGTTCACCAGGGACCACCCCGCGGCCCCATCCACCTGAAAAGCAGTTACGGCGCCGAAACCCCGGTCACCGATGGCGAACGGGTTTTCGCCGTGTTCGGCGGCCTCGGCATCCATGCCTTCACCACCGACGGTCAGCCCGTCTGGTCAAAACCCCTCGAACCCCGGAAAACCCGCTACGGCTGGGGCACTGCCGCCTCCCCCATCGTGCACGACGGCCGGCTGTTCGTGGTGGATGACAACGAGGACTCCTCCGAATTGCTCGCCCTCGACACCCGCACCGGCCGCGAGCTCTGGCGCACGCCGCGCGACGAGAAAAGCAATTGGGCCACCCCGTTCGTCTGGGAACACGACGGTCGCGCCGAACTCATCACCGCCGGCAGCCGCGCCGTCCGCAGCCAGGATCTGGACGGAAAACCACTCTGGTCGCTGCGCGGGATGTCCACCATCGCCATCCCCACCCCCCTCACCGGCAACGGCCTGCTGTTCGTCACCTCCGGCTACGTCGGCGACAAACTGCGCCCCCTCTACGCCATCCGGCCCGGCGCCACGGGCGACCTGACCCTCTCCGCAGACTCCACCACCAACGCCTTCGTCGCCTGGTCGAACCCCGTCGCCGGCCCCTACAACCCTTCTCCGCTCCATCACGACGGCCGTCTCTACGTGCTCTACGACCGCGGCTTGGTCAGCTGTTACGACGCCCTCACCGGACGCACGCTCTACGATCGCGAACGGCTTCCCGAAGGCTTCGCCTTCACCGCCTCCCCCTGGGCGGCCAACGGGCGGATCTTCTGCCTCAACGAAAACGGCGCCTGCTACGTGCTCCGTGCCGGGGACAAATTCGAACTGCTCCACATCAACAAACTGGCCGACGACGACATGTGCATGGCCACCCCCGCCCTCGCCGGGGACCGCCTGCTCATCCGCACCGCCGCCCGACTTTACTGTCTCCAGTCGACCCCCGCGAAAACCGGGGCCGCTTCCACGGCATCCCCTTCCAACGCACGAGCGGACGCTGGCTGGCCCCAATTCCGCGGGCCCAACGGTCAAGGAATCTCTCCGGCAAGCCGCATCCCCACCCGCTTCGGGCCCGAAACAAACGTGCTCTGGAAAACACCGGTGCCGACCGGCCATTCCTCCCCGATCTTCCAGGGGGACACGCTCTTTCTCACCGCCCACGAAGCCACCAACAAGAACGCCCTGATCACCCTGGCCGTGGACCGCGGCACAGGCCGGATCACCTGGCAACAGACGGTTCACACCGAAACCAAATCCGGATTCCACGATCTCAACAACCCCGCCGCCTCAACCCCCGCCGCCGACCCGAAACACGTCTACGCCTACTTCGGCACCTATGGCCTGCTCTGCTACGACCACGCCGGACAGCGGATCTGGGAACGCCGGCTCGACACACCCAAAAGCAAGTACGGCATGGCCACCTCGCCGGTGCTTTACCGGGACACACTCCTGCTGTTGCAGGACGGCGATGGCGGAAAATCACGCCTGCTCGCAGTCCACAAAAACACCGGCGAAACGGCCTGGGAACAACCCCGCCCCCTCTTCAAGGCCGGTTGGTCCACGCCCGTCCTGTTTGCCCACGACAACACCGAGGACCTGGTCGTGCTCGGCGCCAAACGGCTCACCGCCTATGACCCCAACACCGGCGAGGAACGCTGGTGGGCCGGCGGGTTCCCCGACGAAACCGTCGGCGTCCCCGTCGTCGGCGAAGGCCTGCTCATCGCCGGAGCCGCCGCCCTCGGCGGTCGCGGCGACGACCAGATCGATGCCGCCGCCACCTGGAAGATGACCACGGACGAATTCGACCGGAATCACGACAACCAGATCCAGCGGGAGGAAATGACCCGCGGCTTCGGCTTCATCCAGCGCCCCGAACTGCCCAAGGACAACCCCGGCTATGCCATGCCCATCCGCGACATGGACGCCGTGCTCCGGATGTTCGACCACGACAAAAACAAGATCATCACCGAGGCGGAATGGACCAAATCGATGGCCGGCTTCGCCGCCTTCAGCCAACCCTATCTCGCCGCCTTCCGACCCGGCGCCAAGCTCGACGCGCGCCCGGATCATCTCGCCTGGGAAACGCGCCGAGGCATCCCGGAAACGCCCTCGCCGCTTTGCGTCGGTGGACGTCTGTATCTCATGCGCGATGGTGGTCTGCTCACCACCCTGAACGCCGCCACCGGCCGGGAACTGTCCCGTGAACGAATCGGCGCCCCGGGACAGTACGTCGCCTCCCCCGTCGCCGCAGGCAACCTGCTCGTCGTCGCTTCGGTGCCGGGAATCGTCACCGTCCTGAACCAGGGCGATTCCCTCGACATCGCCGCCCGCAACGATCTGAAGGAGGAAATCTACGCCACACCGGCACTCGGCGAACAAACGATCTACCTGCGAACCGCCGGCCACCTGTACGCCTTCAGCGAACCCACCCAGGCCACCCGCGCCGCCGAGGATCTCGTGATCGCAGACTTCGAAGGCACCGACTACGGCGCCTGGAAGATCACCGGGGAAGCGTTCGGAACCGGACCTGCGCCCGGGAGTCTTCCCGGCCAGATGGCCGTCGACAGCTTCCAAGGCAAGGGTCTGGTGAACTCCTTCCACCGCGGGGACACCACCACCGGCACGCTCACCTCCCCCGAATTCAAAATCGAACGTCGCCATATCGCCTTCCTCATCGGCGGCGGCCGGGACTTCGACCGACTCTCGCTCAACCTGGTCATCGACGGCCGCACGGTCCGCAGCGCCACCGGCCCCAACGACCGCGCCGGAGGCAGCGAAGCCCTGATCCCCGAATCCTGGGACGTCGGGGAATTCCTCGGCCGGACCGCGGTACTTACCATCGTCGACAACGCCACCGGCGGCTGGGGTCACATCAACGTCGATCACATCGTCCAAACGGACCGCAAACCACCCGGCTCACTCCTCAACCCCAGCCGCGAATTCCGGATCACCCAACGCTACCTCCTTCTCCCCATCCGGAACGGCGCCCACAAACGGGTGGTCACCACCCTCGTCGATGGCCGGGTCGAGGTCCGCAACGATGTCGAACTGGCCCCAGGCCAACCGGATTGGTGGGCGCCGATGGACGTCTCCGCCTGGATCGGACGCACCGTCACGCTCCAGGTGGACAAACTTCCCGAGGACTCCACCGCCCTGGCGTCCGTGACCCATTCCGACACCTTCCCGGACGCCGATTCGCTGTACCGCGAAACCGCGCGCGGACAGTTCCATTTCTCCCCGCGCCGCGGCTGGAACAACGACCCGAACGGCCTGGTTTACTTCAACGGCGAGTACCACCTGTTCTTCCAGCACAACCCCTACGGCTGGCCCTGGGGCAACATGCACTGGGGCCATGCCGTCAGCCGCGATCTGGTCCATTGGCGGGAACTCGGCGATCCCCTCGCCCCCGATGCTTTCGGCCCGATGTTCAGCGGCAGCGCGGTGGTGGATTGGAATAACACCAGCGGCCTCGGCCAACCCGGCCATCCCGCCCTCGTCCTCCTCTACACCGCCGCCGGCAATCCCACCGTCCAATGCCTGGCCTCCAGCACCGATGGACGTCGGTTCACCAAACTGCCCGCCAACCCGATCGTGAGGGAGTTCACCCCCGGCAACCGGGATCCCAAGGTGATCTGGCACGAACCGTCCAAGCACTGGGTCATGACCCTCTACGTCGAAACCAACAAAACCCACACCATCCATTTCCTCACCTCCACCAATCTCAAGGACTGGACCGTCACCAGCCAGATCCCGGGATTCTACGAATGCCCCGACCTGTTCGAACTGCCGGTCGACGGCGATCCCTCACGTCGCAAGTGGGTCCTGACCGCCGCCAGCAGCGAATATCAGGTCGGCACTTTCGACGGGAAAATGTTCACCCCCGAAACGCCGAAGCTGGTCGGACATCGCGGTCGCGGCTTCTACGCAGCCCAGACCTTCAGCGACATCCCGGCCAACGACGGACGACGCATCCAGATCGGATGGTTCCAGACCGAAACCAAGGGCATGCCCTTCAATCAGTCCATGACCCTTCCCCTGGAACTGAAGCTTCTCGGCACCCCGGAGGGCCCGCGTCTTACCTGGACGCCCGTTCGCGAACTGGCCTCGTTGCGAGGACGCAAGCATTCCGCTTCGGCAACCACCCTGACCCCCGGCGCCCCCAACCCCCTCGCGGAGGTCCAATCCGAACTGCTGGAAATCCGGGCCGAATTCGAACCGGATCCCGCTGCCCAGGTCGCCTTCACCGTCCGCGGCACTCAGATCGTCTACGACGCCAGGAAACAGGAACTGACAGTCAACGGCGATCACCACGCCCCCGCGCCGCTCCGAAACGGGAAACAGAACCTGATCCTGTACTGCGACCGCACCGGACTCGAAATCTTCGCCAGCGACGGACTGTCCTACGTTCCCATGCCACGTCTGGCTCCTGCCGGGGATCTCTCGGTTCAGGTAAGCACCCGGGAAGGTTCCGTCCGGATCCACTCCCTGGAGGTTCACGAACTTCGCCCCGCCTGGAATCGACCCGAATAACCTCCCCTCTCCAGACAACCCCTCGCAGGCCATCACCTCCGCGGGAACTCCGAGTCTGCTCCGCTCCCCGGAAGTCAAAACCATCGCGCTCAAGCTTCGATCCAGCTTTAATGCACCCATGCGTTTCGTGCATGGAGTGCTGGCGGCCGTATGCCTGGGAATGGGTTGCAAAACCCAGGAACCCAAGGATGGCGCCGCGCCCCCAGTCAAGCAGACCGATCGCAGCACCAAAGGCGGAGGACTCGAGTCCGCAGGAGCCACCCCTCCTGCCTCCTCCACCAACAACACCAGCGCGATTCCCGTGGTCCTGCCCACCAGCGGACGAATCCATTCCGTAAACACCGGACTTCGCTTCGTGGTGATCGACTACACCCTCGGCGGCATGCCCGCCATGGGCTCCTTACTCCCTGTCTACCGGAACAATGAGAAAGTCGGTCAAATCCGGCTGTCCGGCCCCGAACCGCGCAACGGATTCGTGACCGGGGATGTGGTGGAAGGCTTCATCCAGCCCGACGACGAAGTCCGCGTCCACTAAGGGCTGCGGAAAAAAGACCAGGGGGCAACGCCGGCAGTCCCAGGCGTTCCCGCCCAATCCCAGCCCCATGAACCACCCGGGCCCTCTCCCGCCATCCTCCGAACACTCCGGCCCCCTGCCCCAAGGCTCAGGCGCCTTCAGTCTGACGGGCAGCACGCGACGACTTCTGGCGGTGATAGGGACTCGAAAGGTTGAAATACATCCCGCACAGCGGCCGATCCCCGTCCGTCTGACTGAGAATCACCGTCACTTCACGGTCCAAAGCAATCCCGTGGCGCAGCCCGGGACCCCGGTTCTCGTAGGCCTTGATCGCCTTCTCCACCAGGCTGTTCAGCGATTTCTCCAGATCCTCCGGCGTCTTATCGAGGCAGACGACGAATCGATCGTACGTGCGCAACGCTTCGGCGATCTCGGATTTGAAAGTCTCAACAGTCACGGCCCCACCCTAGAAAGGCCCCGCCCCAATGGAAAACCCGAAATGCAGCGACAGTGACGACGCCCCCCAGGCCCTTGACCTCCCCGGCTTCGGCAGCGTCGCCGTCCTTCACGTGGACGACTCGGTCCTCGCGCTCGATAAACCTGCCGATTGCCCCGTCCGCCCCGCCGTTCCGACAGCGAAGAGGCCTCCCGCAGCCAGCGAGGATCCTTCGGCCCCCCTATCCGCGATCGATGCTCCCGGCACCGTCGACACGGCATCCCCAACCCCATCAGCCGACACTCCCGCCCCGGTCCCCACAGAGGACCTCGAAACCGCTCTCAACCTGGCCCTCGCCGCCGAGGCTGCCGAGGCAGGAATTGGCCAGGCCCGCAGACTCCAGGCCCTTCATCATCTCGACTCCGAAGCCACGGGGATCCTGCTCTTTTCACGGTCGGACTCCGCCGCCCTCGCATTCCGGCGCCTTCTCGACAAACGCGCTGTCCTCTTCCAGCACCTTGCTGTCGTGGGTGGCAAACCCAAGCACCGGAGCTGGACCTGCTGTCTCAAAATCCAACCCGACCCGAGGTTTCCCGGTCGCGTGCTCACCGACACCCAGGTCGGCCGGTTCGCCGAGACCGACTTCGAGGTTCTCGCCCACGGTGATGGCATGGCCCTGATCCTGGCATCCACCGGGACCGACCGACTTCATCAGATCCGCGTCCATCTTGCCGCTGCCGGCCTCCCCATCCTGGGAGATCAACTCTACGGCTTTGGCCGCGACCTGCCTCGCAGTGGACGCCGCGACCACATCATCGCCCGAACCGCACCGCGGAAGACCGGCCCCGATGCCGGCACTGCCACCCACCGCAGCCGTATCCCCCTCGCTCTTCGCACCATCCGCATCGGCTACCGCGATCCAGCCACCCGAACCCCGATCGAGATCAACGCCGCTTTCGACGACTTCCTTGCCCCCTTTGGTTTCGATGCCGAACTCGACGCCGGCGAGGAATCGGCCGAGGTGGATCAGCAGTAAGCACCCCCTCTTCCACAAATCTCCGACTTCGCCCGCCCGCCAAGGGACATGGCCTCTGACCCGCCCCACAGGGCCACGGACACAGAGGGACAGCCTCTTTGCATCCAAGGCCCAGCCGCCTGCCCCGAGTCCCCCTCCCTTTCCCTCTCTCGCCCCTCTCTCTGCAAAGGGACAGGCAATCGGTCGAGGCAATGGGTCGTGCTACCGCCTCCGAGTCCCGCTGCATGGATGGCACCACCAAGGGACAGGCTCTTTGGGTGGCAATCGACATAGAATGCAAAGTGCCTGTCCCTTCGTAGAAATGGCTTGCAGCGCCGGGGGCGAAGGTGGTTAGCCGGCGACCGCCATGAGGACAGCCCGACTGAAGGTTCCCAAGGAT
>CAYZAE010000247.1:0-8124 GCA_964476125.1 uncultured Verrucomicrobiota bacterium | reverse complement strand
GGGGGGGGGGGGGGGGGGGGGGGGGGGGGGGGGGGGGCGGGGGGGGGGGGGGTGAGGGAGGGAACCTGGGGTTTGGCAGACGGGGGGGTGAGGGTCCGGGGGGATGAGGTTGGTCGCAGGTCGGGGGGAGCGTGGGGAGTGGATCGGGGCGGGGGCGGGGTTGAGGAGGGAGTGGCGGGGGAGATGTGCGACGGGGGTTTCTGGCCCTTGAGTTCGTAGGCCCGGACCTCGAGAAATTCGATCAGCTGCTCCCGAAGCCGGTCGTAGGCGGGATCCTCGAGCAGGGCGGTGCGGTTGCGGGGCCGGGGAAACGGGACGGTGAGAATCTCCCCGACGAATGCCTCGGGTCCGTTGGTCATCATTACGATGCGGTCGGCGAGGAAGAGGGCTTCATCGACATCATGGGTGACCATGAGCGCGGTGAGGTGGTTGCGGGTCCAGAGATCCACCAGCACCTGCTGAAGCTCCATGCGGGTGAGCGAATCCAGCATGCCGAAGGGTTCGTCGAGCAGGAGCATCTTGGGCGACAGCGCGAAGGCCCGCGCGATCCCGACCCGCTGCCGCATGCCCTGGCTCAGTTCGGCGGGTCGTTTGTGCATCGATTCCCCGAGACCGACGAGCGTGAGGTAATACTCGGCGATCTGGCGTCGTTCGAGGGAACTGGCGGTGTAGAACACCTGATCGACCCCCAGCATGACGTTCTCGAAGGCGGTCAGCCAGGGGAGCAGGGACGGGGATTGGAAGACCACGCCCCGATCCGGGCCGGGCCCGGTGAGTTCGCGTCCAGCCAGGATGATGCCTCCTTCGGTGACGTCGGTGAGCCCCGCGAGCATGGAGAGCACGGTCGATTTGCCGCATCCGGAATGGCCGATGAGACAGACGAACTCCCCTTTGCGAATGCGCAGGTTGAAGTCGCGGACAATGACCGCGGGGCCGTTGGGCGTGGGGAAGCTCTTGGAGAGCCCCGAGAGTTCGACGTGATCGCTCATGCGACCTCCACGGTTTCGCGTTTCACTTCGGTGCGACGCACGGGTGGGCGACGACGGAATCCAAAGCGGTGCCGGGGCCGGTCCAGGTCTTCCGGTTCGATGGCGGGCAGCACGAGTTTGCGGGTGACGGTCACCTGGGCGGAGGCGCGGGAGCCGAGGAGGAACTCGACCAATTGCCGGCGGATGGCCTTGTACCGGGGATCGTGACTCAGCGTTCGCCGGTCGCGGGGGCGCGGGATGTCGATGGCGATGGGCGGTCCGAGCGTGGCGCGCGGACCGCTGCCCAGCGGGATGATGCGGTCGGCGAGGTAGAGACCTTCGTCGGGGTCGTTGGTGATCAACACCACCGTCTTGCGGTTGTCCTGCCAGATCCGACCCAGTTCATCCTGCAAAGTGGCGCGGGTGAGGGCGTCGAGGGCGCCGAGCGGTTCGTCGAGCAGCAGGATTTGGGGGTCCATGGCCAGGGCCCGGGCCACGCTGACGCGCTGGCGCATGCCGCCGCTGAGCTGGGCGGGCCGTCGATCCCGGGCATGGGTGAGCCCCACCATCGCGATATGGCGGTCCACGTGCTGTTCCCTCTTGGCGACGGGCCAGTCGGGGAAGAGCGGATCCACCGCCAGCCGGATGTTCTCGGCCACGCTGAGCCACGGCAGGAGCGAGTAATTCTGGAACACCACGCCGCGGTCGGGTCCGGGCTCGGTGATGGTCTGACCGTTGAGCGTGGCCGTGCCGGCATCGGGTTGCGTCAGCCCGGCGATCAGGTTGATCAGCGTGGTTTTCCCTGCGCCAGAGCAACCGACAATGGCCACGAATTCGCCCTGCGCGATCGAAAGGTTGATGTTGTGGAGAACCTCCGTGCGTCCCCGGGCGGAAGGGTACGACTTGCTGACACCGCGGAGTTCGAGGAAGCAATTCATGGAGAGTGTGTCGTGGGGCGTGGGGCGTGGGGCGGGAGTGGGGAGAGGGGAGTGGGGAGAGGGGAGAGAGAGGGAGAACCTTCAGGTGGTTTTGAAGCGGGATTCGATGGCGCTCATGAGACGGTCGAGGGCGAAGCCGACGAAGCCGATGGTGAGGATGCAGAGGATGATGTGCTCGTAGACGAGGGCGTTGTATTCCTGCCAGAGGAAGCCGCCGGCGCCGGGGCGGCCGGTGAGCATTTCGGCGGCGACGATGACCAGCCAGGCGATGCCGAGGGAGAGTCGGAACCCGGTGAACATGTAGGGCAGGGTGGCGGGGAGCAGGATCTTGAGCAGGGTGCGGGTGCGGGAGAGTTTCAGCACGCGGGCGACGTTGAGGTAGTCCTGGGGAACGGCGCGGACGCCGACGGCGGTGTTGAGCACCGTGGGCCACATGGAGCAGATGGCGATGGTGAAGAGGGCGCCGAGTTCGGAGGCGGCGCGGCCGGCGCCCATGAACAGCACGAGGCCGAGCGGAAGCCAGGCGAGGGGGGAGACGGGACGGAGGATCTGGATGATCGGATCAAAGATCCGCCGGAACGTCTCCGAGATGCCGAGCAGGAAGCCGAGCGGCGTGCCAAGGACGATGGCCAGAAAGTAGCCCTTGGCCACGAGTTGGAGAGAGTACCAGGTGAACCGGAGAATCCCCTGGTCCATCTCACCCCGTTTCTCGAATGGCTTGAGAATGTAGTCGCGGCTGGCGAGCCAGGTCTTGGTCGGGTTGGGCAGGTCCTTGGCCCAGGTGGCGCTCGAGAGGTACCAGAATCCCAGCACGGCAGCGAAACCCAGGAGCGGCAGCAGCAGCCAGTCGAGTCGACGTTGTTTCATGAGCGGAGGGGCGGATGGGCGAATGGGGCAGGGGCGTGTGACGCTTGGCGCTTGGGGGAGGGGAACGCGGAGGGCGCTCAGCCCTTGAGCGCATGGATGGGGAAGCCCTTCGCGTACTCCTCCGGTTTCGACGGATCAAACGTTCCGCCGATCAGGGTTTCCGGGGCGTCGCTGCGGCCGCCGTGGGCGTAGCCGATTTCCTTCATCGCCTCCTCGTAGAGGTCGGTGCGGAACACCTTGGCGGTGATCCCGGCGTAGTCGGGGGCGCCGGTGACCATGCCCCAGCGACGGAACTGGGTGAGCCACCAGACTCCGAACTTGGGCTGGGGATAGTTGCAGTTCCGGCGGCTGAAATGCATGGGGTACTCGTCCTTGATTTTACGGCCGTCGCCGTAGTCGAGGTCGCCGAGCAGCCGGGGCAGCAGGGTTTCGCGCTGGGTGTTGATGTAGGTGGGGCGCGAGACCAGGTCGCATTGCTCGGGGCGGTTGCCGGCGTCATCGAGCCAGACGGAGGCCTCGTGCAGCGCCTTGAGCACGGCTTTGACGGTGCGTGGGTTCTTCTCGGCGAACTCGGCGGAGAACGCGCAGACCTTCTCGGGATGATCCTTCCAGAGGTCCTGGGTGGTGACGGAGGTGAAGCCGACCTTGTCCGTGATGGCGCGGGCGTTCCAGGGTTCGCCGACGCAGAAGCCGTCCATTTTCCCGATCTTCATGTTGGCCACCATTTGCGGCGGCGGGATGGTGATCAGGGAGACGTCCTTGTCCGGGTGGATGCCGCCTTCGGCGAGGTAATAGCGCATCCACATGGCGTGCGTTCCCGGGGGGAAGGTCATGGCGAAGGTGAGCGGTTCGCCGAGGGATTTCGCGCGTTCGGCGAGGGGTTTGATGGCCTTGGGATCGGCGCCGACCTTGCCCTTCCAATCGGCCTTGAGCGTGATGGCCTGGCCGTTGCGGTTGAGCAGCCAGGGAATGACCATGGGTTTCTTGGGGGAACCGAGCAGTCCCATGGTGCTGGCGATGGGCATGCCGAGGAGCATGTGGGTGGCCTGATTGTCGCCGTTGGCCAGCGAATCCCGGATGGCCGCCCAGTTGGCCCCCTTCGCCACGGTCGAGTTGATGCCGTGCTTTTTGAACAGCCCCTTCTCGTGGGCGATCACGATCGGGGAACAGTCCGTGAGCGCGATGATGCCGAAACGGACATCGGGCCGCTCCGGGGCGTCGTCGGCGAAGGCGCTGCCCGTCCAGTGCCTAGGCAGTCCGGCGAAGAGCAGGGCGGCGGCGGAACGACGCAGGAAGCGGCGTCGCTGCATGGGTTGAAGGACCGCGTTGCCAGGGGAGGGCGGAACAGAGTTGGAGCGGCGGGGGGAGGCGGATTGGGGATTCATGGGGCGTGAAGGATTCAGTCTTGGAGGAGGTGGAGACCGGGGCTGTCGACTGCGTTGTGAAGGGGGATGGGCCGGGTGAATTCGAGATGGAGATCGTGACGGTAAACGGCCTCGAGCCGTTCCGACGTGGCGGTCACGCCGAGGCATTGGGCGGCCCAGGCGGCGCAATCCAGCGTGGGGGCGTTGACCCGGGAGCCGTGAAACACGAGGGCGTCGGGACGACTTTCGCTGCGGTTTTCGCCGAGGTTGAACTCGCCGGTGACGGAGGGGGCGATCACTTCGGCGGAGGCATCGATGCCCTGGGCTCCGGCCAGAAGCGCGATCATGCTGGGTTGATTCGCGGGATCGGCGCACCAGGCGCAGGCCTCAAGCAGCGCGCGCACCAGGGCGGCATGAAGATCCGGATGGCGCTGGTGGAACGAGGCGCGCACGAGCAGGACCTTCTCGGGATGGCCGGGGGCCAGATCCGCGGAGAGCGCGGCAATCACGCCGACGCCACTTCTCACCGCCAACGATCCCCAGGGTTCCCCGACGCAGCAGCCGTCGAGGTGGCCGGCTTTCAGATGGTGAACCGTTTGTTGCGGTGGAACGACCACCAGCCGGAAATCCCGGTCCGCCACCAGCCCGGCGCCGGTGAGCCAGCGTCGGAGCAGGTACGACTGCGCGGAGTGCGGATAAACGATGCCGAAGGTGAGCGGGGCGTCGCTGCGCGAGCGGGATGCGAGCAGGGCTTTCGGGTCCCCCTTCGTTTCGCGCCAGAGCCGGCGGGTCAGGATGACCGTGTCACCGTGGTTGTTGAGAACCAGCGCGGTGAGGCAGTCGGCGGGCGCGGAGTTTAGCCCGAGCGACATCGCCAGGGGCATCGGGGCGAGGGCCTGGGCGGCGTCGAGTTCGCCGGAGAGAATCTTCTCGCGGATCGTGGCCCAGCCCACTTCGCGGGACAGCCGGACGCGGAGACCGTGCTGTTCGAAGAGGCCGAGCGCCGAGGCTGCGAGCAGGGGGGCGGCGTGCACGAGCGGGACGAAACCCACGCGGAGCGGGGGAGACGGATGGCGATTCGGGGAGCTGTCCATTTCGAGCCACGTCGACGTGGCTGCGTCCATGGAGGCGTGGTTCGTGCCAGAACCGGTTTCCGCAGGTGATGAAAGGCAGGCATGTTTTGGCTATGAACGATGAGGGACGTTCATTGGCTGGGTTCCCGTGCGTGGTGCCGACGGGGTGCGGGGACCTGACCCGGACGGGGATGGGGTCGACCCGGGCGGCGCGTGGGGAAGCGATTCCGCCGGAAACCAGGAGGTCCGGCGGGGTTCGAGGGGGATGCGGGTGGCGACTTTTGGGCAGTGTGCCCAAAATCGACAGGCCCTACATCCGGTCGACGGTCTCGATGCCGAGCAGGTGGAGTCCCTGACCGAGCACGCGACCGGCGACGTCGCAGAGGGCGGCGCGGGCGGCGCGGACGGCGGGGTCTTCGGCCTTGAGCACGGGGCAATTCTCCCAGAACCGGGAGAAGAGACCGGCCAGTTCGTAGAGGTAATTGCAGAGGAAATTCGGCCGGTAATCGGAGATCACGGCTTCGAGGGTGAAGCCGAAATTCACGAGGTGCCGGGCGAGGGCGAGTTCCTCGGGGGCGGAGAGCGGGAGTTCCTCGGGCAGGGTGGCGAGGTCGGGCAGTTCGCCGCCCTTGCGTTGGAGCGAGCGGGTGCGCGTGTAGGCGTACTGCAGGTACGGGGCGGTGTTGCCGGTCAGCGCGAGAATCTTATCCCAGCTGAAGCCGTAATCGCTTTGGCGATTGGGCAGGAGATCGGCGTATTTCACAGCCCCGATCCCGATGCGACGGGCGATCTCCCGCTGCTCGGCTTCGGTCAGCGTGGGGTTCTTCTCGACCACCGTTTTGAGGGCGCGTTCCTCGGCTTCGTCGAGCAGTTCGGTCAGTTTGACCGTTTCGCCGGAGCGCGTTTTGAAGGGCTTGCCGTCCTCGCCCAGGATGGAGCCGAACCAGACGTGCTCAAGGCGCACCGGGGCGTTGGGGCGCCAGCGGCGGTAGGTGTGGAACAGTTGGCGGAAGTGAAGCTGCTGGGGGCCGCCGGTGACGTAGAGAATTTCGGCGGGGTTCCAGGTCTTGAGCCGGTACTCCAGCGTCGCGAGATCGGTGCTGGCGTAATTGAAGCCGCCGTCCGATTTGCGGACCAGGTACGGGTTGGCCTGCCATTCGCCGTCCTTCTGGATCAGGAACGGATCCTCTTTTTGCGGGAGGGTGCCGTCGGAGAAGACGGCCAGCGCGCCTTCGCTGAGACGGGCGATGCCGGCGGCTTCGAGGTCGCGGACGACTCCGGGCAATTCGGGGTTGTAGAAACTTTCCCCGAGCGTGACGTCGAAGACCACGCCCAGCCGTGAGTACACGCGGTCGAACTGCACCTGGGACAGACGCTGCATGTCCTTCCAGATGCCGAGATTTTCCGGGTCGCCGGCCTGGAGCTTCACCAGTTCGGCGCGGGCCTGGTCGCGGACGGTGGGGGTTTCCTGGCAGCGGGCGTTGACCAGCTTGTAGAGCCGCTCCATTTCGGCGATCGGGTCGGCGGCGAGCGCGGCGGGGTCGAGGTGTTCCTTCCAGCCAATGAGCAGCATGCCGAACTGGGTGCCCCAATCGCCGATATGGTTGTCGGTGACGACCGTATGCCCCAGGGCGCGGAACACACGGGCCAGGCAATCGCCGAGGAAGGTGGAGCGGATATGCCCGACGTGGAGCGGTTTGGCGACGTTCGGGGAGCTGAAGTCGATGACCACCGTCCGGGGTGAGGTGGCGGGGTCGATGAAGAGGTGTTTGCCGCGGGCGGCGTCGGCCACGACGCGGCCGAGGGCGCCGGGGCGGATGCGGAAGTTGAGGAAACCGCCGCCGGAGATTTGGACGGCGTCGCAGAGGTCGGAGACTTCGAGTTTGGCCTGGACGTCGGTGGCGACCTGGCGCGGGTTGAGTTTCCGTTCCTTGGCGAGTCCCATCAGGGAGGTCGTTTCGTAATCGCCGTGGGAGGTGTTGGAGCAGGGGCGGACGAGGACCCGGGAGAGATCGGCGTCGGGGAGGACGGCGGCGACGGCGGTGCGGAGTCGGGTTTGGAGGGACGGAATGAGCATGGGACGTGGGAGGGTGCGGCGGCGGTGGGGGACCGGTCCGGGGTGGGGAGTGATCCCGCGGCGGTCGGGGGCCGGGGCTATTTCCCGGCCTTCATGGACGCGATGATCTTGAAGATGGCATCGGCGTCGGGGGCGGAGGCGAGGGCATTGCGGAAGTCTGCGTTGTGCAGGTTCTTCGCGATGTTGGACAGGGTGTGCAGGTGCTTCTGGAACTGCCCCTGGGGGACGAGGAAGAGGATGACGAGGCGGACGGGTTGGTTGTCGAGGGCCTCGAAGTTCATGCCGGCCTTGGACCGGCCGAGCACGCCGACCACTTCGGAGATCAGTTCGGAGACGGCGTGGGGGATGCCGACGCCGAAGCCGATGCCGGTGCTCATGGACTGCTCGCGTTTTTTGACGACGGCCGCGATGTCCTGCTTGTGATCCGGCGGGATGCGGCCGGCGATGACGAGTTGGTCGACCAGTTCATCGATCGCCTGCCAGCGGTCGGTCGCGCGCATTTCGGGGATGATTTGCGCGGGAGATAGAATGTCCGCCAGGTGCATAGGCCTAAAACCGTTCGGCGATTTCGACGGAGCGCACCCGCCTATTCAAGCCGGAACTCGTTAAACGATTTGGGTTTACTTGGCGGGGGGTTGGGTTGGGGGGACGGGGAGCGGCGGGGGGGCCTGGGCGGGAGGGGGGCGGAACGTGGTCAGGACCCAACCTTCGGGACGGTTCCGGCCCGCTTCCACGCGGTAACGGAAATGTCGTGCGACCGGGTCGAAGGCCGGCCATTGGGTGAGATCAATCCAGGAAACCGCGGCCGTGACGGCGCGGGTGGCGAGCTCCGAGAAG
>CAYZAE010000246.1:0-8233 GCA_964476125.1 uncultured Verrucomicrobiota bacterium | reverse complement strand
CTGCGCGAGAAATCAACGGGCCGGCGAATCCTTCGGCGTGGGGGTGGGGGCAAAGGCGAGCCAACCCCAGCCGGCCAAAAACGCCACCCCACCCAGCGGCGTGATCGCCCCCAGCACCCGGACTCCAGTCACCGCCAGCACATAAAGGCTTCCGGAAAAGATCAGCACGCCAGTCAGAAGCAGCCACCAGGGACCCCGCCGGAAATTCCCGGGCAGACCCTGCGCCAGGGCAAAAAGCACCACACCATGGATCAAATGATAGAGCACCGCCGTCTGCCAGATCGCGGCGGTCTCGTGCCGCGCCAGAATGTCCTTCAACCCATGCGCCCCGAACGCCCCCAGAGCCACCCCAAGGAACGCCACCGCCGCCGATACCCGATACGCCATCGCCTGATTCATGCCGCGACGATACCCCGCCCGCGGCCAGGCTTCGACCCCCTTCCCACCGATTCTCGCTCCACACCTCATCGGAGCGCCCCGAGGATTCGATTGGCCCCCGCGTAATCCCGCCCTACTGTCCCCGCCCGTTCCGTCGATACCTCGACCGACAGCCCATGGACGCCGCCCGCTCCGCCCAAGCCCCCGCCTCCAGCGCCACGCTGGCGGCGGACCTCTCCCCCTTGGCCGATGCGCTCGGATCCCCGTCCCGCCTGACCTCCCTCGCCGCATTGTCCGAACTGGTCAGCGCCTCCCGTCCCACCGATCCGACCGGAGTACGGCTCTTTCTCGAACGTTTCCGCGACCTCCTCCTCCTCCCGGTCGAACTTCCCGCCGTTCGCGACGCCTATCATCACGCCGCGCGCGGGGAGGTCCGGGAACTGATCCAACTCGACCACCGCCTGGCGCCCC
Source organism: uncultured Verrucomicrobiota bacterium (assembly GCA_964476125.1). Classification (GTDB taxonomy): domain Bacteria; phylum Verrucomicrobiota; class Verrucomicrobiia; order Limisphaerales; family CAIMTB01; genus CAIMTB01. Next base: position 7,384 of record CAYZAE010000246.1, on the reverse strand, counting down.
GCTACGGCAAGGGGGCGTTCGCCGAAGCCAGCCGCCATGTCGGGCGCATCCAACTCCGCCGGTTGCGCCCGCTCCGCGACCGTTCGCTGCAACGCTTCCTGGCCGCCGTTGATCAGGGCGAAGCCTCCGGCTGGCACGTCGTGGTCTACGGCGTTCTCCTCTCGCTCTTCTCCCTCCCCCTCCGCCAGGGCTTGCAGCATTACGCCCAACGCACCCACGACAGCCTGCTCGAATCCGCCAGTCTCAGCATCCCGCTTTCCCCCGCGGATCGCGAACAACTCCAACAGGCCATCCTGGTCCCGGCCAACGCCGCCATCCAATCGATGCTCCGCTTTCCGCTGGGCTCCTGATCCGCCGCTCATCCCCGCCCGCCCGCCCGTAGCACTGGGCACAAAGCCTGCTAGAATCGCCCCGGAACCGGTCCCGGCCCCCCCCGGCCGCTTCCGATTACCCATGTCCGAACCGCATCCATCCCACAGCCACAGCCACAGCCACAGCCACGGCCACTCCCATCCCCACACCCACGAACACCTCGATCATGCAGGGCACTTCCATGATCGCGAACTGCCCCTCGACCGGGACTTCTCCCAAAGGGCCTTCACGGTCGGCGTCGGCGGACCCGTCGGCTCCGGCAAAACCGCCCTCATGCTCCAACTCTGTCTCGCCCTCAGGGACCGGCTTCGCGTGGCCGCCGTGACCAACGACATCTTCACCCGCGAGGACGGCGAATTCCTGGTCCGACATCAAGCCCTCCCCGCCGACCGCATCCGCGCCGTCGAAACCGGCGGCTGCCCGCACGCGGCCATCCGCGAGGACATCTCCGCCAACCTCCAGGCGCTGGAAGACCTTCAACGGCTCCACCAAGCCGAAATGCTCCTCATCGAGTCGGGTGGCGACAACCTCGCCGCCTGCTTCAGCCGCGAACTGGCCGACTTCACCATCCAGGTGATCGATGTGGCCGGCGGCGACAAAATCCCCCGCAAAGGCGGCCCCGGCCTCACCCAAAGCGACCTGCTCGTCATCAACAAAACCGACCTCGCCCCAGCCGTCGGAGCCAACCTCGAAGTCATGGCCCGCGACACCCGCCAGATGCGGGGAACCGGCCCCTTCGTGTTCGCCCAGGTCAAACACGGCGTCGGCATCGACGACATCGTCCGCCACATCCTCCACGCCTGGCAGCATGCCTCCGGCATCGCCCATTCCCACGAACCCCACTGACACCGGCCACCCCCACCCGCCGTCGCCATATATCGCCATCCCCCCATGACGCGTTTCGGCCACCCTGACCGTATCACCGCACCCACCCCCCCACCCCACCCATGAAGCGCATCGGCATCCTCACCGCAGGCGGCGACACTCCCGCCCTCAACGCCACCATCCACGGAGCGGCTGTCCGCGCCAACCAACTGCGCATCGAACTGATCGGCCTCATCAAAGGGTTCAACTCCCTCTTCAACCCCAGGGTCCCCCACGTCCACCTCAACCCACTCCACCTCCAAATCCCCGAACTCGACCCCACCAAGGGCGGCACCCTCATCGGATCCTCACGCGATTATGTCGACCCCGAAAAAACCTCCGACCTCAACATGGTCGCCGACCGGATCGCCCAACTGGGCATCGAAGGTCTGATCTGCATCGGCGGCGACGGCACCCTCAACGGGCTTCAACCCCTCGCCGAGCGGTTCCCCGTCGTCCTCGCTCCCAAGACCATCGATAACGATCTAGGACTGAACTACCCCCACGAACCCGACGAATGGCTGCGGGTCAACGACCCCACCACCCGACACGGCCATCGCTATAAGCGCTCCCAAAGCAACGCCGTCTTCGACCTCGATCACATCATCAATTACGTCACCCCAGGCTACGCCACCGCCGTCTACGTCTCCGCCACCGGCGTCGACCGCATCCGCACCACCGCCGAAAGCCACCGCCGCATCGCCATCATCGAAGTCATGGGCCGGCACTCCGGCTACATCGCCCTCGGCACCGCCTACGGCCAGCCCGACATGATCCTCGTCCCGGAACATCCCCTGGACATCGAACAGGTCGTCGACCGCGTCAAACACCTCTACGACCTCCAGAAAAACGTCGTCATCGTCTGCGGCGAAGGAATCGTCGACGCCCAGGGGCGCGAACTGGGCGCCGAAACCAAATCCACCGACCCCGCCGGAAACATCGTGCTCAGCGGCGCCGCCGACGCCCTGCGAGCCAAACTGATCCAGATGATCGGGGACCGCTACTTCCAGCTCTACCGACGCGGCGACTCCGCCCGCGAAGCCATCTTTACCCGTAAAGTCGGCCACACCCAACGCGGCGGACGCCCCATCCTCTTCGACCGCTTCCACGCAGCAAAACTCGGTGCCGAAGCCGTCAACCTGCTCGTCGAAGGTCACAACAACTCCGTCGCCATTCTCCAATACAGTTCCGCCCGCGGCTTCCATGTCCAAGGCTACGATGCCAACCGGTTCCGCGACCGCTGGGGGCTCATCCACGCCCGATCCATGCACCCCGCCCTCTACGACCCCAAACTCATGCAACCCTCCCGTCTGGGCATCGATTACCTCCTCCCGATCTTCACCGCCGCCATCGGCGAGGACGACGCAGAACACATGCGACGCACCCTCTTCGCCCCCGGCAACCTCTCCCAGCCCTACCACTCCATCAACACCGACATCGCCAAGCGCATCCGCTACCTGAGCCCGGAACCCCTGCGCGATTCCGTACCCCCGTCCACCCCCTAGTTGTCGCAGGCCCCCCACGCCCGCAGGAGACTGTTCCCACCCGAGCATGCACAAAATCTGTCCAAGGGTTTGACAGACCCGGCGAGACTGCTACCTAAGGGGAGCAATCGGACGCATTTAGTCCGATTCACCCCCACCGAATGCAAATCTCGCGCGCAGGCGAATATGGCGTCCTCGGACTGCTGCATCTGGCCCAGCAGCCGGCCGGGCAACCGGTCATGATCGACGCAGTGAGCCGTGACGGCGACATCCCCAAGAGCTTTCTCGCCAAGATCTTTCAGGATCTCGCCAAAGCGGGACTGTTGCGATCCCAGCGCGGGGCCGGCGGCGGCTTCGTCCTGGCCCGTCCGGCCGAACGCATCTCCATCCTCGAAGTCATCGAGGCCATCGACGGCAAGATCGCCCTGCAACGTTGCCTCGGGGACCTTCCCGATTGCGAAAAACGCGAGGGCTGCGCCCTCTGCGGACTGTTCGAAGAGGCCCAGGACCGGCTCAAGGAAGTCTTCGGACAGATGACCCTCGCCGAACTCGCCCAACGTCACGCCATCGCCAAGACCCGGCTCCCCCAGAAACCGACCAACGGCTGCACCCCAGCCGCCGCCCCCGGCCCCGGAAACATCCTTCCCCAAACCATTTCCTTTCGTCCGCGTCCCACCATCCCGTCCAGCCTCTGACCTGAACCGACCCACCCAACCAACCCCTTTTATGAGCGACACCTACACGCTGTACAACAAGACCGTCATGGACCACTTCATGAACCCTCGCAACATGGGCGACCTGCCCGATGCCGATGGGATCGGTGAAGTGGGTGCCGCCGCCTGCGGGGACATCATGAAGATGAGTCTCAAGGTCGAAAACGGCCGGATCACCGACGCCCGCTTCAAAACCTTCGGCTGCGGCTCCGCCATCGCCAGCTCCAGCATGGCCACCGAACTCATCAAAGGCCGCACCGTCGAGGAAGCCCTCGCCTTCTCCAACCAGGAAGTGGTCGACGCCCTCGGCGGCCTGCCCCCGGTCAAAATCCACTGCTCCGTCCTCGCCGAGGAAGCCCTCAAGGCCGCCCTCGAAGACTACGTGAAGCGCCATCCCGAAGCGGCCGAAACCGTCCACGCCGCCGCCGCCAAGCTCGACACGGTCACCGCCTGATCCGATCAACCCCCCTCCATGCGCCAGGTCTATCTCGATCATCTGTCGTCCACGCCGCTGCTGCCCGAGGCGTTCGAAGCCATGAAGCCCTTCTTCATGGAGGCCTATGGCAACGCCTCGTCCCTGCATCAGCACGGGCTCCGGGTCCGCGACGCCCTGGCGCGCGCACGCACCCAGATCGGCGCCCTCATCAACGCCGAATCCGCCGACGACATCTTCTTCACCTCCTGCGGGACCGAAGCCGTCAACCTGGCCGTCAAAGGCGTCGCCTACGCCAACAAACGACGCGGTAACCACATCGTCTGGAGCGAGGTCGAACATCCCGCGGTGATGAACTCCCTCGAGTTCCTCGAAAAGGAGGGCTTCACCCACTCGCGCATCCCCGTCGACGTCAACGGCCGCATCCTCGTCGACAAAGTCCGCGAAGCGATCACCGACAAAACGACCCTTCTCTGCGTGCAGCTGGCGAACCACGACATCGGCACGATCCAACCCGTCGCCGAGATCGGAAAAATCGCCGCGGAAAAAGGAATCCCGCTGTTCGTCGACGCCAACACCTCCGCCGGTTGGTACCCCGCTGACGTCCAAAAACTGGGGGCCAGCCTGATGTCGCTGTCCCCCCACCGCTTCTACGGACCCAAGGGCGTGGGTGTGCTCTACCGCAACCGGCGCGCCCGGATGGTGAGCATTCTCCACGGCGGCGTTCAGGAAGGCGGACGCCGTGCCGGAACGGAAAACGTCCCCGCCATCGTGGGAGCCGGGGTGGCCGCCGAAATCGCCCTGCGCGACATGGACTCGCGGATCGCCCACACCTCGAAACTCCAGCACCGGTTGTGGAACGGGCTCAAATCCCGCATCCCCTACGTCAAGCTCAACGGACCCGAGCCCGGACCGGACCGCATCAGCAACAATCTCAACATCAGCACCGAATTCATCGAGGGCGAAGGACAGCTCCTTCTGCTCGACGTGAACGGCATCGCCGTGGCCAGCGGCTCCAGCTGCGTCAGCAAGTCGCTCAAAATCTCCCACGTGCTGGCCGCCATCGGCCTCGACCACGCCCTCGCCCAGGGCAACCTCATCCTCACCCTCGGCAAGGATAACTCCGACGAGGACATCGACTACGTGGTCGACCGCTTCGCCGCCATCGTCGACAAACTCCGCGGCATGTCCCCCATGTGGGAGGAATTCCAGCGCGGGATCATCGACTCCGTCATCGCCCCCACCGGCCGCGGAAAATCCTTCTCCGACCACGCCGCCAGCATCTCAGGCAAAGCAGCCCACTGACGCCCGCGTCCCGGGCCCTTCCACCTTCCCCGGCTCCGCCCGCCCTCACCCGCGGTTCATCGGCAGTGCTTGGCAGAGGTTGTCGCGCTGCGACAACCCCGCCCGCGCTGAACGGGCGGTGGACGTTGGGCATCGCGATTTGGTGATGTCGTCGCGCTGCGACGAGTTCCGCCACCAACAAACTGCGGACGCACCGCCCTGCCGACGAATCGACTCCCTGCTTCCTCCCGTCCCCAACCTCCACCATAATCGATCCGCATGATTTCCCAGGAGCAAGTCCTCGCCGCGCTCAAGACCATCAAGTATCCCGGATTCAACCGGGACATCGTCTCGTTCGGCCTGGTGCGTGACACCGCCGTCGCCAACGGCTCGGCCACGGCCGTGCTCCAGCTCACCACGTCGAATCAGGAGGTTGCCAATCAGCTGAAGGCTGAAGCCGAATCCGCCCTGCGCACCCTGCCCGGCGTCGAACGTGCGTTCGTCGAAGTGCGCCTGGGGAACCGTCCTGCCGGCGCGCCTGCAACCAGCGGAGCGCCCGCGGGAGCTCCCGCCCAGGGAGGCGCCAATCCCTGGTCCAACCAGAATCGCGTGCCCGGCGTCAAACGCGTCATCGCCATCGCCAGCGGCAAGGGCGGCGTCGGCAAATCAACCGTCTCCGCCAATCTCGCCTGCGCCTTCCAACACCTCGGCCTGCGCACCGGCCTGCTCGACTGCGACATCTACGGGCCAAGCATCCCCCTGATGATGGGCTGCCGCGAACGGCCCGAAGTCAGCAGCGCCGAGAAGCTCCTCCCACCCACCCGCCACGGCGTCAAACTGATGAGCCCCGGGGTCCTCATCGACGACGATCAACCCGTGATCTGGCGCGGCCCCATGATCGTCAAAACGATCCAGCAGTTCCTTATGCAGACCGACTGGAGCGATCTCGACGCATTGCTCGTCGATCTTCCCCCCGGCACCGGGGACGCCCAGCTCACCCTCTGCCAGACCGTCCCCCTCGACGGCGGCGTCGTCGTCACCACCCCCCAGGAAGCCTCCCTCGGCGTGGTGCGCAAGGGCATCGCCATGTTCCAAAAACTCAACGTGCCCATCCTCGGGCTCGTCGAAAACATGAGCTACTTCACCGCTCCCGACGGTTCGCGCGTGGAAATCTTCGGCCACGGCGGCGGCTCCCGCGAAGCCACCCGCCTGGGCGCCCCGTTCCTCGGCGAAGTCCCCCTCTTCACCGAGATCCGCGCCGGCGGCGACGCCGGCATTCCTGTGGTCGCCGGAGCCCCCGACAGCGCCCCCGCCCGCGCCTTCCTCGCCATCGCCCAAGCCGTTCGTTCCCAACTCGGCCTCTGATGAGTGGGGAGGTGGGAGTCGGGAGTCGGGAGCCCCGAACTCCGATCTCCGAACCCCAGACGCCAAACCCCAGACCCAGCCAGCCCCGCCGGCCCCCCCGCCGGCTCAGGTGAACAACCGCCAGACGGCGGCGGTTCCCGCGCAGAGGACGAAACCGAGCACCAGCGGGATGGCGGCGGACCAGATCGTCCAGCGCAGGCTCCCGGTCTCCTTGTAGATCGTGTACAGCGTCGTTGAGCAGGGGTTGTGACAGAGGCTGAACAGCATCAGGCAAACCGCCGTCAACGTCGTCCATCCCCCCGCCGTAAGGAGCTGCTTCAGCACGCTGTCCCCGGCTTCGAACATCACCCCGGCTCCCTGCCCGAGCTCCGTCATGCCCGTCACCAGCACGGTGAGCATGAGAATCGAAGGGATCACGATTTCATTCGCCGGAATGGCGATGATGTACGCGAGCAGGATCACCCCGGTCAGACCCATCAGCCACGCCAGGGGCTCAAGCGCCTCCATGATCCAGAGCGCCACCGGCCGGCCGCCGAAATCGATGTTGGCCACGCACCAGATCGCTATGCCCGCCGGCACCGCGAACACGATCGCCCGCCAGAGCACGAACAGCGTCCGGTCAATCAACGAGGTGTAAAAGGTCCGCCAGAATCGCGGCGGCCGGTAGGGCGGCAGCTCCAGGCTGAACGCCGAGGCTTCCCCCCGAAGCAGGGTCTTCGACAATCCCCACGACACCGCGAAACTCAACGCCACCCCCAGCAGGGCCACCCCCAAAACCGCCGCCGCCGCCACCACGCCCGCCAGCGCCGGCGGAACCAGCGCCCCCAGAAAAACCGTGGCCACCAGGATCTGCGTCGGCCACCGGCCGT
>CAYZAE010000245.1:3828-8333 GCA_964476125.1 uncultured Verrucomicrobiota bacterium | reverse complement strand
ACAATTCCGGCGTCGCTCCGCGACGCACCCGAAATTCGCACCGGGTCCAGGGGCTAAAGCCCCCTGGCTACCATCGTCCCGTCGCTCCGCGACTTCTGTGCGTTGGCGAGAATGTCCAAACTCCAGCGTCACCCCACGCTTTGCAAATCCGTGACATCCCGTCCCGAACCAGGCGTCAATTTCATCCGGGCATGAACCCGGGCTCCTCCAGTTCACGGACGACGGCGACACCCGCCTCCGCGCCCCCGCGACTGGCTCCCCTCGCCATTCGCTGGCTCGGGCCCACGGTGCTCCTGGCGCTTATCGCCGGCTTCGCCCTCGCCCGCGATCATCGCGCCGCCCGCGCCGACGCCGCACGGCGTGCCGGAGACCTTGCCGAAATCGCTCACCGCCGAATCGGCGCGTTCCTGGATGGAGAAGTTGGAAGCAGGCTCCCACCCAGCCCGAGCCCGACCGCGCGCCCCGATGTTTCCATCTCACCCGTCGCCTTTACGCTCGGCCCCTCCAACGAACTCCTCCATCCGCTCCCCATTCCCTGGCCGCCGGTTGTTTCGAGTAACGACACAAACTCCCAACGGAACCGGGACCCCGACTGGAACGCCGCTGCGAACGCTCTGGACGCCGGAGCCGTCAGGGAGGCCCTTGAGGCCTACGACCGACTTCTCCAGCGCCTCGAAACGCAAGCTGCCGGCGGTTCGCAATCCAAGGAAGCCCGGGAGCTTCCGGTGGGTTGGCCCAGCCACGATCGGGCTCGGGTGCTGTTCGAACGCGCTCTCGCCCTGGAGCGGGCGGGACGCACCAACGACCTGATCCCGGAATTTCAGAAGGTCTTCGAGACCGCTCGCGAATCGGACACCACGGAGGCCGGGCTGTCCCTCGTGCAGCTGTCCGCCCTGCGAACCCTCCACGCCGCCACCGGACAGGCCGCGCTCCTGCCAAAATCCTGGGTCCATCAACCCGAGCTCCTCATCCGGCGAGTCGCGGAGGCGCCAGGACCGTTCGCCGAAGATTTCTTCCAGACCCTGCGCCCCTTGCTGCCGGAGCTCCTGGCGCGTCGAACCAACCCACCACCGCTTGAACTGTCCGACCTGGAAGCCATCCACCGGCAGCCGGAGCGCGCACGACAATTGTACGCCCTGGCTCTCCGGCAACAGACGGCGGGATCCCGCTGGCCCACGGCCTTCTGGCTGCACAACGCCACCAACGACTGGCTGGCGCTCGAAGGCTTCGGGGACACGTCCCCGCCCCGCCCCGAGCCCGCACCCGCACCCGCACCAACCCGAACCTTCCAGCTGTTTTCCTCCAACCAGATCGTCGCGAAACTCGAATCCTCGATCCGCGAGGCCGACCCTCGCGGGGAATTCCTGGTCCGCTGGCGAATCGGTGAACGCGATGTCCGGGCCCGCTGCGGAACACCTAAGGGGCCCAACGCGCCCCCCTTGGAACAGGGGTTCCCGGCCGACGAACTCGTGACCCTCCAGAAGCCGTCGCCCGGCGGACTGCCGGTGGTTCTCGGCGTGTCACTTCAGGATCCGGCGAGTTTCTTTTCCCAACAACGACGCCGGACCCTGCTGTTCGCGGGACTGCTCCTGGCGGCCGTTCTCCTGGCCGCGAGATCGGTGGTGTCCACGCATCGCTCGCTCGTGCGACAGCACGAACTCAACCTTCAGAAATCGAACTTCGTCTCCAGCGTCTCTCACGAACTGCGCGCCCCGCTGGGCAGCATCCGACTGCTCGCCGAAGGCCTCGAACGCGGCACGGTGACCGACGCCGACCGACGGCTGGAATACTTCCGGCTGATCGGCCAGGAGACGCGACGACTGGGTTCCCTGGTCGAGAACGTCCTGGATTTCTCGCGCATCGAGCAGGGACGAAAGCAGTACGAGTTCGAACCCACGCGGATCGACGCCCTGCTTCACCGCACCGTGGAGACCTTCGAACCCCTGGCGAAAGAACGCGGGGTGCGGTTGGAAGTGGTCGTTCCCGACTCCGGCCCACCTCTGGAATTGCCGGCCGATGGACGCGCCCTGCAACAGGCGCTGCTCAACCTGCTCGACAACGCCCTCAAACATTCGCCCGAAGGGGCCCGCATCCGCGTCCAACTCGAACTCCACCCGGCGCCGCTCACTGAGGGCCGCTCCCCCACCGCGTTCTCGCAGCTCCGCCTCTCGGTCACCGACTCCGGCCCCGGCATTCCCGCCGCCGATCACGAACGGATTTTCGAACCCTTCTTCCGGCGCGGATCCGAACTCCGCCGGGATACCCAGGGCGTCGGCATCGGCCTGAGCATCGTCCGGCATATCCTCGAAGCCCACGGAGGTCGCATCGACCTCGTCAGCCAGCCCGGACAAGGCGCGACCTTCACCCTCGTTCTTCCCGTCCCCAGCTCCACGCCCACGCTCACGCCCACACCATGCGACTCCTGATCATCGAGGACGAATACGCCATGCGCCGGGCCCTCGAGGACACCCTCACCGCGGCCGGCTACCGCGTGCTTGTCGCCAGCGACGGAGCCGGAGGCCTGGAACGCGCGCTTGCCGAAAAGCCCGACCTCATCCTGCTGGATGTGATGATGCCCAAGCTGGACGGGTTCGCCGTCGCCAGTGAACTGCGGCGCGTCGGATGTTCCATGCCGATCCTGATGCTGACCGCCAAGGGCGCGATCGACGATCGGGTCGCGGGTCTGGATGCCGGCGCCGATGACTACCTGGTGAAACCGTTCAGCACCGACGAACTGCTCGCCCGGGTCCGGGCCCTCCTGCGCCGGACGCAGCGCGGCGGAAAGTCCGTGCTCCAGGTGCAACTGGGTGAGACCACCCTCGATTTCGCGCGGCAAACGGCCACGCGCGCCGGACAGGAACTCCGTCTTACCGCCAAGGAATTCGCGATGCTTCGGCTCCTGGCCGAAGCCGAAGGCGAACCGGTCGCGCGCGAACGGTTTCTCGATGTCGTCTGGGGTTTCAGCGCCTTTCCCACGACCCGCACCGTGGACAACCACATGGCCGGTCTCCGCGCCAAGCTGGAAGCCGTCCCCGCCCAGCCACGCTATCTCCGGACGGTTCACGGAATCGGCTATCGACTCAGGCTCGACGAATCGGGGGATTGAGCGTCCGAATCTTGCAATTCCATGACACACCGCGCACCGCTTCCAGCGACCCTCGAGGGCGTATGAGGAAACCCCTGCTTTCATCGCTGGCCCTCGCCGCGGCTCTCGGGACCGTGTCGCCCGGGATCGGGACCCTGACCCTGAAAACCGAAGCCGCCACGTCGCCGTCCCTGTCTCCTGCCGCACTCCCACCGGCGGTGGGAAACATCGATGACGTGTTCAAACGAGCCCTCTTCGACGAGGAAGGCCGGCGCGATTACGAAGCGGCCATGCGCGGCTATGAACAGGTCGTCCGGGCGCTCGACGAACAACGGCGCCTCGCCGCCAGCTCCATCTTCCGTCTGGCCGAGTGCTATCGAAAGCTCCAGCGCACCAACGACGCCGTCGCTCAATACCAGCGTCTGCTCCGCGAATTCTCCGACGAAGGCACGCTCGCCCAGCTGAGTCGCCAGAATCTCAAAGCCCTGGACCGCGCCGCCGATGCCGGGGAACTTCTCAGCCTCGAAGTGGATTCGGCGAGTTCGGCTTCCGAAGCCAACTCACTCGCCCGTGAGACGACCTTGCTCGAAAGCCGGCTTGCCACCCTGCGAAAACTGGACTCCTCGCAGATTGAATCGGGACTGCTCAGCATCTTCCCCGAAGCCAGCCAGGGAATCCGGGAACTCCGCCGGCAGGTCAGCGACGCCCAGGCGCGAATCGCGGAATTGAAGGCCAACCTGGCGCCCGAACACCCCGAGGTAAAAGCGGCCGCCGCCCAGCTCCGGGTCTTCGAGCTCAAGCTGGAACAGGAAAAGAACGACGTCTTCGCCGGTCAGGAAACCCGCCTCGCCGCCCTGCGCGGTGCCCTCGACAAATCCAAATCCGCCTCCACCTCCGCCTCCAACGGCGGCACCGACGAGACCCTGACCGCCGCAGAGACGGAAGCCATCCGCCGGATCCAGGGCCTGGTCGCCAACAGCCCCGACCTGGTCGATGCCCCGGCCAAGCAGGGCAAGGCCCCTCTCCACGAAGCCGCGGAACTGGGGCAGATGTCCGTGGCCCGATACCTCCTGGACCACGGGGCCAAGGTGGATGTGCGAAGCAGGGACGGCCTGACGCCGCTTCACTACGCCGCGACCGCCGGCCACAAGGCCATGGCCGAACTGCTCGTCGCCCGGGGGGCGGACGTCAACGCCACCGAGAAAAACGTCCCTGGGAAACCTGGCCGTACTCCCCTGCACTCCGTGTCGCGGATGGGTTACCTGTCCCTGGTGGAATGGCTCGTCGCCAAAGGCGCCAAAGTTGACGCCCTGGATGGCGAAGGAACTCCTCTCGCCGCTGCGTGCCTCGCCGGGAAACTCGAGGTGATGCGTCTGCTGCTCGATCGGGGCGCCAATCCCAACCTGGCCGCTCCCGGGAA
>CAYZAE010000245.1:0-3728 GCA_964476125.1 uncultured Verrucomicrobiota bacterium | reverse complement strand
GGGCAGAACGGCGGCCCCATCCACCTCGCCGTCGCGAGTCGCGAGTCCGGCAAAGACTGGCTGCCCTGGGTGCTGGCCCACGGCGGAAATCCCAACCTGGAATCCCGGATGGGCATGCTCCCCTACGAACTCGCCGCGCCCGGCCAGATTCGTCGGCCCCGTTCCGGGAAGGCTTCCCCTCCCGAAGACCTCGATCCGGTTTCCTCCCTTCGATGGTCTTCTGTCCGCCTCCTGCTGGAAGCGGGGGCCGACCCCAACCGGATCAGCTCGGAAGGTTTCAGCCTCGCTCACTATCTCGCCGTTTGGGCGGGACCGGAGGAATTCGAACTTCTCCGGAAGCACGGAGCCCGCTTCGACCTCACCGATTCCGAGGGAGTGACGCCCCTCATGGTCGCCGCCGCCAATGGCAATCTCGAAGGCACCGATTGGCTCATCGCCGCCGGCGTGGATGTCCAAGCCAGCGACGCCCATGGCAACACCGCGCTCCATCAGGCCTGCAGCCGGCAGAGTGTCGGCGTCGTCAAAAGCCTGATCCAGGCCCAGGCCGACCCCGGACGCGTCAATCGGTTCGGGGATGTGCCTGCGGCCACGCTTCGACTCAGGCAATTCGTCCCCGAAGGCAAGCTGGGGATCCTGATCCGACAGGACAGCAGTCCCCGCATTCCTACGGTCAGGTTTTCAGGCGAGACGCCTCCCCCCACCGAGTCCGAGATCAAGCGTCTGCTCGCCCAGGCCCAGGCGGCGATCCAGGGAACCAATGCACCCACCCCGGAGGCGGCGGGTGTCGGTGCCGTCCCTGGAAACATTCCCGGCACGGTGCCTCCAGCGCCCGGTACGGCACCGACTGCCAGCGTGGCCATTCCCGGTGTGGCGATTCCCGGTGTGGCGATTCCCAGAGAAGCGCAGATCTCCGTCCCCGGCCGACCTCCTTCGATTCGCACGGTCCCCAGCCGACCGGGTTTTTTCCCCACGTCAGGCCAGGGCGCGGCGTTGCCGAACGTGGTGATCTTCGGGGCTTCGTATCAGACGGTTCCGCTGACCGAAGGCCGGACCATCACCTTGCTCGAAGCCCTGAAGGAGAGCGGAATCAGCACCAACGACCGGATCCGTCTCGATCAGGTCAAACTCCACCGGACCACCCTCGATTCCGGCAGCGACCGCGAAACGCGCCTGCTGAACGTCGAGGAAATGCTCCGCAACCCCGACCCCGCCAAGGACCCCGTGCTTCAGGCCGGGGACCGCATTGAAGTCAGCCGCAAGCCCGCGAAATAGACGGGGACGAAGGCGGGCAAGCGACCGCGACGACGACCGCGACGACGACCGCGACGGAACTAGGGTTTGGCCGGGACCGGCGGGAGTTCCTGAATTTCGATGTTCCGGATCTCCGCGGAGGTTTCGTAGGTGCAGATTCCCAGGGGAACACTTTCCTCGATCGGCCCCGACCTCAGCCCGAAGGTTTTTCCCTCGGTCGTCACGTCCACGATCTTCTCCTTGTCGAGCCAGGCCTCGAGTTTGGCGGGGGTGACCCGGACCTTGATGGCGTACCAGCGTTCGCGGGTGAACCCCATGAACTTGGTGGTTTCGTTCCCCGAGGCATCGTTGTGATCGATGTTCGAGATTCCGACCACTCCACCGCCCCAGCCGCCCACGATCAGGCTCACGTTGGTGCCGGCGATGGGAAAGGTCAGTCCGCAGAAGAAGTCCGTGCCCTGCATGCGCCGCGCCTCGAGGGAAAGCTCGTAGTTCGTCTTGGGCAGCGCGTTGGTCCAGTGGACCCCGGTCAGGTAACCCTGATCCAGGGCGATCGCCCCCTTCTCCACCCGCACCTCGCCCTTTCCGGCAAACGGCGTGATCGCCCACCCGTTCAGGGTCTTGCCGTCGAACAGCGACCGGACCACTCCGTTGGTCCCGGACTTCACGGATGCCGCCGTCGCGGGCGCCGTGGTCGCCGGCGCACTGGCGGCCTGTTCCGCCGCCATCGATGAAAGGGAGGAAAGAACGGCAGCCATGAGGATCCAGGGGGCGAGCAGCTTCATGCCCGTCAGGAAAGCCGATCCGCCCGCCCATGCAACACCTACGTTGTGCCGTTTGGAGTGCGGCAGCCCCCTGCCGCTTTCAAACAACCGTCCCCTTCCCCGAACCCACCCCCACCCCGGCCACGCGCCTCGATCGAAGGCCATCCCCCCCCAACAGCGGGACAGGTCTTTTGCCGGGAGGATCCCCAACCAACCAAAGACCTGTCCCCCTATCGCCGAGTCTGGAGTGCGGCAGCCCTCTGCCGCTTTCAAACAACCGTCCCCTTCCCCGAACCCACCCCCACCCCGGCCACGCGCCTCGATCGAAGGCCATCCCCCCCCAACAGCGGGACAGGTCTTTTGCCGGGAGGATCCCCAACCAACCAAAGACCTGTCCCCCTATCGCCTGTCCCCCTATCGCCGAGTATCGAGTGCGGCAGCCCTCTGCCGCTTTGGATTTGCGGTGGGGCGGGAGGGGGGACGGGGTGGATGTTCCGGGGTTGAGGGGCGAGGAGGCGGTTGTTCCAAAGCGGCAGAGGGCTGCCGCACTCCATACTCAGACGGCCTCCCAAAGAGCCTGTCCCCACCGTAAACCCCGACCGTCGGGTTGCCGGGCCCCCGATTCTGCTTATCCTGAAGCCCGTGAAACCCTGGTGCAGCCTCCTGTCCCTTGCCTTCCTCGTCGCAGCCTGTGGCGTCGGCGCAGCCCCCGAATCCAAAGCACCCGTGACCGACCCATCGCCAGCCCCCGCATCCGCCAAATCCGAACGGATCACGATCGGTGGCGGCTGCTTCTGGTGCATCGAGGCGGTGTTTCAACGCCTCGAAGGCGTCACCAAAGTCGTGTCCGGTTATGCCGGAGGTCCTTCTTCCAAGCCCACTTACGAGGAGGTTTGCACGGGCGAAACCGGCCACGCCGAGGTGGTCCAGATCACCTTCGACCCCGCCCGGACGAGCTACGACAAACTCCTTCAGGTCTTCTGGGCCGCCCACGACCCGACCACCGTGCTGGACCGGGATGCCTTCGTGCATGGGAAATTCATGCGCAAAGGCACGCCCTACCAGGGCAACGACTACGGAACCCAGTATCGATCCGCGATCTTCTTCGAAACCGAGGAGCAGAAGCAGGCCGCCTTGAAATCCAAGGAATTGGCCCAGAAAGACTTCAAGAAACCCATCGCGACCGAGATCGCCACCTTGAAGAAATTCTTCCCGGCCGAGGATTACCACCAGAACTACTACAATCTGAACAAGAGCCGGAACTCGTACTGCTCCGCGGTGATCTCCCCCAAACTGGAGAAACTGATCCACAAGGGCATCATCGCGGAAAAGCCCGTCAGCGGGCATTGAACGACCGAAGAACGACCGAAGCGCCTCTCCCTCGGAAGGACTCCAGCCGCACGAGAGAGGGACAGGTTCTTGGTATGCTTGGCCCGTTCGCCACGACCCGCGGTGCGGCGCCCTGGGAGAGGTCGCCCTGGAGTTTGGCCACCTTCAGGCGTCGCGGAGCGACAGGAGGAAGGTAGCCGTGGGCAACGCCCACGGTATGCATGGGTTTTTGGGATGGCGTCGCGGAGCGACGTACGACCCTTAAGGGAGGTCTAGGCGAATCGAAGGGTTCATGAGGAATTGCAGGCAATCGATTCCGGCGTCGCGCCGCGACGCACCCGAAACTCCCACCGGGTCCAGGGGCTGAAGCCCCCTGGCTACCAT
>CAYZAE010000244.1:0-8475 GCA_964476125.1 uncultured Verrucomicrobiota bacterium | reverse complement strand
TCGACCCACGACCTTCGACCCACGACCTTCGACCCACGACCTTCGACCCACGACCTTCGCCAGACGCCCGGAGTCGTGGGTCGTTGGTCGAAGGTGGTGTGTCGATCGGATCGCCCCCCAGCCCCTAGACGCCAGACGCCAGACGCCAGACCCCAGACGCCAGACCCCAGACCCCAGACGCCAGACCCCAGACCCCAGACGCCAGACGCCAGACCCTAGACGCCAGACCCCCCGGGGTGAAAATCCCCGGTCGACATGGGGCGTGGGGTCCGGCTTACTTCGCGGACCTGAAACGGAACCGTCTTGGATGAATCCTGAACTGCTTGCCGAGGCGAAATCGCTCGGCTTCTCCGATCGCCAGATCGCCCATTTGACCGGCCAAACCGAGGACGAGGTGCGTGCCTTGCGCAAGCGCCTTGGTTTGGTGCCCAGTTTTCGGTTGGTGGACACCTGTGCGGCCGAGTTCGAGGCCTATACGCCGTACTACTATTCGACGTACGACCGCGGGGACGACGAGGTGAAGCGGAACGACCGCCGCAAGGTGATGATCCTGGGTGGGGGGCCGAACCGGATCGGGCAGGGGATCGAGTTTGATTACTGCTGTGTGCACGCGGCGTTCGCGCTGAAGGAGGACGGGTTCGAGACCATCATGGTGAACTCGAATCCGGAGACCGTTTCGACGGATTACGACACCAGCGACAAGCTGTTCTTTGAGCCGCTGACGCTGGAGGACGTGCTGCACATCTACGAGCGGGAGGGGTGCTGGGGGGCCATTGCGCAGTTCGGCGGGCAGACGCCCCTGAACCTGGCGTTGGGCCTGCAGAAGAACGGGGTGAACGTCATCGGCACCACGCCGCAAAGCATCGAGGTGGCGGAAGACCGCAAGATGTTCGCGGCCATGCTCGATCGCTTGGGCATTCCCCAGCCGCCGAACGGGTTGGCAACCAACGAGGCCGAGGCCCTCGCGGTCTCGAAGCGCCTGGGCTATCCGGTGCTGGTGCGGCCCAGCTTCGTCCTGGGCGGGCGGGCCATGCAGATCGTTTTCTCCGACTCCGAACTCCAGCATTACATGCGGTTTGCGGTGGAGGCGTCGCCGGAACGTCCGGTCCTGGTGGACAAGTTCCTGGAGGACGCGACCGAGGTGGACGTCGACTGCATCGCGGACGTCGGGAATTTCAAGGATTCGAGCCAGGGCACGATCGTGATCGGGGGGATGCTGGAGCACATTGAGTTCGCGGGCGTGCATTCCGGGGACGCGGCCATGGTGCTGCCGCCGCACACGTTGTCGGCGGGCGTGATCGAAACCATTCGAAAGCACACCCACGCCATGGCGCGGGAGCTGCGGGTGAGCGGCCTGATGAACGTCCAGTACGCGGTGAAGGGCGACATGGTCTATGTCCTGGAGGTGAATCCCCGGGCGTCGCGCACGGTGCCGTTCGTGTCGAAGGCCATCGGGGTTCCGCTGGCGAAACTCGCGGCGAAGGTGATGGCCGGCAAGTCGCTGGTCGAACTCGGGTTCACGAAGGAGATCTGGCCGAAGTATTGGGCGGTCAAGGAGTCGGTGTTCCCGTTCAACAAGTTTCTCGGCCAGGACATCATTCTTTCCCCGGAAATGCGGTCCACGGGCGAGGTCATGGGCCTGGATCCCGACCTGGGCGTGGCCTATGCGAAGTCGCAGATGGCGGCAAACTCATCGCTCCCGCTCAAGGGGCGCGTGTTCATCAGTGTCAGCGACGCCCACAAGACCACGGTGGCCGAGGTGGGGAAGCTGTTTGTCGACCTTGGGTTTGAGCTTATTTCCACCGGAGGCACGGCCTCGGTGCTGGAGAAGGCGGGGTTGAAGGTTCAGCGGATTCCGAAGCTGAACGAGGGACGACCCAACGCGGTGGATTTCCTGAAGAACAAGGAGATCCAGATGGTGATCAACACGCCGAGTGGCGCGAATCCGAGGGCGGACGAGGTGCGGATCCGGACGACCGCGGTGATGACCGGGACGCCGATCATGACCACGCTTTCGGGCGCGCGGGCCGCGGCGCTTGGGATCGCAGCACTGCAGAAGCAGGGTTACGAGGTTCGGACCGTTCAGGAATACCACCCGGCGCTCAAACGAGCTTGAGCCGGGGAAGATCCTGAAGGTCGACGACGCCGACCGGTTCACGCCGGGCGTTTACGGCGATGAGGTCGTCGATGTTCCGTTCGTTGAAGATCCGCAACGCTTCGGCGGCCAGGGCGTCCTCCCGGACGGTGACCGGGTTGCGGGTCATGACCTCGGCGAGTTTTCGTTCCATCACTTCGCCATCGCCCCCCTGACCCATCAACCGGCGCAGGTCGCCGTCGGTGAACACCCCGACCAACCGGCCTTTGGGGCTTGTGACGGAGACGGAGCCGGCCTTGGCGCGGGTCATGACGAGCAGGGCGTCGCGGACGGAGGCGTTGGCGGGGCAGAGGGGATTGCGGGGCCCGGTGCGCATGACGTCGGCGACCTTGACCAGCAGGGCGCGGCCGATGGCGCCGGCGGGGTGGAACCGGGCGTACTCGGGTTTCTTGAATCCGCGCGCCTCCATGACCGCCACGGCCAGAGCGTCACCCAGGGCCAGCATGGCGGTGGTGCTGGCCGTGGGGGCGAGGTTGAAGGGGCAGGCTTCGCGGGGAACGCGGCAGTTCAGCACGATGTCGGCGTGCTTCCCCAGCGTGGATCGTGGGGAGCCGGTCATTCCGATGATCCGCCAGGCGAGCCGTTTCAAGGACGGCAACAAGTGCAGCAGTTCGTCGGTTTCCCCGGAATAGC
Source organism: uncultured Verrucomicrobiota bacterium (assembly GCA_964476125.1). Lineage (GTDB taxonomy): Bacteria > Verrucomicrobiota > Verrucomicrobiia > Limisphaerales > CAIMTB01 > CAIMTB01. Next base: position 5,687 of record CAYZAE010000244.1, on the reverse strand, counting down.
TCAGGGCCAGGACGACATCGCCGTCATTGATCACGCCGAGATCGCCGTGGAGGGCATCGACGGCATTGAGCACGACGCTGGTGGTGCCGGTGCTGGTGAGGGTGGCGGCGATTTTGCCGGCGAGATTGCCGGATTTGCCGATGCCGACGACGACGAGTTTGCCGCGGCGGGTGAGGCATTCGATGAGACTCTCGACGGCGCGGGAGAAGGCGTCATCGATCTGGCGGCGGACCGCGCGGAGGGCGGCGATTTCGGTGTCGAAGACCGCGCGGGCGCGGGCCTGATGTTTCATGCGGTCGAGACGCTGCCTTGGGGCCGGGGCGGATTCAATCGTGGTGCGGTTGGGGGGGTGGATCCCCGGGATGTGGGCTGGAGGAGGCGCGTGCCGCAGCGTTGGGGTGGGGGAGTGGGGGGGCTGAAGGTAAAAAATAATTCCTCCCGCCCGGATCCCTTGCAGTCGGTTGGTGTCGGTTTTGGGTCTTTGGCGGGGAACGAGTTAGAGATGGTTTTGCGATCTGGACGAATGATTAGGATAAGTTGTTTTGCGATTTTTGGGTCGGGTTTTGCGGGCGGTTTTGGGCGCAGACTTGAGTCTTGCGTAACAGGCCTCATCTTCCGGCCGGTTCGGGGCGGACAATCACCAGCGTTTCCGCCGGCCGCGAGGGGATGCGGACCGAGAATCTGCTGGGCACACGCGGTGACGGGTCTCCAAAGTAACGGCTCGATTTCGTATGGAAGTAAGACTGCCCAATCTCGGAGAAGGCGCCGATTCCGGCACTGTTGTCAGCATTCTGGTCAAGCCCGGTGCCGTGGTGAAAAAGGGGCAGAACCTGATTGAACTGGAGACGGGCAAGGCCGTGTCCCCGATTCCCTCCCCGGCGGCCGGCACCGTCGGGAAGATCGCGGTGAAGGAGGGGGACAAGCTTGGGGTGGGCCAGGTCATCCTCGTGCTCGAAGGGGCGGGAGGGGCGGCGGAGGCCCCGGCTGCGGCCTCGAAGCCGGCTGCGCCTGCGGAGACTCGCGGAGGCGCCAAAGCGCCCGCGCCCGCAGCTGCACCCGCTCCTGTCGCTGTCGCGGTCGCACCGCGCGCCGTGGTGGCACCTGCCGCAGCGGTGGTGACGCAAACCCTGGAATCCGACTTCCGCGAGGAGATCGTAAACGAGAATCCCGCCGCCGGACCTTATGTGCGGCGGGTGGCTCGGGACGTGGGCATTGATTTGCGGTTCGTGGTCGGCACCGGAAAGAGCGGCCAGATCACGGTGACCGATCTGCGTGGCTACGTGGACCGCCTGCGCCAGGAGGCGCTCCGTCCCAAGGTGGTGATGTCGGCGGAGGCGGTGGTCCCGCCCGTGCCGTCGGGACCTGTCCGGCCCGCGCCCGTCTCGATTGATTTCGGGCAGTGGGGGCCGGTGACGCGGAAGCCGATGTCGCGGCTGCGGCAGACCATTGCGGAGCGCATGGTGGAGAGTGCGACGACGTTGCCGACGGTGACGCAGTTCGACGAGGCGGATGTCTCGGGATTGAACGAGTTGCGCAAGCGCCATGCGGGGGCCTACGAGGCGAAGGGGGCGAAGCTGACGCCGACTTCCTTTGTGTTGAAGGCGGTGGCGGCGACCTTGAAGAAGCATCCGATCTTCAACGCGAGCATCGACGATGCGACTTCGGAGATTGTCTTCAAGGAGTACGTGCACCTTGGGTTGGCGGTGGACACCGAAGCCGGGTTGCTGGTGCCGGTGATTCGGGAGGCGGACACGAAGGATCTGGCGACGTTGTCGAAGGACGTGCAGGAACTGGCCGCCAGGGCGCGGGAGCGCAAGCTGGGGTTGGCGGACATGCAGGGGGGAACGTTCACCATTTCCAACCAGGGCGGCATTGGCGGGGCCCATTTCACGCCGGTGATCAATAAACCCGAGGTGGCGATCCTGGGCCTGGGCCGGACCCAGGAGAAGCCGGTGGTGCGCGACGGACAGGTCGTCATTCGAGCGATGCTTCCCCTGGCGCTGAGCTACGATCACCGCCTCATCGATGGCGGGTCGGCGGCCCGGTTCATGGTGGACCTGGTGGCGGCGCTCGCGGCCTTCCGCGACGAGGACGTGAAGATCTGATTCGATCGGAACTGGACTGAACTGAACTGATCCGACCGAGACAGCGATTCAACGTGGGGGCGGGGTGGTGACATCCCGAGATCACAACAATCCGGCGAGAGCGAATTGCGAAGATGGAACCGACGAAGACCGAACTGGTGGTGATTGGCGGCGGGCCTGGTGGCTACGCAGCGGCGTTTTATGCGGCGGACCTTGGGAAGAAGGTGACGCTCATTGAGATGGACCGCCTGGGAGGCGTCTGTCTCAACCGCGGCTGCATTCCTTCGAAGGCCCTCCTGCACGCGACCAAGATGATCGCCGAAGCCCGCGAATCCGCAGCGCGCGGCATTTCCTTTGGGCCGCCGACGGTGGATCTCGACAAGCTGAGGAGCTGGAAGAGCGGGATTCTGGACAAGCTGACGGGTGGCATCGGTCAGCTGGCCAAGGCGCGGCAGGTGGAGGTGATCGCCGGCAAGGCGTACTTCGACGACAGCCACACCCTTCGGGTGGAGACCAAGGACGGACAGCGCTATCTCAATTTCGAGCAGGCCATCATCTCGGTCGGTTCCGTGCCTTCCCTGCCGAAGGCGTTTGATCTCGGTAATCCGCGGATCATGACCTCGACCGAGGCCCTTGAGCTGCCTGACATCCCCGGCCGACTGCTGGTCATCGGGGGAGGTTACATCGGCATGGAACTGGGGACAGTGTACGCCCTGCTGGGAAGCGAAGTCCATGTGGTGGAGGCGATGGACACGCTGCTGGCGGGTTCGGATCCGGATTTGGCGAAGCCGGTGGTGAACGCGGCCCAGAAGAAGTTCAAGAGCATCCGGTTCAAGGCCAAGGTGGCCTCGATGTCCACCGTCGGAAAACAGATCCGGGTGGTGATCGAGCACGACGGTCAGAAGATCGACGAACTTTACGACCGCGTTCTGGTCGCTGTGGGGCGGCGTCCCATGGACACGGATCTCGGGCTGGAAAACACCCGGGTGCAGCGGGACGAGAAGGGCTTCATCAAGGTCGATGCCTCGCTGCGCACCGATGATCCCGCGATCTACGCGATCGGCGACATTGCGGGTGGTCTTCTGCTGGCGCACAAGGCGTCGAAGGAAGCCCGGCTGGCGGTCAACGCCCTTGCGGGGGAATCCGAGCCCAGCCGGAATTTCGTGGTGCCGGCGGTGGTGTTCACGGAACCCGAACTGGCGTGGTGCGGTCTGACGGAAGCCGAGGCCAAGGCCAAGGGCATTGAGGTCGAGGTGGCGAAGTTTCCGTGGGGCGCGTCGGGTCGGGCGCTGACCTTTGACCGGCCTGACGGGCTGACCAAGCTGGTGATTGAGCCCGGCACGGCACGCATCCTGGGGGTGGGCCTGGTCGGGCATGGGGCTGGCGAACTGATTGGTGAAGGCGTGGTGGCCGTGGAGATGGGGGCGACGGTCAGTGATCTGGCCGATTGCGTGCACCCGCACCCGACCCTCTCCGAGACCCTGATGGAAGCCGCGGAACTTTACTTCGGCCATTCGACCCACGCCTATCAGCGGCGTCGGGCCCATTAACAGGGCCCCTTGCTTGTCGCGGTTCCAGTTCTACACCGCGGGGCCGGTTCCAAACCGCGGGACTCGATCCGGCTCGTTCCGCTTAAAGCAGTCCGAGTTCGTCATGCAGGGCGACCAGGTCCCGGTCGTCCCTGGCCCGTTTGAGGATCTGTTCGCGTCCTTCCTGTTCCATCGCCTGCCGCAGCCAGGATCGGGCTTCGTCCATTTTCCCCATCTGACACGCGTAACAGGCCAAATTGTAGGGGATGATGCCGAGGGTGGGGAAGAGAGGCAGGGCCTTGAGCAGGGTTTCGTGGGCTTCCTGCGTCCGCTGCAATTCGTGGAGTGTGTAGGAGCGGTTGATCCAGCCGGTGGGCTGATCACGATCGATCTCCAGCAGCCGGGAGGCGATGACCAGCGCTTCGGTCCACCGCTTTTCGCCGGCAAGCGTTTCCCAGTGGGCAGGCAGCAGCAGCTTTTCGAGCCTGCGGGCGTCGGGATGAAATCGGCCGGGGGGCGAGATCCGGGCGAAGTCGGTCATGGCATCCCGGGTGAGGCCGAGTTCGAGCCAGCCGACGGCGGCATTGAAGAAGTGGCTGTCCGGGGGCTCGAGCGGGTTCATGAGGGCGATCGCCTGAAGCGGCTGGGGACTTGATAGAGCACCTGGGTCGGCGTGGCAACGAAGGCCGGGGCTTGGGTGAGGTTTGCCTTGCGGGGTGGAATGCGGGGCTTGGAGACTGGGGCCATGGAACCGCCGGTCGTTGAGTCGGTGGTCGAGGTACGGGGCAGGGTGCCCGCATGAGAACCCTTCATTGGTACATCTTTCGTGAAATGGTGGCCGCCGTGGCGGTGGCGGTGCTTGTCTGCACCGGCCTGCTGCTGCTCGGAAACCTTCTCAAGGAGATCCTGGGCCTGCTGATGTCCGGCCAGGCGACCCTGGGGCTCGTTCTGCGCGGCATCGGTCTGCTCATTCCGTTCGTCATGGCCTTCGCCCTGCCGATGGGTGCGCTGACGGCAGCCCTGCTGGTTTACGGGCGGCTGAGCGCCGACCAGGAACTCACCGCGGCCCGAGCCAACGGGATTGGCCTGATTTCGCTGTCCGTTCCCGCCCTCCTGTTAAGCCTGCTGCTGTGCGGCGTGTGCGCCTGGGTGAACCTGGATGTCGCCCCCCGCTGCCGGGTGGCCTACAAGAACCTGTTCCGGGAAATCGCGCAGGAACGGGCGCGCAACCTGATTGTTCCGGGTCGTTTCCTGACCGAATCGCCGGGGGTGGTTCTCTACGCGGGACACGTGGAGGGCGACGTTCTGGAGGACGTGCTGTTTTTCATGCTGCGCGACGGCCGGAAGTGGCGTGATGTGCGGGCGCCGCGGGCGCGGATCGAGATGCGCGCCGAGGAACGCGAACTCAAGGTCACCTTCGAGGAGGCGCGCATCCTGGAGTGGGTGCCGCGATCGGTGGCGGACACCAATGCTCCCGCCGGAGAGGGGCAGGGTGGGGGCCAAGGCGAAGGCGAAGGCGGCACCTGGCAGCCCGGCACGGGGGGCATGGAAGCCACCATGAAACTGCCTCCGGCCCTGGGTCCGGGAGGATTGCCGGCTTACAGCGACATGACCTTCCAGCAACTGATGGGAGAGCGACGGGAGTTGCTCAAGCTCGGCATGGGACCGGCGGAGGTGGGGCCGATTGACGTTCAATTGCATCGGTTGGCGGCATTCAGCTTTGCCACCTTTGGTTTCGCCCTGATCGGAGTTCCCCTGGGGGTGCGGGCGCACCGGCGCGAGACCAGCGTCGGGATCGCCATGGCCATTGGCTTGGTGCTCCTTTACTACGGCTTTCTGATCGTCGCCCAGGCGCTGGAGACCAAGCCTGAAGCCGCGGCCTGGGTCATCGTCTGGATGCCCAACGTGCTGTTTCAGTCCGTGGGTGCCTGGCTGCTCTGGCGGGTCAATCGGGGGAAGTGAATGGGGAGCCGGGAGTGTGGAGTGCGGCGACAAGTCGCCGCTTTGGATTCACGGTGGGGGCCGGGAGGGACGGGGGTGGGTGTTCCGGGGTTGGGGGCGAAGGGAGCGTGAA
>CAYZAE010000243.1:0-8620 GCA_964476125.1 uncultured Verrucomicrobiota bacterium | reverse complement strand
TGGCGTTTCATGAGATTTTCCAGGGCACGCGCGTCGCCGAGGCTCCGCGGCGTGCATAACCATTCCAGGTTCCAAGGTCCCCTCCCGCGGGTCCACCTCGAAACCCCTTGATTATGTTGGACTAAGCGGCGGTCGACGTCGTCGGTAACGCCGATGTAGCGGCGACCCGCCGCATTCCTCAGCACATAGACCCGGTACTTCCCCTCGTGGTGCACCGACCCACCCTGCGTAGTGATCTCGCCAAACAAAAAGACCTCCCGTTCGGGAGGTCTTCTCTTGAAATTGGTTGCGGGGCTAGGATTTGAACCTACGGATCCCGCGGCCGCGGGATTATGAGCCTGACGAGCGGTGTTCCCTCATCAAGGTTTCCAACCCGGCTCCGCCCTTCTGGCGTTTCATGAGATTTTCCAGGGCACGCGCGTCGCCGAGGCTCCGCGGCGTGCTCGTCCACTCCAGATGCCAAGGCCCTTTGCCCCGGGTCCACTTCGAAACCCCTTGGTTATGTTGGACTAAACGGCGGTTCAGGTCGTCCGTCACGCCGATGTAGCGACGACCCTCGGCGTTGCGAAGCACGTAGACCCGGTACCCCTCGTCAGATTCAGAACGAACTTCCATCGCTGGCTTGCTAAAGCAGAAAGGACCTCCTGGAGGGAGGTCCTTCTTTCGGAAATTGGTTGCGGGGCTAGGATTTGAACCTAGGACCTTCAGGTTATGAGCCTGAGGGGCTTTGGGGTTGGTTCACACCGCGACGGCGTCGATTCGCGCCGATTGCCCGAGTTTGTGGAGCAGGGTTTCACAATCCTCCCGCGACAGCCCCAAGGCGCGGACGTCGGCGACGCGGGTCCGGGCAAGGATTCCGGTCAGGGTCGCGGCGTGTCTTGTCCGGTGTCGCCCCGATGGGGCTTGGAGAGGGGGTAGGGGCGTTTGGGGGCTACCGACATGGCGGCCCTACGGGCCTGGGGAGCGGCTGTCTCTCAGGAGTCGGGGAGCGACCCAGCGAAGGTAGCCGTGGCGCTTCAGCCCACGGTTTGCTTGGGTTTTCGATCCGCGTCGCGGAGCGACGCACCGCCCCTTTCCATACCCATTCCCCCGACCCACCACCTGAATCCCCGGAGGAGGGACCGCGGAGGATGCGAAGCACGCGAAAGAGCGATGCCAGAAGTCGCTGGAATCCGTCGTTGCCGTGGCGGACTCACAGGGCGGGGGACCCTCCGTTGGACGGGTGGCCAGGTCCGTGAAAGGGGTCAGTCCCACTCATTTGCAATAAATGGCGTGTCCGGGACGCTGTTGGGGATGCCACGCGAGTTGCGGGTCGAGCATCCGGGAGCGATCTACCAGGTCATGAATCGGGGGGACCGCCGGGAGGCGATCTTCAGGGAGGATGGAGATCGGCGGCGTTTCCTGGATACCATGGGGGAGGCTTGCGGGAAAACCGGTTGGCAGGTCCATGCGCTCTGTTTGACGAATAATCACTTCCATCGGGTGGTCGAGACCCCCCGGGGCAATCTGGTCGCCGGGATGAAATGATTCCTTGGTATCTACACCTCCCGGTTCAATCGACGACACCGGTTGCCGGGATAGCGAGGCGGGGCGGCGCCGGTTGTTGGAGGAGATGGAGCGGCGACGCAGTGGGGGGGAGGGGAAGGAGTTCCAGTCGGTGAGGCTTAGGTGGTGTCTGGGAGGCCCGGAGTTTCGGAAGGAGTTGCTGGATCGCCAGGCGTTTGGCCATGGGGAGCGCGAGCATGGTCTCCCACTGCCTCCGCTTCCGGTGATGACAGGTGGTGAGACATTGCCAATTACCGGGACTGACCCCTACCTCGGTGAAGGGCGGGGCCTGACAACCGCCAAAAAGCTCGCGGCCTGTCGGCCGCGAGCTTTGTTGGCGAACCGCGCGGTGGAACCTCAGGCCCGACGAACTGGGCAGAGGCGGGAACGGACCGATCCGCCATACGACGGCCAAAATAAGCCATGCCCACCTAACAGCCCGTTAAAGAACTGAGGGCGGCGTGAAACCATCAAACCGGCGGCAGTGATTCATTGGCCTTTTCACGGGATTGGTCCGCCTCCTCACGTCGGCGGCTACTTTTTGAACGGCCTGCTAAACGTGAGGGGCACAGGCGGTAAGCCCGAACCCCTAGGTTGTCAGCAGCCGGTACCGCGGCAGTCAGCACACGAGATCCACACGAGCGCCGAACCAGCCGGGACACAACGGCCACGATCAGTTCAAGGAGCTCAGAGGCTCGTATCGAGGACGAACAAGGGAAAGCGTGTCGGGGCCAGCAATTCCCGCACCCGAATCAAACAACGGTCCGACGGAGGAGGCTGAGCCCGGCAAGGCCGGCAGTCAGCAGCAAGGCAGACGCACCGTTGTCGGGAACTCCGGTGGGGGGATCAACTGGAAAAGGCTGCCCGTAAACGAACCGAGCACCATAGGAATTTCCAGGGAGACCCAATGATTGTATGCCGTTAAAGCCCCTAAGATCCCCGCTTTCAAAAACGCGTGAGGGAGCGCCAGAAAAATCAAAGTCTATATCAAAATTATTACCGGCAGAAAAGAAGGGGGAGAAGGACGCGATAAAGATGAGATCCAAATTATCACCGGCCGTCAAAGTATGTAGGAAGGAGAAGTTGTGGTCCAAGGGGGGACTAAACGAGGAATCGCCCCAGACGACGTCGAACGCGAACCGGGTGGCTGAGCTTTCTACAAGGCTAATGCTGATGGCGCTCGCCGGAAGGGCGGGGACTAGAAGCGAAGCAGCGGCAACCGCGGCGAAGCAGTGGCTTTTGAACGAGCTCAGGGATACCGAAGGTGCGTGACGCGTCGGGCGGCCGGGTAGGGTCATCATGACAAGGAGAAGGTATGGGAGGTTTAGGTGTTCCAACTAGGCGGGGTAGCCTAATGGGATCTATTAAAGCAGTCCCCTCTCCCACGTGGCAACCCAAAATTTCTCCTAAGTCCAGCCCCCAGCTTTTGGGGTTTCTCCGAGAATCCCGACCTCCAACTCCGACTTTCCTTTCCCCATCGGTTGCGCCCTCGCCCCCACACGAGCCCGCCGCTCGTGGTGCTTCTCGTCGTTTTCGCTCTTCCATCCGCCGTTCACCCATCTCAGCCAGCGTCGCACGTAGTCCCCGATGCGCCTTTCGGACGCACCTTGCTCATAAAGCCGGGTCACGCGCTCTGCCATCCGTTCCACCGCCGGGCGGGCCACTTCCACTCGCGCCCCGCCCAGGCGGTAGCCCAGAAAAGCAAATCCCCGCTCCACCCGCCCCACGGACGTCTTGTCCGGGTGCAGGGTCAGCCCCAGTTCCGCCATGGTCTGGTCCGCCCCTCGTGGTGATCTCTCGGGTCAAGCTGCACCCCGCCTCCTTCCCTCAAGATTGGAATAGTCCCAGAACGCAACATCTGGAGAACGAAACGAAGCACCGAATTCTTACAGATCGCTCATATAACCGCGCACGCACCGGTGGAGGACCGCCCCGAAGCGGAAGGTGCCGGCGAGGAGTTCGCGCGGCAGCCGGAGCCGGACCTCGTCCCGGCGCCAGCGCAGGTCCCAGACATCGCTGTTGGGGGAGTACTCGCTCCGCTCGTGGCAGATCCAGGCGTACGCTTGGGCGAGCACGGTGTCGGAAGCGATCCATGGAAGGAGGTCGTGGGCAGGGCGAGGGTGCTGTCGTTATGGGAGTCGCGGACGTGCTTCCCGCCACCCAGGGTTCCCACTATCGCATTGAGGACGCGGATGGCAGGCGTTGGTACGCATGCGATCTGCTTTCTCTCAGGGGAGAGCCAGTTCCCGTGCGTGGGGGATCTCGGTCTTGGTGACCGCTCGGACGTGCCCTGCGGCAATCGTGACCACGGCGGCGGTGGGACCGCCCAACGTCACAAACTCCACCTCGTACGCCGCGCCGCCGGGGTAGATGTGGACCACGGCTCCGATGTCGCCCGTTTCCAGTCCCCGCTCAGGAATGGGAGCCGTCAAGACGACCCTGTCGTGTTCCCGAATCATGGCATTACTCATACATCCATTGGGTAGGCGGTGACCAGCCTTGGGAACTCGGCTCCGGCGTCCACGATCCAGATGGCTCGAACCATAGGCCCTCGTCCATCGGGGGACCGGAGGGGGCCGTCCACGGCGTGCTTTGTTCCGTAGGGCGAGTGTGAGACCTCCGCCACCGCGTTATGGCGAGCGTGGTCCCGCAGCGCTTCGGCCAACGCCTGCCAGTCAGCGCGCAGAAAGCCGTGAGCCTCGAAGAACGCCGCCTTGCCTGCGCCTTCGGGGTGATCCGTGGCCAGGAGGTAGCCGAGGACCTTCCGCTCCTCGATGACGGCGATGTCGATCCCAGGCAACGTCACGCCCGGAACGTGGCCAAGCCCCTCGATGATCGCGAGTTCAATCCTGCCTCAGTCCGACTTGAACCCGATCCCGTCATGCCTCAGAGGAGCCAAATTATTTGGCGATTATTTGGTAATGGAACCTGATGCAACCTGTTGGAACCTGTTGCAACACGTTTGGGGGTCGAAGCGAGAAACCGTGCCAGAAAATGAAATAAGCCGCTGATTTACAGCGGCTTAAGTCGTTGCGGTGCAACGGAAATTGGTTGCGGGGCTAGGATTTGAACCTAGGACCTTCAGGTTATGAGCCTGACGAGCTACCGGGCTGCTCCACCCCGCGTCACGACCCACAACGTAGGCAACTCCCCCCTCCCTCGACAAGACCTGTTTCGATTTCTTTCGAAATCCCAGTTTGGAGTCGGGAGTCGGGAGTCGGGAGTCCAGAAGCCTGAGCAACGGGAGTTCCCTGCTCCATTGCGTTTCGTTTCGTCTCGTTTCGCTCCACCCCGCCCAACCCTCGCCCCGCCTTTCCTCCACCCCTGCCCTGCGGCTCGTCGGCTGGGGCAAGTCGACGGGATGCCAGCGCACTCGGACGATCGGGCCGGCGAGACGCCGGCGCTCCCAGGAGCGGGCGTCCTACCCAGCCCCCCGCCCAGGTCCGCCGACTCAGGGTTTCGGGGCCAGGAACTTCACGCAGACGGGTTTGCCGACTTCGATGGAATTTCCCGTCGGCTCCAGCATCCCGGTCTTGGGGTCGATGCGGAACACGACCACGGAATCGGAATCCTGGTTGGCCGCAAGCAGCCACTGGCCGGTGGGGTCGATGCCGAAATTGCGCGGGGTCTTTCCCTGGGTGGGCTCGTTCTCCAACAGGGTCAGCTTGCCGCGCCGCTCCACCTTGAAGACGGCGATGCTGTTGTGTCCACGGTTGGACCCATACACGAACTTGCCGGAGGGATGGACCTGGACTTCCGCGGTGGAATTTCCGGGGACGGGCTTCCCGCCGGGCAGTGTGGAAATGGAGAAGCCTTCCGTGAACACGGCCTTCTTGGGGTCGTAGGTCAGGGAAGTGAGCGTGGAACTGAGTTCGTTGATGACGAACGCGCGCTTGCCCTCGGGATGGAAGGCAAAGTGTCGGGGGCCCGAGCCCGATTCAGCCCGGACCGCCGGGGTGTCGTTCGCCGACAACTGTCCGGTCTCGGCGTTGAAATCGTAGATCAAGAGCTTGTCGATCCCGAGATCGGCGGCGACGGCGATCTTGTTCGAGGCATCGAGGTTGATGGAGTGGGCGTGGGGCTCGTTTTGTCGTTGGGAGTTGGTGCTCCAACCTTCATGGCGGACGACCTGGACGTTGGGCCCAAGGGAACCGTCGTTCTGGATGGGAAGGACGGCGAGGTTGCCACCGGAGTAGTTGGCGACGAGCACCCATTTCCCGGTGCGATCGACGCTGAGGTGGCAAGGGTGCGCCCCCTTGGAACTCTGGCTGTTGAGGAAGGTGAGGTCGCCGGTGTCGGGCGCGATGGCGAAGGAGGAAACGCTGCCGGCGTTCTTCTCGTTGCTGAAGCGGTCGAGTTCGTTGACGGCGTAGAGGAACCGGCCGTCGGGACGGAAAGCCAGGAACGAGGGGCTGGGGGTCTGGGCGACAAGGCGGGCCGGCTCGAGTTTACCGGTGGCGAGGTCGAGTCGGCTGGCGTAAATGCCCTGGCTTTTGCCTCCGGTGTAGGTGCCGAAGTAGACGGGAAGGTGGGTGAGCGCAGGGGCTGTTGGGGAAACAGTTTTCTCAGCAGCCCCCGAGGCCAGGGCAAAACCCAGGGTGGCCACGGACGCAACGCCGGCAAGGGATGAGGACATGCCCGATGAGACTGCGCCGGGCGAGCGGGGACAAGTCCCTCCTCGAAGGTCGTGGGTCGAAGGTCGAAGGTCGTGGGTCGTGGGTCGTGGGAAGGTTTGGCGTCTGGCGTCTGTGGGCTGGGGGCTGGGGGGCCGGAGATCGGAGATCGGAGATCGGAGTTCGGGGGGAAATGCGTCTGGGGTCTGGCGTCTGGCTTCTGGGGTCTGGGAGGGCAGCGAGGATAGGTCTACAGTTCGAGATCTGGGCCACGACCCACGACCCACGACCCACGACCCCAGACGCCAGACCCCAGACGCCAGACCCACTCCACACGGCTTCCTTCGCTGGTGGGATTACGTAGGGAAATCCACTTACACAACAGGCTTGCATCCTTGCTGTGGGGTGCCGGAGGGTTGGGGTCGCCTGTTACTCTTGAATGCATGGAAAAGCTGTCGTCGGCTGGTAACCGTCAGGACAAGGAGTCTGCGCCACCCAAGCAGGAGAATCTGTGGCTCAACCTGATTTGCAATGCCGTGTTCCCTGCGATCGTGTTGAGCACGATGAGCAAGGAGTCACGCCTTGGACCCACCTGGGCGTTGATGCTGGCGCTGAGTCTGCCGCTGGGTTACGGCGTTTATGATCTGATCGCGCGGCGGAAGTGGAATGTCTTCTCGGTGATCGGGGTGCTGAGCACGGCGCTGACGGGCGGGCTGGGGCTGATGAAGCTTTCCGGGTTCTGGTTCGCGGTGAAGGAGGCGGCAGTTCCGATGATCCTGGGGGCAGCCATCCGGCTGACCCAGAAGACGCGCCAGCCCCTGGTGAAGACGCTGGTCTGCAACGAGCAGATCCTGAACATGCCGAAGGTGGACCAGTCCCTGGACAGCGCTGGCAAACGTCCCGAGTTCGACCGTCTGCTGGACCGGGTGTCCTGGATCATTGCGGGTTCGTTCGTGATCAGCGCGGTCCTCAACTTCGTGTTGGCGCTGTGGATCCTGAAGAGTCCGTCGGGAACCACTGCATTTTCGGAGGAACTTGGACGTCTGACGGCCCTGAGTTATCCGGTGATCGTGATCCCGTCGATGGCCATGATGATGTACGGCATGTGGCAGCTCATCAAAGGGCTGGAGCGAATCACCGGTCTTTCGGGGGATGAATTGTTCCATCCGCGAAAGAAGTAAGTCGCGGCGTGGCGTGGCGTGGCGTGGCGGTTGGGGTGCTGGAGCGCGGTGGAGGATCGGCGGGGATGGAAATCCTGGGTCGCGCGGGGTTCCCTGGCGGGGGATTGACGCGGGTCAACGCCAGGAAGCGTGCGACGCGGCAGGATTGGTTCCATGCAGGACGCCGGAGTGGTGGAACTCGACGCCCGGGGGTTGGAACCTCCGCAACCGCTGGTGCTGATTCTCGAGGCGCTGGACAGCCTGCCGCCGGATGGGGAGATCCGGGCGCGGACCGATCGCAACCCGGTTCATCTGCACACCCTGCTGGCGGAGCGGGGATACGCGAGCCACACCCAACCTTGCCCCGACCATGACCACGGATTCCTCACGCACATCCGTCGTGCCTCCTGAACGGCCGGCAACAACGGCATCCGGATCCGCTTCCCCATCCGCAGCGGCGTCGGCGGGTCCCCGCCTGGACGGCGCGATCCCGGATGTGACCCTGCCTTTGCGGTTCGTTCTGACCGGGGTGGCGTCGCTGGTGCTGGGAGTGGGGATGCTGCTGGTTCGGCCGGACCTGCTGTCGGCGTACCATTACAACCAGCACATCGTCGCGATCACGCACCTGTTCGTGCTGGGGTTCCTGCTGTCGGTGGTGAGTGGCGCGATGTATCAGCTCGTTCCGATCGTGCTGGAGACGCAGCTCCACAGTGAGCGCCTGGCGAAATGGCATTTCGGGATCCATCTGGTGAGCGTGGCGGGCATGGTCTGGATGTTCTGGGTGTGGGACATGAAGCAGGTGGGCCACTTCGGGTCGGGACTGGCGCTGGGAGTGGGGTTTCTGGTCTGGAACGTGGTCCGGACTCTCTGGCGGGTGCGGGGTTGGACGGTGGTGTCATTCGGGGTGGCGTCGATGTTGTTCTGGCTGGGATCAACGGTGGTGGCGGGGCTGGCGTTGTCGGCGGCCAAGAGCACCTATGAACTGACGGAGCGCCCCGGGGTGAATCCGATTCTGGCGGCGGCCTTGCAGGGTTTGCAGGCGACCCAGACGTATCTGGCGCGATTCGAGCCGCTGGCGGTGATGCATGCCCATGCGCATCTTGGTCTGCTGGGGATCTTCGTTCTGCTGACCTGCGCGGTGGCGTACCGGCTGGTGCCGATGTTCGTGATTGGCGAGGTGCAACGTCCCCGGCGGGCCTGGCAGTCCCTGATCCTGCTCAACGTGGGTACGGCGCTGTGTTTTGTGACCGTGCTCACGCAAAGCCGGTTCAAACCGCTGGCGGCGCTGGTGACGATCGCGGG